>CBIGPF010000039.1:0-38415 GCA_966191535.1 uncultured Pseudomonas sp. | reverse complement strand
CCGATGACATGGCGGACCTGCTCCACGACCTGAAGTAGCGCGCCGTCCTCCCCGCTTGATCGCCCTCGTCGATACCCGGCCCCGGCCGGGCATCGCGCACCTGGCGCCAGCATTCACTGGAAAGCCCCGCCCCAGAGCCGTTGCGTCATTCCCAGTCTTAAATACATCGACCAATCAGATACTAGCAATTACACCGATAACGCCCATCGAAGGCATTGATAGAAGTCAATTTTCACAACTAACTATTTGATTTTAAACACACTACTCAACAATCATCGGCATCGATAGCGACTATCTCCCAGCATCGTTTTCCAATCGATAATCCAGAACAGATACTGAGTCCGTGTCCAACGAACTACCCCACTCTTTCTGGAGCCGCATCATGAAACGCACCCTCGTACTTGGCTTTGCCCTCTCCGTACTTGCTGCCAATGCCGCTTTCGCCGGCTCCCAGCAGGAATCCCCTGTGATCAACGCCAGCCAGACCCAGATCCTGGTTCAGGACGGCGCCGAACGCAGCCTGGGTCAGCAGCAGAAACAACTCGACGCGGCCAAGGCCCGTATCGCCGAAAACGGTTCCAGCCAGTCGGTCGATCGCCTGATCCAGAAAATGAACGTGGCCGAGAATGGCTCCAGCAAGTCCGTTGATCGTCTGCATCAGCAAATGAACGTCGCCGAAAATGGCTCGAGCAAATCGGTCGATCGCCTGCACCAGGAAATGAATGTCGCCGAGAACGGCTCCAGCCAGACTGTCGACCGCCTGCACAAGCAACTGGGTGTCGCGGAAAACGGTTCGAGCAAAACCGTCGACCGTCTGCACAGCGAGATGAGCGTTGCCGAGAACGGCTCCAGCAAATCGGTTGATCGCCTGCACCAGGAAATGAATGTCGCCGAGAACGGCTCCAGCCAGACCGTTGACCGCCTGCACAAGCAACTGGGCGTCGCTGAAAACGGTTCGAGCAAAACCATCGACCGCCTGCACGAAGAGATGAACGTTGCTGAAAACGGTTCCGAGCACACCGTCGACCAGCTGCACAGCAACATGGTGGCCGAATCCGGTGGCGACACTGTGTTCAACGCCCACCTGAAGGCGTAACGCTCCAGGCAGTACACCGCAAGGTGCGAGAAAAGCCCGGCCTCGCCGGGCTTTCTTATCGATCCAGCCCCGCGACAACCCACCGTCGATTAAAGGCCAGCCGTGTTTTGTAACGGCGTCTTGCCTGAAACCACCTGAAACACGCCCTTCAATGCCGCCCTAGAGCGGTTTTCGTCGTTCCATCATTGACGGCGATAGTAGAAATTAGCCGGCTAAATAATCGACATCACTGATGCTCTGTATTACCAGGCATCGTTTTTAAATCGATTTATCCGAAGGGAAAATAACCCTGTAGCCAAAACAAACCGCCCCCCTTTCGGAGCCACACAACATGAAACGCCAGATCGCCCTCAGCCTTGCACTCACCTCCCTGATGTCCGCCAGCGCCGTCTTCGCCGCCCCGGCCATCCTGAACAACGGCCCGCGCGCCACCCAACAGCACGAACACCAACTGCAGCAGAAGAGCGCTGAAGCCCGTGTTGCCGAAAACGGCTCCGACCGCACCATCGATCGCCTGCACAAGCAGATGAACGACGCCCGCGTTGCCGACAACGGCTCCGAGCGCACCATCGACCGCCTGCACAAGCAGATGGACGACGCCCGCGTTGCCGACAATGGTTCCGAGCGCACCATCGACCGCCTGCACAAGCAGATGGATGACGCCCGCGTAGCCGAGAACGGCTCCGAGCACACCGTCGACAAGCTGCACAGCAACATGGTCGCCGAGTCCGGTGGTGACACTGTGTTCGATGCCCACCTGAAGCGTGTGTCCTGATCCATACGAAATACGCCTGACAGGCGAAAGAAAAGCCCGGCATCTGCCGGGCTTTCTCATTTCTGCGCTAGCGACACAGGATCAGTGCTTCGTCTCGCCAGCATCCGGCTCGCCATCGGAGCGGCCAATGGTCGCCGGCGCTTCCACCACCAGTTCTTCCGGCACTTCATCGACGCGCGGGTCCAGCGCGGCGGCCATCGGGCTGACGGTATCCGGCATGGCGACGTGGTGCAGCGGTGCCTCGTCGACGCGGTGCACACCAGTGACACGCTTGGGCTGCACCCAGAAGATCAGGATCAGCGCATAGGCCGAGACCAGCATGTAGAACATGCCCGGACCGAAGTGGCGCATCATCGCGCCGGCGAACAGCGGGCCGATACAGGCACCGACGCCATAGGTGGTCAGCAGCATCGCCGACAGCGCCACCCGACGCGATTGCTCGACGTGGTCGTTGCCCAGCGCCACGGCCAGCGGATAGAGAGTGAACAGCAGCATGCCGGTGACGAAACCATTCGCCAGCAGCAGCGTATAGGGCAGTTCGATCAGCCCCCACATCGGCACCGCGGCCACGCACAGCAGCAAGGCGTTGGCGCGGATCAGCCAGCTGCGGTTCACCCGGTCCGACAGCCAGCCCAGCGGCCACTGCGCGCAGAAGCCGGCGACGATGCACATGCCGACGAAGAAGCTCGACTGCGCGGTGTCCAGGCCGTTGCGCGCCGCATACACCGGCGCCAGGCCGTAGAAGGCGCCGACCATCAGGCCGGCGACGAAAATGGTGCCCAGCGACTGCGGCACGCGCTTCCAGAAGAAACCGATCTCCAGCGGCGCCGCCACCAGCTTGGCCGGGTGGACGCGGCGGGTCAGCGCCAGTGGGATCAGACAGGACGAGAAGCACATGGCGACCAGCAGCAGCGGCTTGTAATCCAGTGCCGGGCTCAGCGCCAGCAGGCCCTGGCCGACCACCAGGCCAGCGTCCACCGCCACCATGTAGCCGGCGAACACCTTGCCGCGCTGGTGCCCTTCGGCCTGCTCGTTGAGCCAGCTCTCGATCACCATGTACTGGTTCATCATCACCGCGCCCATCACGAAGCGCAGGACGATCCAGACCTCCAGCTGCGAGACCAGCGCGTGGATCAGCACGATCACCGTCGCCATCCCCGCGCAGGCCACGTAGGAACGGATGTGGCCGAAACCGGCGATCAGCTTGTGGCCGAACTTGCCGCCGCAGACCAGGCCGAAGTAGTACGCCGCCATCAGGCCACCGACCCAGAGGTCGCTGACCCCTTCCTGAGTCAGGCGCAGACCCATGTAGGTGGTGAACAGGCCGGAGCCGGCGAGCATCAGCAGCGTGGCGGTATAGAGCGCGGGGAACGTGACGAGCGGGCTGAACATGGCGAGTCCGGCAGGCAGATGAGGAAGGTGGGTGTTACGGCAAGGTTAGCCGTCCGCACATCGGACAGCGGTCGCGCGGCAAAGATCACATGGTTTGCGGCCGGTGCGCATTATGGCCGTCGGCCAGCGCGCCGGCTATCGGACGCGCGCACGCCGACAAGTCGGTGAAACCCTGCGCCCTGCGACCACTCCAATGCAGTATGTACCCGGAGAATCGCCATGCTGCTCCAGGACCTGAAACCCTTCCTGCTTTACTGCACCCTGATCAACTACACCATCCTGCTGGTCTGGTTCGCCGCCTTCACCTTCGCCCACGACGTCGTCTACCGCCTGCATCGCCGCTGGTTCGACCTGCCGGTGGAGACATTCGATGCGATTCATTACGGCGGCATGGCGGTCTACAAGATCGGTGTCCTGCTGCTTAACCTCGCGCCGTTGCTGGCCCTGTGCATGCTTTCTCCGGCGGTAGGCCATTAGTGCGACATCATGTCCGCCGATCGGAAAGCAACTTGTTGAAATTTATTGGAAATAATCAGGTCGTAGGGTGCTCGCAGTTTTCAGGAGATCACCAACGTGCACCACGCAACCCGCAGCCTGCGCAAGACCCTCGACGCCGTCGCCGCCAACAACGAGGCCACGGCGCTGGAAGTCATGCGCGCGGTCGAACAGGTCCAGGATGACCTGCTCCGGCAGAAACTGCTCAAGTCCATCTATCACCTCAACCAGGATGCCGCCGACCTGCGCGCCCTGCGTGAAGAGGTTGCCTCGCCGATGACCCGCCGCGCCTGATTCGCCTCAGGCGATCGCCGGCTGCGTTGGCCGGCGATGGACCCAGATGCGCTTGAGCACTGTGGCGAACTGCGCCGACAGACGGCCGCTGTTGTAGGTCTGGCCGTAGCGCGCCGCAATCCCCTGTACCTCTTTCGATAGCTGCGCATAGCGGCGTGCCGGGAGGTCCGGGTAGAGGTGGTGCTCGATCTGGTGGCTGAGGTTGCCGGTGAGGATGTGGAACAGCTTGCCGCCCTCCAGGTTGCTTGATCCGCGCAGCTGACGCAGGTACCAGTGGCCGCGTGTCTCGCCCTGCAGCACCTCGGGTGGGAATACCGCCGCCTTCTCGGTGAAATGGCCGCAGAAGATCACGGTGAAGGTCCACAGGTTGCGCATCAGGTTGGCGATGACGTTACCCAGCAGCACCGCGCCAAACGCGCCGGTGAACAGGCCCAGCAGCGGGAACACCAGGTAATCCTTCACCCACTGGCGCCCGACCTTGGCGTTGAACTGGCGCAGTAGCGGACGCAGCTCTTCCTTGCTCATCCGGCCCTTCACGTACTTGTCCAGGCGCAGGTGCTGCACCGCCACGGCGTACTGGAACAACAGTGCCTGGATCGTCACCCACAGCGGCTGCCAGCGGTAGAACGGCTTCCACTTCTGCTCGGGGAACAGCCGCACCACGCCATAGCCCACATCGTCGTCCATGCCCAGCACGTTCGTGTAGGTGTGGTGCACGTGGTTGTGCGTGTGCCGCCAGAAATCCGCAGGGCCGACGATGTCCCACTCGTAGCTGCGCCCGGAGAATTCCGGATCGTTCATCCAGTCGTACTGGCCATGCATGACGTTATGGCCGAGCTCCATGTTCTCCAGGATCTTGCCCAGGCCGAGCAGGAAGGTGCCCAGCAGCCAGGTCGGCGGGAACCAGCCGGCCATCAGCAGCACGCGGCCGCTCCAGCAGCAGAAGCGCACCGCCGCACGGATGCGGCGGATGTAACGGGCGTCTTTTTCGCCCAGGTCGTGCAGGGTGCGCTGGCGCAGGGCGTCCAGTTCGGCACCGAAGGCCGCCAGCTCGGCGGCGCTGAGGTCGCGATCTTCGCGCATGGACATTCTCCTGATGATCAGAGATCGACGGTCAGGTCGCCCTGGGGCGCGCTGACGCAGATGCGGATGGGCTGCCCCGGTTCGCTGAACAGCTCGCCGCTGCGCAGGTCGCGCACGCAGCCGCTGACCAGCGTGCAGGTACAACGGGTGCACACACCCTGCCGGCAACCGTGCACCGGGCGCAGGCCGTGGGATTCAGCCTGCTCCAGCAGGCTGCGGCGACTGTCGCCGGCCACCTGCAGCGCACTGAGGGCGAAGCTCAGGCTCACCGCTTTTGTTGGCTCGCCGTCGTCCCAGGCGGGCGGGCTGAAGCTTTCCACCTGCAGGCTGCGACTGCTCGATTCGAGTACCTGGCGCACCGTTTCGACGAAGCCGCCGGGGCCGCAGGCCAGCACATGGCGAGCGTCCAGGCCGGCCACGTGATCACGCTGGAAGCGCCCGGACAGCTCGCCGTCCAGCGCAGCATCGCCGCTCAGCGCCCAGCGCAGTTCGAGATTGGGGTATTGCCGCGCCAGCGCTTCCAGCCCGACGACGAAAGCCTTCTGGCCGCGCGCACGGACGTAGTGCAGCAGCGTCACCGGGCCGCCGTATCCACGGGCGAGCGCCTCGCGCAACAGACCGAGCAAGGGCGTCAGGCCACTGCCCGCAGCCAGCAGCAACACGCCCTGATCGTCAGCCGGCCAGCTCAGGTCGCCGTCCGGCTGGCCCAGTTCCAGCACGTCACCGACACACAGCTGCTGCTGCAGGAAAGACGAGATCCGCCCACCCGGTTGCAGCTTCACGGCGAATTCCAGGCAGCCGTCCCCGGCAACGCGGGTCAGGCTGTAGCTGCGACTGTGGCGCACACCGTCGCGCTCGACGAACAGTTGCAGGTGCTGGCCGGCGCGCGCACCACGCCAGTGGGCATTGGGGCGCAGGCGCAGTTCGAGCATGTCGTCCGCCACCCACTGCCGTGCCTCGACCCGCGCGAACACGCGTCGCAGCGACCAGCCACGGTTGCAGGCGCGCAACACGGCATCGACGTCCGACTCGCGCAGCCACTGGCCACGCACCAGGACACGCAGCGGTGACAGCAACGGCGAGATGAAGCGCAGGCCGGCGAAAGGAAGCAGGGACATGGATAAATACCAAACAGTAAACACGTGTTCACTTAAAATCTCATGAGCAGGAGATTTCAGTCAACACTCGTTCACTATTCACTTCAGGAACTTCCCCTGCGCCGACCGGCATTTGCTAGAGTGCCTGCGCCTTCGCCTTGGATAGCACAGTCGTATGTCCACTCCCCGCGCCGAACAGAAACAACAGACCCGCCTGGCCCTGATGGATGCCGCGCGCAGCCTGATGGACAGCGGCCGCGGCTTCGGCACCCTGAGCCTGCGGGAAGTGGCGAAGACAGCGGGAATCGTGCCGGCGGGCTTCTATCGGCACTTCACCGACATGGACCAGCTCGGCCTTGCCCTGGTCGCCGATGTCGACGAGACCTTCCGCGAAACCCTGCGCGTGGTGCGCCGCAACGAGTTCGAACTGGGCGGCGTGATCGAGGCCTCGGTCCGCATCTTCCTCGACGCCGTCACCGCCAATCGCACCCAGTTCCTCTTCCTCGCCCGCGAGCAGTACGGCGGCTCACACCCGATCCGCCAGGCCGTGGGCGCTCTGCGCCAGCGCATCACCGACGATCTGGCTGCCGACCTTGCGCTGCTCAACAAGCTGCCGCACCTCACCGCCCAGGACATCGACGTGATCGCCGACCTTGTGGTGAAGACGGTGTTCGCAACCCTGCCCGAGCTGATCGACCCGCCCGCCGACAGCCTGCCGACGCACCTTTCGCCCCAGGCCAAGATCACCCAGCAGCTGCGCTTCATCATGATCGGCGCCAAGCACTGGACCGGGATCGGTTCGCGACCCTGACGGGGCTTCGCGAGCCGTAGGGCCCTTGCGCTGACGCTCCTGTAGGAGCGGGCCATGCCCGCGATCACGCCCATGGGGCGCTCCTACAAGGAGCCTCAATGCCGGGAGGCAGGAAATCGCCGATAGAGAGCACCCGAGCGCCCCGCCTTGGTGCGCACCGTTTTCGTGCGCACCATCCTTGCGCGCACGCACCATTGCTGACCGTTCGGACAAGCGCTGCAGCCCGCGTCAGCGCTGACGCGGGCCCGCACTGGCAAGCCCCTTGCTGTAGCACCGCCATTGCTACTGCCGGACACTGCCATGTTGGTCATCCATCAACGAATCGAACCCCGCGAACACTGGGACGCCGAGCTGCGCCTGAACTACGAGGCGCGCAGCAAGAGCCGCCTGCGCTGCTTCACCAGCACCGGTGAAGACGTCGGCCTGTTCCTCGAACGCGGCCAGTCGCCGCTGACCGATGGCGAATGCCTGCTGGCCAACGACGGCCGCGTCGTGCGCGTCTGCGCGGCGCCGGAGCAACTGCTCCACGTCACCTGCGCCAACGCCCGCGAGCTGAACCGCGCGGCGTATCACCTGGGTAATCGCCACGTCGCCCTGCAGGTAGGCGACGGCTGGCTGCGCCTGCTCGACGACTATGTCCTCAAGGCCATGCTCGACCAGCTCGGCGCCACGGTGTCGGCCATTGAAGCGCCCTTCCAGCCAGAGCACGGCGCCTATGGCGGCGGACATCACCACTCGCACCACGGCGAAGAGCAATTCAACTACGCACCGAAGCTGCACCAGTTCGGAGTGCGCCGGTGAAATTGGCGCAATGGCTTGGCACCCTCTCCCCAACCCTGGCTGCGCGCCCCGCTCCGAAGGGAGAGGGAGCCGATCGGCATGCCCTGCCAGGTCGTCGTTCATGACTGAAACCTCGAACCTCTGGGCCCTGCTGCGCCTGGCCAGCCCACAGCTGCCCATCGGCGGCTACAGCTACTCCCAGGGTCTGGAGAGCGCCATCGACCAGGGCCAGGTGAAGGACGCCGACGGCGCCCGCACCTGGCTTGCCGATCAGTTGCACCTGAACCTTGCGCGCTTCGAAGGCCCGCTGCTCGCCGAGCTGCTACGCGCTGCGCAAACCGCGGACTGGGACACCCTGCGCGACGCCGCCGAGCGCCATCGCGCCAGCCGCGAGACTCGCGAGCTGGGCCTGGAGAACCGGCAGATGGGCTTCTCCCTCGGCCAGTTGCTCGAAGCGCTACCCGAGCTGGACGAACCCGCCCGCGCCTGGCTCGCCGAGCAAGCCGAGCCCTCCTTCGCCGCCGCCTGGGCGCTGGCCGCACGCGCCTGGGAGCTCTCCCCCGAGCAGGCTCTCGGCGCCTGGCTGTGGAGCTGGCTGGAGAACCAGTTGGCGGTGCTGATGAAGACCCTGCCGCTGGGCCAGTTGGCCGCGCAGAAGCTCACCTCGCAATTGCTTCCCGACCTCGACGCCGCCTGCCGGGCCGCGCTGCAGAACGATCCCCACGGCGGCGCGCCCTTCGGGCTCGCGCTGGCCTGCATGACCCATGAAACCCAATACAGCCGTCTGTTCCGCTCCTAGGAGAACTGCCATGAACTCTCAACCTCTTCGCGTCGGCATCGGCGGCCCGGTGGGCTCCGGCAAGACCGCACTGACCCTGGCGCTGTGCCGCGCCCTGCGTCAGCGCTACAACATCGCCGTGGTCACCAACGACATCTACACCCAGGAGGACGCGCAGTTCCTGGTGCGCAACGAAGCGCTGGAGCCGGAGCGGATCATCGGCGTGGAAACCGGCGGCTGCCCGCACACGGCGATCCGCGAAGACGCCTCGATCAACCTCGAGGCCGTGGACCAGCTCAACCGCCGCTTCCCCGGCCTCGACCTGATCCTGGTGGAGTCCGGCGGCGACAACCTCTCGGCCACCTTCAGCCCCGAGCTGTCGGACCTGACCCTCTACGTGATCGATGTGTCCGCCGGCGACAAGATCCCGCGCAAGGGCGGGCCGGGCATCTGCAAATCCGACCTGCTGGTGATCAACAAAATCGACCTCGCCCCGCTGGTGGGCGCCTCACTGGAAGTGATGGACCAGGACGCCTCGCGCATGCGCGGCGACAAACCCTTCGTCTTCAGCAACCAGAAGACCGGCCAGGGCCTGGCCGAGATCATCACCTTCATCGAGCGCCAGGGCCTGCTGACTGCGGCCTGACGCCTTCTTCGCGGCCGCGGATGCCGGCCGCCCATGACAAGAACCAGGGAGTTTTCCATGCAGCTGCGCAAAGCCTTCTACAGCCTGGCGCTGTTCCTCACCCCGGCCGTGGCCTTCGCCCATCCGGGCCACGGCGACCACGGCCTGATCGCCGGCATCGCCCACCCGGTCACCGGTCTCGACCACCTGCTGGCGATGCTCGCCGTCGGCCTCTGGGCCGCGCAGCAGAAGGGCACGGCGAGGCTGGCGCTGCCGTGCACCTTCGTCGTGACCATGCTGATCGGCGGACTGCTGGGCTTCGAGGGACTGGAGATGCCGTTCATGGAGACCGGCATCGCCGCCTCCGTGCTGGCGCTGGGCCTGTGCGTCGCACTGGCGGTGCAGCCACCGCTGTTCCTGGCAATCGGTGCGACCGCACTGTTCGCCTTCGCCCACGGCGTGGCTCACGGACTGGAGCTGCCGGACCTGAGCAGCCCGTGGCTGTATGCCGCCGGCTTCGTCGGCGCGACGGCATCATTGCACGCAGCGGGTTACGGGATCGTTCGCGCGCTGCCGCAGGCGGCTGCACCGCTGGTGCGTTTCGCCGGTCTGGCGTCGGCGGGTGCCGGCGCCTGGCTGCTCGCCGGCTGAGGCTCCTACCTGAAAACTCTGCGCGGGCCCTGCCCCTCTCCCCCGCTCTCGCCCTGAAGGGAGAGGGCGCTATCCGAGCCGGCTGACGCCATGGTTTCAACCTGCACCGAACGGTCCCCTCTCCCTTCGGAGCGGGGCGCGCAGCCAGGGTCAGGGAGCGGGGAACTCCCGGGCACGGACATCACCCTTTGCGATGCACCGCAAACCCTGCCCACGCCTGGCTCACCGGCATGATCTCCAGGGTATTGATGTTGATGTGCGGCGGCTGGTTCATGATCCAGTGGATGGTCTCGGCGATGTCCACGGACTGGATCGGCTCGGCACCCGCATAGGTCTTGTCGTACTTCGCCTGGTCGCCGCCGAAGCGCACCAGGGAGAACTCGCTCTCGCACATGCCCGGCTCGAGGTTGGTGACACGCACGCCGGTACCCTGCAGGTCGCAGCGCAGGTTCAGCGAGAACTGCTCGACGAAGGCCTTGGTCGCGCCATACACGTGGCCACCCGGATAGGGCCAGTGGCCGGCCACCGAACCCAGGTTGAGAATGCTCGCGCCCGGGCCGTGGGCGATCAGACGAGGCAGCAGCAGGCGGGTGGCGTACATCAGGCCCTTGATGTTGGTGTCGACCATGGTGTCCCAGTCATCCAGCTCGCAGTTCTGCGCCGGGTCGGTGCCCAGGGCGAGGCCGGCGTTGTTGATCAGGCCACGCAGCTTGGCGAACTTTTCCGGCAGGCTGTCCACGGCGGCAGTCATCGCCGCGCGGTCGCGCACGTCGAGCACCAGCGGCAGCACGTCGGTCTCGGCGGAAAGCTCCTGGGCCAGCGCGTTCAGGCGCTCCTCACGGCGGCCAGTAATCACCAGCGACCAGCCATCACGGGCGAAACGCCGCGCACAGGCTTCGCCGAAGCCGGATGTGGCGCCGGTAATGAACAGAGTGGGAGTGGTCATCACTGAAATCCTCTTTTTACGTGCGTGGTGCTGGGCGCCACCGTCACCGGTGCAAGCCGGAAATTCGTGCCGAGCGCGTGCTTGTCGATCGGCCGAGCATAACAGCCCGAACCTGCCGCGTTGCGTTACAGCCGTACTGGATAAAACCCGAACAGCCGCCTGAAAGCCCCATGGCTACGAGCCTGCCGCGAGTTGCGCCCACCTTTTCCACAGGCTCCTCCACGGATTCTGTGGGCAAGCGGAATGCCGCTTTCCCCCTGGACGATTTTCGAGCGCCCCGCCGCACGCCCCGCCGCCGCTGCGCTGGAGAAGTTCTTCCCAAGGTTATCCACAGGTCTTTCAACGGCTGACGGGGACAACTATCGGAGGCGCGGAACTTTTCCGCGAAGCCGTGCCTGTCCATCCATACAGGGGTTACAGGAAGATCGAGCAGAAATCGACCGCCTCGGGCGGCACCTGCTGCCATGGGGCCTGGCGAGATTCTCCCAGACGTTATCCACAGGCCCGCCCACAGATTCCTTGGATTAATTCAAGGAAAGCAGCAGGCGCGCGGCGATCAGGTCTTCCAGTGCATAACCCACGGATTTGAACAGGGTGATCTCGCTGTCGTCCTGGCGCGCGCCACGGCCGCGCAGGAGGTCGGCCAAGTGGCAGTGGATAGCGCTCTCGTCGATGACGCCTTCGCTTATCGGGATCAGCAGGTCGCCCGCCTCCTCCAGCGCGCCTTCGCGGGTATCGACCACGATGCGCGCACGGCGCACGGCTTCGCTGTCGGTTTCGCGCATGGACGGCAGGAAGGCGCCGACCAGGTCGAGGTGGCAACCCGAGCGCAGCCAGGCACCGTGGACGATGGGCTCGCGGGAGGTAGTGACGCAACTGATGCAGTCCGCCGCCGCCACGCCACCGCGCAGATCGGCGCAGGCGTGGACGGGATAGCCTTCGTCCTGCAGCTGCTGCACCAGCGCATGCACCTTGTCTTCCTGGCGTCCCCAGAGGGCAATGTCCTCGTACTCGCGCACCGAGCAGTGGGCGCGGACCATGTGCGGCGCCAGGGTGCCGCTGCCGACGATCAGTAACCGGCGCGCATCGCGGCGCACCAGGTAATCGGCGGCCAGCGCGGAGGTGCAGGCGGTGCGCCGGGCGGTCATTTCCGACGCCTCGAGCATCGCCAGCGGGCGCCCAGTTTCGCCGTCGAACAGGCAGAACAGGGCGGCCACTGCCGGCAGGTTCCTCTCACCGTTGCCGGGGAACACGGTGACCAGCTTCACGCCGATGTCCTGCCCCGTCCGCCACACCGGCATGGTCAGCAGCGAGGCGTTCCCGGGCAATTCATGGCAGCCACGCACCGGGGCTTCGCACTCGTCGGCCAGGCCGATGCGCAGGGCTTCGATCAGTTGGGGATAACTCAGGCGCGCGGCGACGTCGGCGTTGGTGAGAAAGCGGAGGTCTTGCATGAGCACCTCAACGGGAGATAGAGCTCCTCTCCCTAACCCTCTCCCTGAAGGGAGAGGGGACTGGATCGGAGCAGGAGATACACGATGGTGTCAGCCGGCACGGACTGCTCCCTCTCCCTTCAGGGAGAGGGCTGGGGAGAGGGTGCGCGCCCTGGCTCAGTGCCCCCCAAGATACGCGTTGCGAACCTCCTGGTTACCCAGCAGCTCGGCGCCGGTGCCGCTCAGGCGGATCTCGCCGTTGACCATCACGTAGCCACGGTCGGAGAGCTTCAGCGCGTGGTTGGCGTTCTGCTCCACGAGGAACAGCGTCATCCCGCTCTTTGCCAGCTCGCGCAGGGTCTGGAAGATCTGCTTCACGACGATGGGCGCCAGCCCCAGCGAGGGCTCGTCGAGCAGCAGCAACTTGGGCCGGCTCATCAACGCACGGGCGATGGCAAGCATCTGCTGCTCGCCGCCGGACATGGTCATGGCGCGCTGGTTACGCCGCTCCTTCAAACGTGGGAAGAGGTCGAACATGCGCTGCATGTCTTCCTGGGCGTGCTCCATGCCGACGGGAATGGTGCCCATCAGCAGGTTCTCCTCCACCGTCATGTCGGGGAACACGCGACGTCCTTCCGGTGACTGTGCGATGCCGTTGGAGGCCACGTAGTGCGCGGACTTGTGACGAATGTCCTGGCCCTTGTAGAGGATCGCGCCGCTGGCCGCGCGCGGCTGGCCGAAGATCGACATCAGCAGCGTCGACTTGCCCGCGCCGTTGGCACCGATCAGCGCAACGGTCTCCCCTTCGTTGACGGTCAGCGAGACTTTCTTCAGCGCCTGGATCGGCCCATAGAACACATCGACCTCACGGAATTCCAACATCGGCGCCGTCATGCCAGCTCCTCTTCGTCTGCGCCGAGATAGGCGGCGATCACTTTCTCGTTGTGGCGGATCTCGTCCGGTGCGCCACGGGCGATGACCACGCCGTGGTCGAGCACGATGATGTGGTCGGAGATGTTCATCACCATGCCCATGTCATGCTCGATCAACAGGACGGTGATGCCGTGGTGGTCGCGCAGGTAACGCACGATGCGCGCCAGTGCCTGGGTCTCCGCGGGGTTGAGGCCGGCGGCGGGTTCGTCGAGGCAGATCAGCTCGGGCCGGGTGCACATGGCGCGGGCGATTTCCAGGCGGCGCTGTTGCCCGTAGGACATCTCGCCAGCCAGGCGGTTGGCGCAGTCCACCAGGTCGACGACTTCCAGCCAGTAGAAGGCGTGGTCCAGCGCCTCGTTTTCCGCACGGCGGTAACCGGGAGTGTTGAGCACGCCGGCGATGAGGTTGCGGTTGACGAACATGTGCTGGGCCACCAGCAGGTTCTCCACCACCGACATCTCGCGGAACAGCCGGATGTTCTGGAAGGTGCGCGCGAGCCCCGCGCGGTTCACCAGGTGGGTGCCGCCGAACATCTTGTAGTAGAGGCGGTTGCCGAACTGCGCCGGGTTGACGAAATCGCCGCCCTGGAACGGCTGGCCGAGCACCTTGATGACGTCGGTGGTGCCGCCCTGGGTGTTGAGCAGGATGTTGCCGCCGGTGGCCTTGTAGAAGCCGGTGAGGCAGTTGAACACCGTGGTCTTGCCGGCACCGTTGGGGCCGATCAGCGCGGTGATGGAGCCGCGCTCCACGTCGAGGTTGACGTCGTTGAGCGCCTTGATGCCGCCGAAGTGCATCATCAGGTGCTCGACGCTGAGGATCTTGTCACCACTCATGGCGCCACCCCCTTGCGTACGGCGAAGCCCGAACGGCTGATGCGGATCAGCCCGCGCGGACGCCAGATCATCATCAGCACCATGAGGATGCCGAACAGCAGCACGCGGTAGTCGGCGAAGCTGCGCAGCAGTTCCGGCGCCACGGTGAGGACGAAGGCGGCGATCACCACGCCGACCGTCGAGCCCATCCCGCCCAGCACCACGATGGCGAGGATCAGCGCCGACTCGAAGAAGGTGAAGGACGACGGGTTGACGAAGCCCTGGTAGCTGGCGAAGAACACCCCGGCCAGCCCGGCGGTGGAAGCACCGAGCATGAACGCCGAGAGCTTCACCAGCACGTGGTTCAGGCCCATGGCGCGGCAGGCGATCTCGTCCTCGCGCAGCGCTTCCCAGGCGCGGCCGACCGGCATGCGGGTCAACCGGTGCTTGATGTAGAGCACCAGCATGACGACCAGGAACAGCACGATGTAGATGAACAGGAACTTGAAGTTCTGGTTGTAATCGATGCCGAGGAACTCGTGGATCGGCGTGCCGCCGTCCTTCGCCCGGCGACCGAATTCGAGGCCGAAGAAGGTCGGTGACGGCACCGGCATGCCGTTCGGGCCGCCGGTGAAGGACAGCCAGTTGTTGAGGATCAGGCGGATGATCTCGCCGAAGCCCAGCGTCACGATGGCCAGGTAGTCACCGTGCATCCGCAACACCGGGAAGCCCAGCAGCGCCCCCGCCAGTGCGGCGACGATGGCCGCCAGCGGCAGCACCGTCCAGAAACCCAGGCCCAGGTACTGATAGCCCAGCGCGAGGCCGTAGGCACCGATGGCGTAGAAGGCCACGTAGCCCAGGTCGAGCAGGCCGGCGAGGCCGACCACGATGTTCAGCCCCAGGCCCAGCAGCACGTAGATCAGCCCGAGGATGATCACGGTGAGCAGGTACTTGCTGGCGAAGAACGGGAAGATCACCGCGGCGACGATCACCAGCGGGACGATCCAGCGCAGGCGCGTCTTGTAGCCCGGCGGCAGGACGCTGATGCCCGAGTCGGAACTCTCGAAGCGGTCCATGATGCGCAGGCCGGCCGGTGTCTGCAGGTACAGGCTGAGCAACAGGCGGCCGAGCATCACCGCGCCGATCATCCAGGCGAGGCGGACCGGTTCGAGCTTGAAGCTGTAGCCGTCGAGCACGATGCCGACGATGGGGCCGAACACGATCAGGGCGATCAGCCCCGCCAGGACGGTGTCGACGAGGCTCTTCTTGATATCGATGCGCGCGCTCTTGGGCGCGGCTGAAGTCTGGGTCGCGGACATCATGCTTACACCTTCGATACCTGGGGACGCCCCAGGAGCCCTTGCGGCCTGAAGATCAGGATGGTCACCAGCAGGCCGAAGGCGAACACGTCCTTGAAGTCGGTGTTCACCATGCCCGAGAACTGCGCCTCGGCCACGCCCAGGATCAGCCCGCCGAGCATCGCGCCGGGCAGCGAGCCGATGCCGCCGAGCACCGCGGCGGTGAACGCCTTGATGCCGATGATGAAGCCCGCGTAGAAGTCGAAGGTGCCGTAGTTCATGGTGATCAGCACGCCGGCCAGCGCGGCCATGGCGGCGCCGATGACGAACACGTAGGAGATCACCCGGTCGGTGTTGATCCCCAGGATCGAGGCCATCTTGCGGTCCTGCTGGGTGGCGCGGCACATGCGCCCGAGCTTGGTGTACTGGATCACGTAGGTCAGCACTGCCATGCCGACGAACGCAGCGATGAGGATGAACACCTTGGTGTAGGTGAGCTGCACGAAGCCCTCACCAATGTGGAACTTGAAGGCGCCGTCGAGCAGTGTCGGCACGCCTTGCTGGCGTGGGCCCTGGGCCAGTTGCACGTAGTTCTGCAGGATCAGCGACATGCCGATGGCGGAGATCAGCGGGGCCAGGCGCGTGGAGTTGCGCAGCGGCTTGTAGGCGATGCGTTCGATCACCCAGCCGTAGACGCCGGTGACGAAGATGGTGAAGACCAGGGTGCCGAGTATCAGCAGCGGGAACGACTGCAGGCCGAAGAAGGCGAGCAACGCCAGGGCCACTGCGGAGAGATAGGCGGAGATCATGTACACCTCGCCGTGGGCGAAGTTGATCATGCCGATGATGCCGTAGACCATCGTGTAGCCGATGGCGATCAGGCCGTAGACCGACCCCAGGGTCAGCCCGTTGATCATTTGCTGGAGGAAGATACCGTCCACGATTGAGTACTCGCGCAAGCTGGGCAGGAAAGGCTGACGGCTCGCGCAATGACCGGCTCGTGACCAGCTGTGCGCGTTTCATCGACCTGCGGGGAAGCCGGCGCCGCGGGTAGCGGCGCCGGCAGGGCAGGCGGTTACTTTTTGAACGCGGCGAGCTGGTGGTACTTGCCCTTGTCGTCCCACTCGTAGACCACGTAGTCGGAGACTTTCAGGTCGCCTTTCTTGTCCCATTCCTTCTTGCCCATCACGGTCTGCACCGGATTGGCCTTCAGCCAGGCGCTGGCCTTGGCCGGGTCGGTCTTGCCCGCGCCGTTGAAGGCGGCGGCCAGGGCCTGTACCGAGGAGTAGGCGTAGAGGGTGTAACCCTCGGGCTCGAAGCCGTTGGCGCGGAATTTCTCCACCACGGCCTTGCCGTCCGGGATCAGGCGCGGGTCGGCACCGAAGGTCATCAGCACGCCCTTGACGTACTGCGGGCCGCCAGCGGTGGTGACCAGTTCGTCGGTGACGATGCCGTCGTCGGACATGAACTTGGCGGTCAGGCCCTGCTCACGCATCTGGCGCACCAGCGGGCCGGCTTCCGGGTGCAGGCCGCCGAAGTAGACGACTTCTGCGCCCGAGGCGCGGATCTTGGTGACCAGGGCGTTGAAGTCCTTCTCGCCACGGGTCAGGCCTTCGTACAGCACTTCCTTCACGCCACGCTTGTTCAGTTGCGCACGGGTGGCGTCCGCCAGGCCCTGGCCGTAGGTGTCCTTGTCATGGATCACCGCGACCTTCTTGGCCTTCAGCACGTCGACGATGTAGTCGCCGGCGACCACACCCTGCTGGTCGTCGCGCCCGCACATGCGGAACATGCCGGACAGGCCGCGCTCGGTAACCTGCGGGTTGGTGGAACCGGGGGTGATGGCGATGATGCCGGCCTCGTCGTAGACCTCCGAGGCGGGGATGGTGGAGGAGGAGCAGAAGTGGCCGACCACGGCGACCGCCTTGTCCTGGTCGACCAGGCGGTTGGCCACGGCCACGGCCTGTTTCGGTTCGCAGGCGTCGTCCGCCTTCACCAGCTTGATCTTCTCGCCATTGATACCACCGGCGGCGTTGATGTCCTCCGCGGCCTGGCTAGCCCCACGCCAGTACTGCTCACCGAACGAGGCGTTGGCCCCGGTATGCGGACCTGCGACCCCGATAACAACATCGGCCTGTACTACGGAAGACATGCCCAGCGCGGTGGTTACCGCCAGAGCCAGAAAGCCTTTTCTGAAAATCTTCTGCGACATGGAGTTTTGCTCCTGAGGGTTTTTGTAATGGCGCGTTGTATTTCTTGTTGGCGATTTCTCGTGTAGCGATTCAGCGACTTAGCGATCAATCAACAGCAAGCGGCGTGCCATTCGTTTTTGTTATTAACCAAGTCCTACAGCAAAAACAGTCCGAGCTGGCAGACATCAAGTGCTAGACACGTGCAACCCATTGAAAGCCGAAGGTGCAACCAGACAGGCTAACAGGTGCAACCCTTCTTCCCGTGAGCTGACTTTTTCCAGCCACCACAGGCGCAACCCCAACCGTAACCATTGCTGTCACCGAACTGCACATCCGCGGTGCAGACCCGTCGGGGTAACGCACCATAAGAGGCTAGACCAAAGTGCAGCGAGCGTTGGTGGGTCAAACCGGGGCGGCCCTCGCCCCGCCTTGAGCACCGTCAGATCACCACCCGCAGGCATTGCCCGGCGTGGTAGAGGGAGAAGCCGGCTTCGTACAGACAGCTGCGCAGGCCAACGGCGGAGATTTCCTCCATGGACCTGAGCGGCATCGGCAGGGCACTGGCGTCACCGTCCAGCAGGAAGTCGGCGAAGGCCTTGCCCACCACCGTGCCGGTGGTGACGCCACGGCCGTTGTAGCCGCTCATGGCGACCAGCCCCGGCGCCGGCTCGAACAGGCGCATGAGGTGGTCGGGGGTGAAATCGATGCAACCGGTCCAGGTGAACTCCCAGTCCACCTTGCCCAGCTTCGGGAAGTAGTGCTGCTGGATGCGGTCGGCCCAGCTTTTCAGGAACCAGGCCGGCTTGCCGGTGCCCTTGCCGAGGCTGCCGAGCAGCAGGCGACCGTCGGCGTCGCGGCGGATGCTGCTGAGCACCTGGCGGGTATCCCAGGAGCCCTGCCCGCCCGGCAGGATGCGTGCAGCTTCCGCGCCCTCCAGCGGACGCGACGCAACCTGGTAGTAGTAGCCGGGGAAGAAGGTGCGGCGCAGTTGGGTCCACTCGCCTTCGGTGTAGGCGCTGGACGCGATCACGACCTGCCCGGCAGTCACCACGCCGCCGGCGGTGATCACGTTCCACGCGCTGCCCACACGCACCAGGCCGACCACCGGGGAATGGTGGTACAGCTCGCCGCCCAGCCCGACGACCGCACGCGCGAGGCCGCTGACGTAGGCCATGGGGTTGAGCGTGCCGGCGCGGCGGTCCAGCAGCGCACCGGCAATCTTGTTGGTGCCGCAGGCCTGCTCGCAGTCGGCGCCGGTGAGCAGCTCGACCGGCGCGCCACGGCGGCCCCATTGTTCGCAGCGGCTGCGCAGGTCGGCCAGGCCGCGGGCGTTGTGCGCCATGTGCAGGGTGCCTTCGCGGCGCGCCTGGCAATCGATGGCGTACTTGTCGATCAGCGAGAACACCAGCGACGGTGCGTTGCCGAGCATGCGGTTGACCCGCTGCCCGATCTCCGCGCCCATGCCCGCTTCGATCTCGTCCGGGGGAATCCACAGGCCGGCGTTGACCAGCCCGACGTTGCGCCCCGAGCCACCGTGCCCGGTGGTGTGGGCCTCCAACACGCAGACCGTCTGGTCCCGCTCCAGCAGATGCAGTGCGGCGGACAGGCCGGTAAAGCCCGCGCCGATGACACACACGTCGACCTTGCGATCCCCGCGCAGCTCCGGAGCTTCCGGGCGGTCGGGAGTCAGGTGTTCCCACAGACACTCTTGGCGAAACGACATCCAGCGATCCTTCTACGCGAACCTTTGTGAATGACTCGGTGTTGCAGGCCCACTTCGTGAGCCGGAGTTGCTGCAGGAGCGAGCCTGCTCGCCAACCGCATAATGCCGAAGCCCAACCGGACTCCGTTCGCGAGCGAGCTCGCTCCTACGAAGAGCAGCCTGACCGCCTCAGTCGAAGACTATGCCCTGCGCCAGCGGCAGTTCCCGCGAGTAGTTCACGGTGTTGGTCTGCCGGCGCATGTAGCCCTTCCAGGCGTCGGAGCCGGATTCGCGGCCGCCGCCGGTTTCCTTCTCACCACCGAAGGCGCCGCCGATCTCCGCACCGCTCGGGCCGATGTTGACGTTGGCGATGCCGCAGTCGCTGCCCACCGCCGAGATGAAGGCTTCTGCCTCGCGCAGGTCGGTGGTGAAGATGCACGACGACAGGCCCTGGGGCACGCCATTGTTCAGCGCCAGTGCCTCGTTGAAGTCCTGATAGGGCACCACGTAGAGGATCGGCGCAAAGGTTTCGCTGCGCACCACATCGCTCTGCTCGGGCATCTCGACGATGGCCGGCGACACGTAGTAGGCCTCGGGGAACTGGTCGGCCAGTTGGCGCTCGCCGCCGAACACCACGCCGCCCTCGCCGCGCGCCTGTTCCAGTGCGCCCTGCATGGCCAGGAAGCTGCGCTCGTCAATCAGCGGACCGACCAGGTTGCCTTCCAGCGGATGACCGATGCGCACCTTGGCGTAAGCGGTCTTCAGGCGGCTGACGAACTCGTCCTTCACCGATTCGTGGGCGATCAGCCGGCGCAAGGTGGTGCAGCGCTGCCCGGCGGTGCCGACGGCACTGAACAGCACGGCGCGCACGGCCATGTCGAGGTCGGCGCTGGGCGCCAGGACCATCGCGTTGTTGCCACCCAGTTCGAGAATGCTGCGACCGAAGCGGGCTGCCACGCGCGGGCCGACTTCACGGCCCATGCGGGTGCTGCCGGTGGCGCTGACCAGGGCGACGCGCACGTCGTCCACCAGCGCTTCGCCCGCGCTGCGATCACCGATCACCACCTGGCTCAGATGCGCCGGGGCGTCACCGAACTTGCTCAGCGCGCGCTCGAACAGCGCCTGGCAGGCCAGCGCGGTGAGCGGAGTCTTTTCCGAGGGCTTCCACACCACCGAGTTGCCGCAGACCAGCGCCAGCGCAGTGTTCCAGGACCAGACGGCAACCGGGAAGTTGAAGGCGCTGATGACGCCGACCACGCCCAGCGGATGCCAGGTCTCGCGCATGTGGTGGCCGGGGCGCTCGGAGGCGATGGTCAGGCCGTAGAGCTGGCGCGACAGGCCGACAGCGAAGTCACAGATGTCGATCATCTCCTGCACTTCACCCAGGCCTTCCTGGGTGATCTTTCCGGCTTCCCACGACACCAGCTCGCCAAGTGCCGCCTTGCTCGCCCGCAGTTCCTCGCCGAACAGGCGCACCAGCTCGCCGCGACGGGGCGCTGGCACCTTGCGCCAGGCATCGAAGGCGTGGGCGGCACGGCCGATCTTCTGCTCCACCTCGGCGGCGCTTTCCAGGCGCACCGCGCCCAGGCGGCTGCCATCGATGGGAGAGTGGATGACCTGATCGCCACCGGTGACCAGGCGGGCGTCGACGCCGAGGGATTCGAGCAGTGCGGAAATCATGCGGACTCCAGTTCTTTTCAGATGACCTGACGGAATGCCAGCAGTAATAAACGGCTTGCCGAGGCACAACAAACGACGTTTCCTATGCACATCATTCCGTAAATTCATGAACTGCCCGCCGTGCTGAGCAAACGCCATCTGCCGTCCATGACCGCCCTGCAATGCTTCGAAGCGGTGGCGCGGCACCTGAGTTTCACCCGCGCCTCCGAAGAGCTGAACCTGACCCAGAGCGCGGTCAGCAAGCAGGTCGCGCAGTTGGAGGAAATGCTCCAGCACCTGCTGTTCCGCCGCGTGCGCCGCCGCCTGCAACTGACCCCGGCGGGCGACCTATACTTGGTGGAGGTGCGCAAGATCCTCACGCAGGTGGAGATGTCCACCCACTACCTGCTGTCCTACGGCGGCGAGACCGAGGTGCTGCGCGTGGCGACGCCGCCGACCTTCGGCGCGCGCTGGTTGATCCCGCGGCTGAATGGCTGGCGTCACCGCCACCCGAACATCCACCTGGACCTGCGCCAGGAGCTGGAGCCCGGCGACCTGCTGCAATCGCGCTGCGACATTGCCTTCTTCTTTGGCGCCGGCACCCTGCCCGGCGCGGAATGCGTGGCGCTGTTCGGCGAGGAGATGGTGCCGGTGTGCTCGCCGACGATCCTCCCGGCGCAGCCACTGACCGACCCGACCCAGCTGGCGGACCTGGTCCTGCTGCAGAACGCCACGCGCCAGGAAGCCTGGCACGAGTGGTTCCTCAGCCTCGGCCAGCACAGCGAGCACAGCTACCACGGGCCGCGCTTCGACACCTTCTACATGTGCATCCGCGCAGCGCAAGCCGGCTGCGGCGTGGCACTGCTGCCGCGCTTCCTGGTGGAAGAGGAGCTGAGCGAAGGCAAGCTGGTGATCGCCTGGCAGCACGGCCTGCAAAGCCGCAGCGGCTACTACCTGGCGTACCCCGAGCATGCGGCGGCGGTGCCCAAGGTCAGGGCGTTCGTGGAGTGGATCGGGGAGCGGATGGAGGGGTGATCGTCGTGCGGCCGGGAACCGCCCAGCGCCGAACGCCGCAAGAACGCCTAAACCAACAAACTCCGATCAAACACGAACGCCCCATCCCCCTGCGGCGTAAAGCGCAGCACATGTTGTGGCCGTCCCATCGGCGGCTGATGGCGCTCGCCGGTGTCTTCCACCCAGCCCGCCGCCTTCATCCGCTCCAGTCGTCCGCGCAGGCTAGAATGCTGGATTTCCTCGCCGATGGACCACTCGAAGGCCTTCAGCGCCTCCGCCACGGTGAAGCGCTCCGGCAGCAGGTGCAGCGGCAGCGCGCTGTACACCGACTTGCCCGCCAGCCGCTCGCAGGCCTGCTGCACCAGCAGAGTGTGGTCGAAGGGCAAGGCGAAGCGTTCGCCACGCACGGCATCCAGCGGCACGAAATCCAGGTCATCGGCGGCCAACTCGGTATTCGCGGCCACCAGCACCAGATAGAACACGCTCAGCGACCAGCCACGCGGGTCGCGCACCGCGTTGCCCACGGTCGCCACCTGCTCCATGTACGCCGGGTTCACCCGCGCTTTTTCACGCAGTGCGCGCAGGGCCGCATCGTCCAGGCCATGGTCGGCGCAACGGCCGTTGATCAGCACGCCGGGCAGCGCCCACTGGCCCTCGAACGGCGCCTGGCCGCGACGGATCAGCAGCAGCTCCAGACCCTGCTCGGGGTTCAGGCGCAGGGCCACGATATCCACGGTGGCCAGCACTTCAGCGGTACTCATCGATGCTCCTCGAATGCTTCCTCGCCGGAAGAAGCCTGTGACTTATTTCACCATGTACAGAAAGCATCTTCCACCTCTGATGAATTTCCATCTTTCTGCTTGACGACTTATTTCACGTCGTGAATTATGTAGCCACGACAGACCACCAACGGTCAAGCGGAGGCTTCCATGAACCTGATCGCCAGCTTCGATGTAGACGCCCAGAAGAGCTTCACCCCGCTCTGCCCCAACGAGCTGCCGGTGCCCGGCGGTGACGCCATCGGCGGAGCCCTCAACCTGATGGCCGAGCGTGCCAGCCTGCGCCTGGGCAGCAAGGACGCCCACAGCCCGCAAGCGCCCTGGGTGGTGAGCGAGCCGGCACAGATGCTGCAACCGCTTGCCCTGCCCAATGCCGATCTCACCTGGGTCAGCCACTGCGTTCCAGGCACGCCGGGCTTCGAGCTGCTGGACGAGCTGCCCAAGCCGATGGACTACGACTTCTTCATCTGGAAGGGCGTGGAACCGGACCTGCACCCCTACGGTGCGTGCTACCACGACCTGGCGGAGCGGCGTAGCACCGGGGTCATCGAATACCTGCGGCAGAACGCGGTCAGCCATGTACTGGTCGGCGGCCTGGCGCTGGACTACTGCGTGAAGACCACCGCGCTGCAACTGCGCCGCGCCGGCTTCCAGGTGCTGCTGTACCTGCCCGCCTGTCGCGCCATCGCGGAGGAAACCGCGATGACCGCCTGCTGTGACATGCGCAGCGCCGGGGTGATCCTCTGCGCGGACGAGAACGAACTGGACGAGGCCCTCATGGGCATCAGGGAGAATTGATCATGGCCGAGAGCGTATTTGCCGACAGCATTGTGCAGAACCTGCTGGATACCGATTTCTACAAGCTGACGATGATGCAGGCGGTGCTGCACAACTACCCCAACGCCGAGGTGGAGTGGGAATTCCGCTGCCGCAACGCCGAGGACCTGCGTCCGTACCTGGCAGAAATCCGTTACCAGATCGAGCGCCTGGCCGAGCTGGAAGCCACGCCGGACCAGTTGGCCTTCCTCGAACGCATTCCGTTCATCAAGCCGGACTTCATCCGCTTCCTCAGCCTGTTCCGCTTCAACCTGCGCTACGTGCACACCAGCATCGAGGACGGCCAGCTGGCCATCCGCCTGCGCGGGCCGTGGCTGCACGTGATCCTCTTCGAGGTGCCGCTGCTGGCCATCGTCAGCGAGGTGCGCAACCGCTATCGCTACCGCGAGGTGGTGCTGGAGCAGGTCGGCGAACAGCTCTACCGCAAGCTCGACTGGCTCGCCGGCAACGCCAGCGAGGAGGAGCTGAAGGAGTTCCAGGTGGCCGACTTCGGTACCCGCCGGCGCTTCTCCTACCGCACCCAGGAAGAAGTCGTGCACATCCTCAAGCGCGACTTCCCCGGCCGCTTCGTCGGCACCAGCAATGTACACCTGGCCCGCGAGTTCGACGTAAAGCCCATCGGCACGATGGCCCACGAGTGGCTGATGGCGCACCAGCAGCTCGGCCCGCGGCTGATCGACAGCCAGATCGCCGCGCTGGACTGCTGGGTACGCGAGTACCGCGGCCAGTTGGGCATCGCGCTGACCGACTGCATTACCATGGACGCCTTCCTCAGCGATTTCGACCTGTACTTCGCCAAGCTCTTCGATGGCCTTCGCCACGACTCGGGCGACCCGCTGGTCTGGGCCGAGAAAGCCATCGCCCACTACCGCCGACTGGGAATCGACCCGATGACCAAGACCCTGGTGTTCTCCGACGGCCTCGACATGCCCAAGGCGTTGCAGCTCTTCCGCGCATTGCGTGGCAAGATCAACACCAGCTTCGGTATCGGTACCAACCTGACCTGCGACATCCCCGGCGTGGAACCGATGAACATCGTGATCAAGATGACGGCCTGCAACGGCCATCCGGTGGCGAAGATTTCCGACACCCCGGGCAAGACCCAATGCCGCGACGAGAATTTCGTCACTTACCTGCGCCACGTGTTCAAGGTGCCGGTGTAACCCCTTTTCCGCTTTCCACAGGAGCCCCCAGATGAAAGACAGACAGGCCGCCATCGCTAGAGAACTCAATGTGCAGCCGCCCTTCCAGTCCGATGCCGAGCTGCAGACCGAGATCCAGCGGCGCGTACGCTTCATCCAGGACTGCCTGAAGGGTTCGGGGATGAAGACCCTGGTGCTGGGCATCAGCGGCGGCGTCGACTCGCTCACCGCCGGCATGCTCTGCCAGCGCGCCGTGGAAGGCCTGCGCACCGAGACCGGCAACCAGGACTACCGCTTCCTCGCCGTGCGCCTGCCGTACAACGTGCAGGGCGACGAGCAGGACGCCCAGGACTCGGTGGACTGCATCGCCCCCGACGAGCGCCACACCGTGAACATCGGCCCGTCGGTCCAGGCGCTGGCCGCCGAGACCCACGCGCTGGAAGGCCTGGCTGCGGCCACCCGCGACTTCGCCCTGGGCAACACCAAGGCACGCATCCGCATGGTCGCCCAGTACACCATCGCCAACGCCCGCGCCGGCCTGGTGGTCGGCACCGACCACGCCGCCGAAGCGGTGATGGGCTTCTTCACCAAGTTCGGTGACGGCGCCTGCGACCTCGCCCCGCTCACCGGCCTGGTGAAGAACCAGGTGCGCAGCATTGCCCGCAGCCTCGGCGCGCCAGAACACCTGGTAGAGAAAGTGCCGACCGCCGACCTCGAGGACCTCGCTCCCGGCAAGCCGGACGAGCACGCCCACGGTGTGACCTACAAGGAAATCGACGCCTTCCTGCACGGCCAGGACGTCGGCCAGGAGGCCTTCGACATCATCGTCCGCACCTTCGAGAAGACCCGCCACAAGCGCGCGCTGCCCACCGCGCCCTGAGCGCCTGGCAGCCAGCGGCGCGGGAACCCTCCCGCGCCGTCCGGCTCAATGCTGGGGAAGGACGTAGCGCCAGATGGCGATGAAGTGCAGCAGGCTGCCGGCGATCACGAACAGGTGCCAGATGCCATGCCAGTGGCGGAACCGGCTGTCGTAGGCGAAGAAGATGATGCCGATGGTGTAGAAGGCCCCGCCCCCCACCAGCCAGGCGAATCCCGCGCCACCCAGCGCCCGGTACAACGGACCGACCGCGATCAGCACGATCCAGCCCATCACCGCGTAGATGATGATCGACAGCACCCGCGCCTCGGAGCGCGGCTTGATCTCCTGCAGCATGCCGATCACCGCCATCGACCAAACGATGCCGAACAGCGTCCAGCCCCAGGGGCCTTTCAGCGTCACCAGGCAGAACGGCGTGTAGCTCCCCGCGATCAGCAGGTAGATCGACAGATGGTCGAGCTTGCGCAGGATGACCTTCGCCCGCCCCTGCACGCTGTGATAGAGCGTGGAGATGCTGTAGAGCAGGGTCAGCGTCGTGCCATACACTGCCACGCTGACGATACGCAGTGGCTCGCCCACCAGGCTGGTGGCCACCAGCAGCCAGATGCCGCCCACCAGCGCCAGCACGGCGCCAACCAGATGGGTCCAGGCGTTGAAGCGTTCACCGTGGTACATGGGTCCCCCGTTGCAATTTCAACCACGCCCACACCCTAACCCGGTTCTGTGAAATAAAAAGCGTGAAATAAAAAGCCCGACCTATAGTCGGGCTTTTTCGATCACACGCTTTCGAGCGAAAGCCGGATCACTTCACGGCCAGGGTGCCCTTCATCATGGCCGAGTGGCCCGGGAAGGAGCAGAAGAAGGCGTATTCATCACCGGCCTTCAGCTTGGAGACGTCGAAGGTCACCGAATCCTTCTCGCCCGAACCGATGATCTTGGTGTGGGCGATCACACGGGTGTCGCCGTCCTTGATGTAGTTCTTGTCCAGACCGGCGGCCATGCCATCGGTCACCACGCCCTGCATGTCGGCGGCGGTGGTCAGGACCCAGTTATGGCCCATGACGTTCTTCGGCAGGCTGCCCGGGTGGGACAGGTTCACGGTGAAGGTCTTGCAGCTCTTGTCGACGCTGATGGCGTTGGTGCTGAACTGCATCTGGTCGTTGCCCTGGATGTCCACGGAGCATTCGGCGGCCAGCAGCGGGGCACTGAACAGGCCAAGCAGGGATACAGCGGCGAGTTTACGGAACATGACATGCCTCCTAGGCAGGTTGGGCGGAGAATCCTGAAGGGAAAGACTGCCCGAACGCGATCGGGGTTCCCCTGATCTGCATCAATGGCCATCGGCCACGAGCCAAGCTTCGAACTGTCTATCAGGTCGATCAGCAGGATCAACGAGGCAGATCAGCGCACCCCGCCTAGCATAGACATCATCCCACGCCCCCACAGGAGCTCGCGCCATGCACCGTCTTCCGCTGTTACAAAGCCCGCTGCTGCAGAGTCTGCTGGCCTGCTACGCCCTCGGCGCATCCGCCGGCGGTGGCCAGTACGACTGAAATCGGCTTGGTCGCTCCCCTCGCAGCCGGTAACCTGACGGCCTGCAAAACGAGGCCAGAGAATCGAGGAGAGCACTCCATGACCTTGCGTTCCATCTGCGTATTCTGCGGCGCCAGCCCCGGCGCCACCCCGATCTACCAGGAAGCCGCCGAAGCCCTCGGCCGCCACCTCGCCGAGAATGGCATCCAGCTGGTCTACGGCGGCGGTGCCGTTGGCCTGATGGGCATGGTCGCCAACGCCGCGCTGGCTGCCGGCGGCGAGGTCATCGGCATCATCCCGCAGAGCCTGAAGGATGCCGAGGTCGGCCACAGCGGCCTGACGCGCCTTGAAGTGGTAGACGGCATGCACGCGCGCAAGGCCCGCATGGCCGAGCTGAGCGATGCCTTCATCGCCCTGCCGGGCGGTCTCGGCACCCTGGAAGAACTCTTCGAAGTCTGGACCTGGGGCCAGTTGGGCTACCACGCCAAGCCGCTGGGCCTGCTCGAAGTGAACGGCTTCTTCGATCCGCTGCTGACCTTCCTCGACCACCTGGTGCAGGAGCGCTTCGTGCGCCAGCCGCACCGCGACATGCTGCAGCGCGCCGCCTCGCCTGCCGACCTGATCGACGCCCTGGCCGCCTGGAAGCCCCTGGCCGCGCCCAAGTGGGTGGACCGCACGCCGACCTGATTGCGCCTACCAGCAGCGCTCCAGGGCCGCGCCACGGAGCCCGCTGCTGGACAGCGTCAGCACCCCGCAGGCATCCCGTGCCATCGCTCCGACCGGCTCCGCCTGCAGGGTGTATCCCGACTCGTCCGGACCACTGGCAAAACCCAGGCGGTAAAACGCCTTTCCCGCCTCTCGCGGTGACTGGTCGAACGGCAGTGTTGCACCGGTATAGGTGCCACGACTCGTGTAGAAGCGCTCCAGCGACTGCGCCAGCGTCACCAGGGCGGTCTGCGCATCGACCCGCCGCACCCGCTGGAGATGCTCCTGGTACGCGGGCACGGCAATCCCCAGCAGGATGCCAATCACAGCCAGGCAAACCAGCAGCTCCATCATCGTGAAACCGCCAACCCTTTCGCTCATCGTTTTCATCTCAACGAGACTCCCACCAGGCCTTGCGCCCGCTGTCGCGGGTCAGGCCTGTCGGCCCACCGCTCTGCGGGCGGCCGTCACGGTCCACGCCCATGAACCGCAGGGCACCGTGCGCGTCGGGCTGGAGCAGCACGCCACTGGCCTGCGGCACGGCGTCACCGCCCGACAGACCATCGTTCGGCAGGCCGCCTGCCAACTGCTCGCCGCCGTGCAGGTCCAGTACGATCGAACCGTGCACGAGCGGATCGCTGCAGGGGTCTACTCCCGGCGCGATCAGGTTGAATAGCACGAACTTCCCGTCACGAACCTGCGGCTGCTCCACCACCCGTGAGCCATCCGCTGGCAGGTCCAGATACCAGCCACGGGCGCCGTCCATGTCAGCGCCGGACGACACCGGCCGAAGGCTGGACCGCCCGGCGAACGCCTGCCCCTCGTCGAGCACGCCATACAGGCTGTCGCTGTTCGCCGAGGGTTCATCGTCGCCCACGCGGTGGAAGCGTCCGGTGCCGAGCAACACCCGCACCAGACCGCCGCGATCCAGCGCTGCCGCTACCGATGCGCTGATTGCCTGCGAGCTGCCCGAAGATGCCTGCGCGCGGAATAGCGGCTTGCCGGCCAGTGACGCGGGAATTGCCGAGTCACGACCCTCGTCGCCGGCCAGATCGACACGCCAGAGTTGGCCGAGGCTATCGCCCACGTAGAGGCGGTTGGCGGTGATATCACCGTTGCTGCTGATCGCGGTCACCGGCCCCAGATCGCCGGCGTCGGACAGATGAATACGCTTGAGTACGGCGCCATCCGCCGCATCGAGCAGCCAAATATCCGCGCCCCGCCGCTCCTGGTCTTTCGCACCCGAGGAAACCGCCACCACGAACCGTCCCGAGCCCAGGGCCATGAGGGTTGGCCGCCCCAGCGTGTAGCCGAGATCGGGATGGCTGAACTCCCAGAGCACGCTACCGGGCCGCATACGCTCGGGGTCGGTGATGTCCAGGGCAAACAGGCTGTTGCCACCGGCGCCTGTGCCGCCGACCAGCAGGGTCCGCCATTGGTCGCCGATCCAGGCGTTGCCCACGGTCGGCGATCCATCGACATGGAAGCGATGGCTGTAACCGGGATCGGCCAACTCGCGAAGATGGCCCAGCACGGCCGACGGTACATAGGCGAACAGCTCCCGCCCATCGCGCGCATCGAAACCGTGCAGCATGCCGTCATTGGCGCCCACCGCCACCAGCGGGGCGCGCTGCTGGTAGAGCGTGCTGGCAAGGAACTCCCGGTAGCGGCTGCCCAGAGGCTCCGGCAGCCCGCCGTAGGGTTGCGGGTCGTGCCAGGAATAGACAGGCCGCGAGCCGACGATATCGCCCAGCCGACTGGCTCGCTGGCGATACGGCAAGCCGCTGCCCGGCTCACGCCGCTCCTGCAGGCGCGATCCGCGCAGGTAGTCCAGCAGCGCAGCGCCCGACTCGGCGTCCAGGCTGCGGCGTTGCTCGTCTTCCAGGGCACTCCAGGCGAAGGGCATGCCTTCTCGGGCGACTGTCGCCCCCTCGGTACCAGCCGTGGCCGGCCGCACAGTGAGGATGTTCCGCCCGGCCAGCTGCGCTTCGCTCAGCTCGTCCAACTGCTGTGCCGCGGACCACTGCGGCTGCCGCTCCCCCTCACGCCAAAGCTGCAGGTCTCCGCTCCAGCGCCGCCCCTCCAACAGAGCACTGAACCACTCGCCCGGCTGAGGGCCGGCACTGAAATTACCGATGCTCCTTGGCTCATCGTCAGCCGCTCGGGCGAACGCCTGCGCCAACGCCTCGAGGAGTTTTCCGGGGGCGGTGAGCCGTAGCAGGTTGTCCGGCCAACCATCTGCGCCCTTCCACCAGCTTTCCGGCAGCGGCGAGGTGTGCACAAAGGAATAGCCGCGCGGGACCGCAAAGCCGCCGTATTGAGTGGCCAGCCACAGCGCGCCGCCGTGCTCGGTCACCTCGCGGGAAGACGCCAGCCAGTGTGTGGAAGCGTGCTGTCGGCCGGGCAGATCCGGGCGCAAGTCGCGCACATGGGCGTCATAGGCCAGCCCCGCCAGCGCCTGCGAAGCGGCGGAGCCCACTCCACCCTGCATGGCCGCCACCCGCTGCGTCGCCCGGGCCACGTCTGGATCGCCGAGGTGCAACAGGCTCGCGCCAGCCTCGCCGTCACCCACGCCACCGATCCCGAGCATGGCATTACGCTGGCAGGCATAGGTGAGTGGATCGTCCCTGCTGGTTGGGTCAGCACTGGCGCCGGGATGCCGCAGGTAGCTCGTGGCGGCCAGGAGCAGTTCACCGGCATCGTCGAACGAGCGGGGTTGGCCCTCGTCGAATCGGTTGAGATGGGCGATCACTCCTGTCGGCCGGTCGATGAACACGCCAGTCTGCGCCGACCACTCCTTCAGCGGGTTGTCCCGCCCATCGTCCAGCCACGGTCCGATAAAGGTCTGCGGTACGCGCAGCGCAACCCCCGCCCCCGGGTCGCCCCGTCCGAAGGCACTGAAGCGCAAGCGCCCGGCGAATCGCTGCAGCAGCCCCTCGGGCTTGTAGTGGTCACCGTAGCGCTGGCAGTTGCGCTCCAACTGACCGGGCACGCAGACCTGAACGCGCACCACGAGCCGGTAGGTCACCGCTGGCAGCAACGGCGCACCGGGCAGGAGTGCCTGCGGCTCGCCGGGAAAGTCCGAACTGCGACTCAGCAACAGGCTGCGCTCCTGTCCCCCGGCGCGCAGATGCAGTGCCGTACCAGAGAATGGCGTGGCACCCGCAATGGCATCGAGCGGCAGGGCCCGATCCGGAAAGGCATCATCCCGCGCCTGGTTCTTTCCTTTCTGCAGCACCGTCAGTCCGGTGCTGTCGAAGAAGCGATCGCCACCGGTCAGCACCGCGCGATAGACATCGATGGCTTGCGCTGTTGCCCAGTTAAGAAAGTTGCCGCTCCACACGTGCTGACAGACATGGGCCAGCGCCGGCCCGACGGGCTGAAAAAATCGCTCCGTCTCAGCCTCACCAACGCGGTAGGCGTAGCACTTGTCCGGGTCGAAGTAGCCGAAATATTGCTCGCCGCTGACGTAGACGGGGCTCGGATTGGCAGCCGCCGCCGTTGCCGAATGCGCCGAAGAAGGCAACAGCAGGAGATTGCCCGGAGCGCCGCTGGCGATCTGTAGCGGGATCTGGCTCACCGGCGCAGCCAGCAGCGGGCCCGCCAGGGTGACGCTCACCATCAGGGAACAGAATCTTCCGAGCCTCACCACCACCTCCTTGCCCGTCTGCTAACGGATGAAATAGATGCTGTTCAAGCGAACGCTCGACACCGGCTCTCCGGACGGCTGGCGGCGTGCGCCGTAGCCGGTGGCCTGCACCTCGACAGCCACGCCGATGGCGGTACCGCCTCCGCCGACTTCCAACCCCTGGCTGGCCAGCAAGCGCAGAAAGCGCAGCCGGTACGCCGGCGGCGCGGCGCCATCCGGGAAACCACTCGCCGTGCCGCGATGGTCGTAGGCCGCCGCCTCGGGCCCGTTGCGCCGATGGATGTCCAGTGCAGCCTGCTCACCCTCGCGCAGCGCCGCTTCCGCGGTCTGGAAGGCCATCTGCCGATCGCGCAGGTTGCCGGCCATGCGCTCCTCCAACTGCACCATGCGCATGCCCGCCAGACCGATCACGGTGAGCAGCAACAGCATGGCCAGCGAGACCAGCAGTACCGCACCGCGCTCTGGGCAATGACGCCTCGGCAAGCTCCCGGTCATGGCGCCGGGTTGCGCAATGCGATGGTGCTACCCATGACCATGCGCAAGCGATGCTCTGCGTTCGGCGCCAGGACGCGACCGTCGAACGCCAGCGACCTCGGCGCCTCATCGACCTCGCGCGTCTGGCTCTGCAGCAACAGGCTGACGCGTACCGAGCGCACCCGACGCCAGTCACTGGCAGCCATCTCCCGAGCCGCCTTGTATGTCGCCACTACCTCGCTGCCCGCCCCTGCAACGCCGTAGCGCAGGCTCATCCCGGCGACGCCGCTCACCAGCTCGCTGGTCTGCGCTACGCCAGTGGTCTCGCTGTTGTCGGTGACGAACAACCCCGGTGTCCCGTCCACGCCCCGTCCGACCCAGTAAATGGCGTAGCGGTATGGATAGACACGGGTCGCCGATGCCAGGAAATGATCCAGCGAGCGGCCGGCGAGCAGGCTCGTCGCGCTCCCGCCATTGCGCATCAGCACGCAGGATTGCTGATCACCAAGCAGGTAGAAGGCCCCGGCCACTGCGCCTGCCGAGGAAAGGAGCAACGCGTTGCCCGCGATCGAGCGGGTCGCGAGAGCCGGGTCGGACGCATAGCGCAACAGCACGGCATCCGTGTTCGCCAGGCGCCCGGAGGGTGCCCAGGCAGTGGCTGACATACCGGCACCGAATCCCTCGATCGGGGATTTCTCCATGGCGTACTGCGCAGCCTCGGAGCCACTGGCGTTGACCAGCCCGCCCGGACAGGCGCCAGTGAAGCCGGCGTTGCGCAGGTCCTGCGCCATGGCCTGCAGTGCAAAGCGGCCGCTCTCCTGGACTTCAGCCAGGGCGATGCCGGCCTGGTAGCTGCGCTTGCTGCCGAGAACGACCTGGACGACGCCCGCCAGAAGCAACAGGCCGAGCGCCATGGCCACCAGTAACTCGACCAGGGACACCCCACGCTGGCGCATGTCAGAGCCCCGCTCGGTAGGTGAAGGTTTCCCAGGCGTCGTCAGACGTTTCCAGGTGATCGCGAGCTCGTCGAGCGCTCCAGCGCACAGCGATCACCGCGCTGTACAGCTCGCCGCTGCGGACCACCTGCACGGCCCCGCTGCCGGTTCCGCCAAGCGTCTCGCAGACACTGGCCAGCCATTGGCTGAGGTCGATCTGTGCGCGCGTCGTGCCGCCAGCCTGCGGACAGCCCGCGTCCGTCTCGGTGAAGCTCGCGTCGTAGGCGCCCGCACGGGACGCATCGGGATTGGCGCGCAGCAGATCGGCCATCTCGCCGGCCAGCCAGGACGCCTGGGAGCGCTGCAGCGCGCTGTGACCGGCGCTTATGCCGACGCTCTGCAGCCCAGCCAAGCCCAGCAAGCCGATACCGAGAATCAGCACCGAGACCAGCAGTTCCACCAGGGTGAAGCCTTTACTCCGACTGTCGCCGTCCATGCTGATCACCTCGCCGTTAAGAGGGAGAGCTCTAGAGTGCAAGGGACCGCACGGCAGGGTCAGCCAGACATTTGCTGGGAGATCGAAGGGAAAAATCTGCGCTCCGATGGTGATTGGTGGGGGTGATTAGGAAAGCGCCTGAGCCATCGGGCCGCTTGTCCGCGAGGTTCGACCGCCGATCCCAGTTGATCACTCAATTCAGTCGCTCGCAGCTTTCGCTGCAGGCGTTCGCGGGGTGCAGCTACTGCGTCGGGCGTTCGAGCCGTCGCTCCAGCTGGGCGATGAAGCCGATCCCATAAGCCAAGCGGTCAAGCATGGATCTGTGCAACGTGCAGCCCCGCGCAAAGTTGCTCCAGAGCGGTTCCCCACCTGGGGCGAACAGCCATTCGCTGGCGACAAGCGCCGTAGCTCATAACCGAGTGGGATTCCTCGGGCCAGCCCGGCGGGGTTTCGAATCGTAGAGGTTGATCGCTACCCGGCAGAGGGTGGAAGCGGGCTGATTCGGGATCGCGAGTGTTGTGGTCTGATGACATGAGCGGAACTCCGTTGCATGCCAAAGGAGAGCTGCCAGCTTCGCTGTCAATCGAAGGGTGGCGGACCACACGGGGTCGACAGACCAGGCAACGTAACCGGCAACCCCCACGAGGAGGTCTCCCCGCACGATCTGCCGTAGCGTCTTCAACCAAAAGGACTCGGGTCGAAGCAGGGCCTGCAAAAAAAAGCATTCGCTGCTTTTCGCATGCACCTGTACGGAGCAACCGCGCCGTTGCTTCGGGCTGTCAAACCCGACCACGGATATAGCCGTGACGGGCGCAGCCTAGGGGGCTGCCTACCAAGCCGGCAAGAACAGGTACTCGCGCAGAGAAGCTATCGGCTGCGACGTGCATGATTGAAGGGCCGCGACGGTCGGATCTACCATTTCGCCTGAGCCAGAAACAAACCTCTGCGCCTCCAACGACCAATCATACGAACTCCCCAGACAGGTCTGACTGACAAGGCCACAGCCTAACTGGTGGGATCGACGTTCTCCCCGGAACGGACGCCCGCCATGCTCATCAACGCCGCCCACCGCTTCTTCGATCACAGTCGCCATACGCTCAGTGTCAGGGACGTCACCGCGCCGCTCGATGTCCTGGCCTTCAGTGGCGATGAAGCCCTCAGCCAGCCCTTCGCCTACCGCATCGAATTCACCAGCCCCCTCCGCGACCTTCCTGTCGATTCCTTCCTCTGCAAGCACGCCAGCTTCAGCCTGCGCGCGCCGCCCGAGCAGTTGGGCATACCCGGCTACACGCCGCCGCTCGCTCCGCCACTGCGCACGCTGTACGGCACCATCAGCCGCTTTTCCCTGCTGTCCGTGTCACGGGACGAATCCCGCTACGAGGTGACGTTCGTTCCCCGTCTGAAGCTGTTGGAGCTCGCTCGCCAGTACCGCATTTACCAGAACCAGAGCGTGCCGGAGATCGTCGAGCAGGTGCTGCGGCGCAATGACTTCGAAGGGCAGGACTTCCTCTTCGAACTGACCCGCGAGTATCCGGAGCGCGAACAGGTGATGCAGTACGGCGAGGATGACCTGGCGTTCATCCAGCGCCTCACGGCCGAAGTGGGCATCTGGTATCGCTTCAGCATGGATGAGCGTCTGCGAATCGAGGTACTGGAATTCCACGACGACCAGCGCCATTACCTCCCCGCACCACCCTTGCCGCTGCGCCCGCTGTCGTCGCTGGAGTCCAGCGGCCAGGATGCCGTCTGGAGCCTGCAAGGCAAACATCAACTGGTCGTGCAGCAGGTCAGCAATCGCGCCTACTACTACCGCGATGCCGGAGCCCAGTTGGACGCCAACGTCGATCTGCTCAACTCGCCGAAGGGCACCTACGGCGAGGCTTACCACTATGGCGAGCCGCACCAGGCGCTCGGCGATGCCTACGCCCGGGACGAAGACCTGGAAAGCGAGAGCGGCTACTTCTACGCGCGCCTCGCCCACGAACGCTACCTCAACGAACGCACGCGCCTGACCGGCTACACCAGCAGCCCAGCGCTCCTTCTCGGGCAGATACTGAAGCTCGACGGCGTAGACAAAAACTTCGCGCAGGGCGCGGTGATCGTCCGCCTGCACAGCAGTGCCGCCCGCGACCGAAGCTTCGAAGTGCAATTCGAAGCCATCCCCTACGACGAGCAGGTCTGCTTCCGCCCCACAGTGCCGGCCAAGCCGGTGATTGCCGGCACCATTCCCGCCCGCGTCACCAGCCCCGAGCCGAACGACCTGTACGGCCACATCGATAAAGAAGGCCGCTACAAGTGCCATTTCCTGTTCGACCGCGACACCTGGCCGGCGGGGCGGGAGTCACTGTGGCTGCGCCTCGCGCGCCCCTATGCCGGTGATACCTACGGCCTGCATTTCCCCCTGGTCCAGGGCACCGAAATTCGAGTCGCTTTCGAGAGCGGCGATCCAGACCGCCCCTACATCGCCCATGCCATTCACGACTCGCGACACCCTGATCACGTCACCCTGAATAACTACAAGCGCAACGTCCTGCGCACGCCGGCCAACAACAAGCTGCGCCTGGATGACTCGCGCGGCAAAGAGCACATCAAGCTGTCCACCGAACACAGCGGCAAGAGCCAGCTGAATCTCGGCCATCTGGTGGATGGGCAACGGCAGCAACGCGGCGAAGGTTTCGAACTGCGTACCGATGGCTGGGGCACGGTGCGCGCCGGCAAGGGCCTGTTCATCAGCGCCGATGTGCAGCCCGGCGCGCAGGGTCAGGTACTGGCCATGCAGGAAGCTATCGCTCGTCTGAAACAGGCCGGCGACGAGATGCAGAAGCTCTCCGCCGATGCCGAGACCGCCAAGGCCGATCCGGCCAGCGCGCTGGCGCAGATTGCGTTCATGAACGAACAGCTCGACCAGATCGAAGGCGCCGTCGCCCTGCTTAGCGCTCCCCAAGGCATAGCCCTCACCAGCGGCCAGCACCTGCAGGTGGCCGCCCAGCAGAACCTGATGTTCAACGCCGGCGCTGAGGCGGATATCAGCGTGGCCAAGCGCCTATTCGCCGGCATTGGCGAAGGCATGAGCCTGTTCGTCCGCAAGCTTGGCATGAAGCTCTTCGCCAACCACGGGCCGGTCAGCATCCAGGCGCAGAACGACCGCATGGAGCTGCTCGCGCGCAAGGGCGTGGACATCGTCAGCACCGAGAACGAAATCCACATCACCGCCAAGAAGCGCATCGTCATCAACGCCGGCGGCAGCTACATCACGATGGACAACTGCGGCATCGAGTACGGCACCCAGGGCGACCACCTGATCAAGTCGGCGCATTTCAGCTATCAGGGCCGTGCCAGCCTGCACCCAGACATCCCCTTCCTGCCGCGCGAATCCACGGGCGAAGCGAAGAAGAAATCCCGCTACCCGCTGTCACTCTGAACCTGGGCAAAGGAAGCCTGCACATGATCATCAGTCCTCCCTTCATCCCCGTCCCGGTGGCCGGGGAAACCGACGAAGCCTTCGTTGAGCGGGCCATGCCCGGCGGCAACCAGGGCGATGGCGCCTACCCCTTGAGCTTCGATCTCAATTGGCATGGCGGCCTGCACCTGCAGGCCCCTCAGGAGAACGGCAAAGCGCTGCCTGTGAGGGCAATTGCCGACGGTACGCTTGCCTTCTTCCGCGCCCCGACGGAGAAATCCACCGATCCCAAACACGCCCTCAACTATGGCGAAGGCTGGACGGACGACGGCTGCATCGTGCTGCGCCACGAAACCGAAATCGGCGAAGGCGCTCGCAGCCAGGTGGTGTTCTTTTCGATCTACATGCACCTGTCGAAAATCAACATCACCAACCCGCAGATCAACCAGCGTATCTACCGCAAGGACAGCATCGGCGAGGCAGGGCAAATCTATGGCAGCGCCGGGAAGATTCACTTCGAGATCATCGCCAGCGACACTCAGGTCGAACACCTGACCGGCCGCCGCACGCGAGAGCTGGACTACCGCACCCACGATGGCCGCACCGACAGCTGCTGGGGCGACATGTACTTCTACGTCCCCAGCACCCTGCAAGGTTTCGCCGCGCCACCGAGCAACTTCGCCTCGCCCACCACCACGGGCAACGCTGCCTTCAGCTTCCCCGCCCTGCCAGCAGGCTGGCTGACGCCAAGCGGAAGCCCCAGCGGACTCGCCATCACCACCACCCAGATCGATGGCTACCGCCCGGAAATGGTCAAGCAGATGCAGCAGGGCCTGATCGTCCGCATGCGCTATGACAAAGGCCAGTGCCAGTTAACCACCTACCACCTGACCGGCGAACTCATCGGCAGCCAGAGCGAAGACTCGGACTTCGAGTACAACCTCTACACCACCGCCACCCGCCGCTACCCCGCCTGCCCCAGCGCCGGCTACGAACTGCTGCGTTTCGGCCGGGTACTCGGGCCGGATGCACTCCAGCCGGCCAACGCCGCGCACTGGCGGAAGATCAGCCTGCCGCCCCGTACCGAAGCTGACGAAGCGGAGCACAGCGCCTGGTTCAACCTCAACGCCGCCGGTGTAACCCGCTTCAGCGATGCTGACTTCCCGCACTGGATGGGCTGGCGCCTGATCGACGACGACCAGGACTCCGACAGTCACTGCCAATCCACCTATATCCGCGACCTCCTCGAACCGCCCAGCCTCTACGCCGTGCAATTGCCCCGTCGCGAAGATGCCGTCAGCCGAGCCCAATCCGACGCCTACAACTCGATGCCTGAGGGGGACAAGCGAAGGCTCTCGGAGCAGTACATGGACGACCGGCTGCGCAACACCACCTATCTCGTGGACGCGACGGCGAGAGGCACGCTCAAGCGCCTGATCTGCAAATTCCCTACCGAATGGTCGAGCGAAGATTTCAACGCACGCTATGGCTGGCTAACGAAGGTCGCAGAGGGTGGGCCTATGTCGGAGGATGACTTCAAGGAGCTTAAGAAGCATCAGAAGGCGTTGGCGTTTTGGGAGGACTCCAATTTAACTGATATAGATAAAAAGCACTGGCACTTTCCTCCCAGGGAAATCATTAGCATCTTCAGAGGATGTGGATGGCTCACAGCTAATGAATTTGCAATGACATTCCCTAAGCATATGTTTTACAACACTAACT
>CBIGPF010000038.1:0-39527 GCA_966191535.1 uncultured Pseudomonas sp. | reverse complement strand
AGTAATCGCGCGCTGAAATGAAAAACCGGAGCCTCGAAAGGGGCTCCGGTTTTTTATGGCGCGTTGCAGGGAGCTCCCTGTAGGAGCGGGCCATGCCCGCGATCCGTCGGCAGGGCCGACGTCACGCAGAGGTACTCAGCGCGCGAAGTCCTCCGCGCTGTGCCGCTCCGGCAGGGCGTCGTCGCCCCAACTGCGGTTGACCCGGCGGCCACGCTGCACCGCGGGGCGTGCGGCAATTTCGTCGGTCCAGCGGCGCACGTGGGTGTAGCTCTCCACGTCGAGAAATTCGGCCGCCTCGTACACCTGGTTGTTCAGCAGCGCGCCGTACCAGGGCCAGATCGCCATGTCGGCGATGCTGTATTCGTCGCCAGCGATGTAGCGGTTCTCGGCGAGCTGGCGGTCGAGCACATCGAGCTGGCGCTTGACCTCCATGGCGTAGCGGTTGATCGGGTATTCGTACTTCTCCGGCGCGTAGGCGTAGAAGTGGCCGAAGCCGCCGCCGAGGAAGGGCGCGCTGCCCATCTGCCAGAACAGCCAGTTCAGCGTCTCGGTGCGTTTGGCCAGGTCCCTGGGCAGGAAGTGGCCGAACTTCTCCGCGAGGTACACCAGGATCGAGCCGGATTCGAAGACGCGCTGTTCCGGCGTGACGCTGGTGTCCAGCAGGGCCGGGATCTTCGAGTTCGGGTTGATCTCGACGAAGCCACTGCCGAACTGGTCGCCGTCGCCGATCTTGATCAGCCAGGCGTCGTATTCGGCATCGGTCACGCCCAGCTCGAGCAGTTCTTCGAGCAGGATGGTGACCTTCACGCCGTTGGGCGTCGCCAGCGAGTAGAGCTGCAGCGGGTGCTTGCCGCGCGGCAGCTGCTTGTCGTGGGTCGGGCCGGCGATGGGCCGGTTGATGCTGGCGAAGGCGCCGCCGTTGCCCTTGTCCCATGTCCAGACGCGGGGGGGAGTGTAGGTATCGTTCGCCATCTCGAGTTCTCACCTTGTGGGTTGAATGCTGTGGATGCTAACCGCCTGATCCGCATCGCGTCAGCCGTTTTTCCGGGCTGCTGTTGCTGGGCGAACAGCGCGCGTCGCTGCGCTCGGGTGGTTGTTAGCTTATGCATAAGCGATATTAAAAATAAGTTGATGCATGGTTTGAGATTATAAAAGAATCGCCGCTCAGTCCAATGGCGAAGCTCTGATACGGCGCTTTCGCTCTGCCGCGTCGTATCGAGAGCCCCATGCCCGCCCAGCCCGTTTCCACCGCATTCCTCCGTCTCGAAGGCGTCGGCAAGTCCTTTGCCGAAAGCCGCGTGCTGGCCGACCTGGACCTGGACGTCCGCCCCGGCGAAGTGCTCGCCTTGCTCGGCGCCAACGGTGCGGGCAAGTCGACGCTGGTGAAGCTCCTCGCCGGCTCCCACGGCCACGACGCGGGGCAGTTGCTGATCGACGGCCAGGAGGTTCGTTTCGCCTCGCCCCACGACGCCCGACGTCACGGCATAGTCGCTGTGCACCAGCAGGTGGAGCAGGGTGTGGTGCCCGGCCTGAGCGTTGCCGAAAACCTCCTGCTGGACGAACTCTGTGGCGCATCGGGATCCCTGTTTTTCCGTCCGGCCGAAGCCCTCCAGCGCGCAGCTGAAATCGCTGCAGCCCTGGAGCTCGACCTGCCGCTGCAGGCGCCCATCGAAACCCTCGGTACCGCCGAGCGACAGCTGGTGATCCTGTCCCGCGCGCTGGCGCTGAAACCGCGCCTGCTGATCCTCGACGAACCCACTGCATCGCTGTCGACCCTCGAAGCCGAGCGTCTGTTCCAACTCATCGACCGCCTGCGCGAACACGGTGTGGCGATCCTTTACATCTCCCATCGGCTGTCCGACCTGCAGCGTGTGGCCGACCGCGCGCTGGTCCTGCGTGACGGCCGTCTGGTGGGCGAGTTCGCGGCGCCGCTGGACCTCGGCGCGGCGGTGGAAGCCATGCTCGGTGCCGCGCTCGGTGACGTGCAGTTGCAGCCGCTGGTGCGCGGTGAATCCGTGTTGTCCCTGCGCGACTGGCAGCTCGAACCCGATAGCGCGGCCTTCGACCTGGACCTGCACGAAGGCGAGGTCGTTGCCCTGACCGGCCTGCTCGGCGCCGGCAAGAGCGATATCGCCGAAGTGCTGTTCGGCCTGCGCAAGCATCACGCCGGCTCGGTGCGTCTCGACGGGCGCGACTGGCTGCCGCGTACACCGCGTGAAGCCATCTCGGCCGGCGTGTTCTTCGCCGCCGAGGACCGCGCGCGCAATTCGCGGGTGCCGGGGTTCTCGGTGCGCGCGAGCATGACGCTGCCGTTCCTGCGCAGCTTCACCCGCTTCGGCTTCATCGACCGTCACGCCGAGCGCGCCGAAGTCGCTGCGCAGATCGACGCACTCGGCATCAAGGGGCCCGGCGCTGAACATCCTCTGGAGCTGCTCTCCGGCGGCAACCAGCAGAAGGTCATTCTCGCCCGCTGGTTGCTCGGGCAGGGCCGCGTACTGATCCTCGATGAACCCTTCCAGGGCGTTGACGTACGCGCTCGCCGCGATATCGGCCAGCGCATCCGCGCCAGCGCCCGCGGCCGCGCCACGCTGGTGATCTGCAGCGATCCGGACGAAGCCCTGGAAATCGCCGACCGCATCCTCGTCGTGCGCGATGGTGCGGTGGTCGCCGAGTTGCCCCGGCACGACCTGCAACGCAGCGAAATCGTCGCACATCTCACGTCGACTCACCTTCCACGCCAAGAAACGTTGCCTGTCTGAAAAGGAGCCATGCGTGTCTAGAACTACCGCGGGCAGCCCAGCGACGCCGACCGTCGCCCGCTTGCTCGACCTCCTCATCCACTACGCGCTGCTCCTGCTGCTGGCCCTGCTGGTGCTGGTGTTCGCCTTGCTGGAGCCGGCCTTCCTGCGGGTCGGCAACCTGTTCCTGGTGCTGCAGTCGGTGTCCATCGTCGCGCTGCTCGCCCTGGGCGTGACCCTGAGCATGGCGGTGGGTGGGCTCGACCTGTCCATCGGTGCGGTCGCGGCGCTGAGCCTGATGACCGCCAGCTACGTGATGGTGGTGCTGGACTGGGGCCCGCTCGCGGCGATCCTCATCAGCCTCGGCCTCGGCACCCTGGTCGGGCTGCTCAATGGCTGGCTGATCGTGCGCATGCGCGTGCCGGACATCCTCGCGACGCTCGGCAGCATGTTCCTGGTGGTTGGCGTGCAACTGATTCCCACCGGCGGCCGCTCCATCGCCGTCGGCATGACCCTGCCCAACGGCGACGAAGCGCCGGGCGCCTTCGCCAGCGGGTTCCTTGCCCTCGGTCGCGCCCAGCTGTGGGACCGCGTGCCGGTGCCCGTGGTGGTGATGCTCGGCTGTGCGTTGCTGGTCTGGTTGTTCCTTGAACGCACGCGGCCGGGGCGGCTGTTCTATGCCATCGGCGGCAACGAGCAGGCCGCGCGCCTCGCCGGCGCGGCGGTGGAGCGCTACAAGCTGCTGGCCTACGTGCTCTCGGCGCTGCTCGCCTCGCTGGGGGGATTGCTGCTGGCGGCGCGCCTCGGACGTGGCGACGTCAGCTCCGGCAACGGGCTGGTGCTCGATGCCCTCGGCGCCGCGCTGATCGGCTTCGCCGTGCTCGGCGCACAGAAGCCCAACGCCTTTGGAACCCTGGTGGGCGCGGTGCTGGTGGCGACCCTGCTGAACGGCCTGACCATGCTCAATGCGCCGTACTACGCACAGGATTTCGTCAAGGGCGCCGTGCTGGTCTCGGCCCTCATGTTCACCTTCGGTCTGGCCCGGCGCGGGCGCTGATCGTCACCTTGTTTCGGAGATCCAACCGATGAAGTTCACCCCCGCAAAATCCCTGCGCGCGCTGTTCGCCGCCAGCCTGTTGTTGTCCGGCGCAGCCTCCGCCGTCGCGGCCGGGTTGCCCGGCGCGCCCGCACCCTTCGACAAGGGCGGCGTGCAGATTGCGCTGGTCGGCTACCTGTTCTCCGGCGACTTCCCCGAGGCCTATCTGCGCGGCGTGGAGAAGCAGGCCAACGCGCTGGACGTGAAACTGCGCGTGTTCGATGCACGCCAGCAGGCGGCCACCCAGCGCGAGATGCTGGAGCAGGCCATCGACCTGGGCGTGGACGGCATCATCGTCCAGCTCGGGCTCGCAGAGACGCTCAAGGATTCCATCGACAAGGCGCTGGCCAAGGGCATCAAGGTAGTCACCTTCGATGTCGACGTGAACGACCCGCGCATCACCCGCGTCGAGCAGGACCACCGCGAGCTGGCGCGCCTGGCGCTCAAGCAGGTGCTGCAGGACAACGGCAACACGTTCGATGCGGGCTACGTGTACATCGACGGTTTCACTCCGATGGAGCGCCGCGACGAAATCTGGCGCCAGGTGAAGGCGGAGAATCCCGGCATCATCGAAAAGGCGCGTTTTGGCACGCTCAATGCGCCCATCGCCAACTCGGTGGCCGACCAGGCCAGCGCCGTGCTGCGCGCCAACCCGGACATCACCGTGTTCTTCGCGCCCTTCGACGAGTTCGCCAAGGGCGTGAAGATCGCCGTGGACGAAGCGGGGCTGGGCAAGCAGGTGAAGATCTACAGCGCCGACATTTCCACCGCCGACATCCAGATCATGAAGGAGCAGGGCAGCGCCTGGAGCGCCACCGCCGCGGTCAACCCGGAAGTGGCCGGCGCCATCAGCGTGCGCAGCCTGGCGCTGCGCATCGCCGGGGAGAATCCGGGCGAGCAGGTGCTGGTGCCGCCGACCCTGATCACCCGCCAGCAATTGCTCGACCTGGACGTGAAGAACGTCCGCGACCTGGCGCGCAAGGTGCCGGCCTTCGGCGAGGCGCAGAAGGTGGCGCAGGCGCCGTGGATTCCGCTGGCGAACTGACGCATGAGCCTGCATGACAAGGCCCGGCGCCTGAAGAAGGCGCGCTCGCCGGCTGGCGATCCGCGTTTTGGCGAGCGCCTGCCACCGGGGCAAGTGCTGACCGAGCGCTTCCCGATTCTCCATGAAGGCGAGGTGCCGGAGTACGCGCGCGAAACGTGGCGCCTGCGCCTGTCCGGCAGGCTGTCGCGCACGCTGGAGCTGAGCCTGGACGACCTGCTGGCGTTGCCGCAGCGCGAGCTGCTCTGCGATATCCATTGCGTCACGCGCTGGTCGAAGTTCGACACCGCGTGGCGCGGCGTGCACCTGTCCGACCTGCTCGCGCACTACGGCGTGGAGCCGGCCGGCCAGTTCGTCATGGCCTACGCCGATCACGACTACGAGACCAACCTGCCGCTGGAGGACCTGCTGCGTCCGGACAGCCTGCTTGCCACGCATTACGCCGGCGAGCCGCTGACCCCGGTGCACGGCTGGCCGCTGCGGCTGGTGATCGCCGGGCGCTATTTCTGGAAGAGCGCGAAGTGGCTGCGCGAGCTGGCATTCAGCGACAGCGACCGCCTCGGATTCTGGGAGCGCAACGGCTTCCACAACGAGGCCGACCCCTTTCGCGAGGAGCGCTTTTCCGGCGAGGCGCTGGATATTCCCGAGGACGAATGGGAGCGCAAGGCCTTCGACTGATGGGTGTCGCTGTTGCTGGGCGAACACCTGGTGCTGTTGCTCGGTGAACATTGTAACTGGTTATAAACAAAGCATTTTTTATTCGTTTGAAAGCATTCTGCCACTAGCTAGGATGACGCCTTCCCCATCTGGTCAGGGATGACCGGCGATACCGAGAAGCCGCGCCTTTTCGCTCATCACGAAGAGAGACCGGCCGTGACACCTGGAGCGTTTTCCCGAGCACTGTCTTCTCCACCCTGAGGGGAACAGTCGCTCGCGGTTTCCGGACTTCCGACACCAACCGCTCGAGCCAATCAGAAAAACACATCAGCGGAGTTCCGGACTCGCCGCCAACGGCGAGTGGCGCTCTTTAAGCGAGACAGGAGTACTTCGCGTGTTATCCCGTTCCCTCATTGCCGTTGCGGTGGCCTCGGTCATCGCCCAGTCTGCTGCGTACGCCGACGAAAGCTCGTCGACCCCCGAAGCCACCACCAAACTCGAGACCGTGCTGGTCACCGGCACCCGCGGCAACAACCGCACCCTGCTGGATTCTCCCGTGCCGGTGGATGTGCTTACCGCACAGGACCTGAAGTCCACCGGCGCCGTCGGCGGTGAGCTGGGCCAGGCCCTGGCGACGCTGCTGCCGTCGTTCAACTTTCCCCGTCAGTCCAACTCCGGTGGCGCCGACCATGTGCGTGCTGCCCAGCTGCGCGGCATGAGCCCGGACCAGGTGCTGGTGCTGATCAACGGCAAGCGCCAGCACACCTCTGCACTGGTCAACGACTCCTCGAAGATCGGCCGCGGCACCGCGCCGGTGGACTTCAACTCGATCCCCATCAGCGCCATCAAGCGCATCGAAGTGCTGCGTGACGGCGCGGGTGCGCAGTACGGCTCCGACGCCATCGCCGGGGTGATCAACATCATCCTCGACGACGCCCCCGAAGGCGGCGAGGTGACCACCAGCTACGGCGCCTACCACACTCACCAGGACGCCATCGACAGGACCACCACCGACGGCCAGAACTCCTATACCGCCGCCAAGGCCGGCACCCGCCTGGGCGAGGATGGCTTCGTCCGTGGCGGTGCCGAATTCATCAACCGCGAGCCGACCAACCGCGCCGGCTTCGACGGTTTTGCGGACACCCCCGGGCAGCGCAACTATGTGATGGGCGATGGCCTGGCCCGCGACGTCAATGCCTGGTTCAACGGCGACCTCGCCCTGGGCGGCGGCAAGCTCTATTCCTTCGGCCTGTACAACGAGCGCCACACGACCGGCGCGGAGTTCTACCGCTACCCGGACGAGCACCCGGAGATCTACCCCAACGGCTACCTGCCGCAGTCCCTGGGCGATAACACCGACCTCTCCGCGACCCTCGGCTACAAGGGGCTGATCGCCGACACCTGGGACTATGACGCCAGCGTCACCCACGGTCGAAACCGCTTCGAGTCCTCGACCCGACGGACCCTCAATGCCTCCCTGGGCGAAGACACGCCGACGCGCTTCGACACCGGCGACTACGAGCTGCGCCAGAGCGTCGCCAACCTCGATCTCAACCGCGAGCTGAGCCTCGCCGGGCGCCCCTTCGTGCTCGCGGTCGGTGGCGAATACCGCTACGAAAACTACATCACCACCGCCGGCGAAGCGGCCTCGTACTACGGTGTCGGTGCCGACGGCGCCAACGGCCTGCGGCCGAGCGAAGAAGTGGATCTCGATCGCAACGTCTTCGGCACCTACGTGGACCTGTCGGGCGACCTCACCGACCAGTTCTTCGTCGATGCCGCCGCCCGCTGGGAGCGCTACGACGATGCTGGCAGCAAGCTCACCGGAAAGCTCAGCGGGCGCTACCAGTTGACCCCGGTGCTGGCCCTGCGTGGTGCGGCGTCCACCAACTTCCGCGCGCCGTCGCTGGCCCAGGTGGGCTTCCAGAACACCACCAGCAACTTCGGCGACGGCGGCACGCTCACCGATATCCGCGTGCTCTCGGTGAACGATCCGATCGCCCGCGCGCTGGGCGCCGAGAAACTCGATCCGGAAACCTCGAAGAACTTCAGCCTGGGCCTGACTGCACAGCTGAACGAGCGTTTCGACCTGTCCTTCGATGTCTTCCGCATCGACGTCGATGACCGCATCACCCTGTCCCAGCGCATCGGCAGCGACGCCATGGAGCAGTTCATCCAGGACAACTTCGGCGTGGCCGGCGTGCATGACGTGAACTTCTTCACCAACGCCGCCGACACCCGCACCGACGGCGCGGAGCTGGTGCTCAACTACCACCAGCCCTTCGTCGGCGGCCAGCTGGGCGTGACCACCGCGTACACCTACAACCACACCAAGGTGCGCAGCACCAAGGGCACGCCGCAGCAGCTCTCCAACCTCGGCATCGGCGAGGATGCGCTGGTGGGCGTGGAGGAGCGCAATACCCTCACCGACGCTGCGCCCAAGGACCGCTTCATCCTCACCACCACCTGGAGCGATGCGCAGTGGAACCTGCTGGGCCGTCTGACCCGACAGGGCGAGACCACCCGTGTGTTCGACTTCGGCAATGGCTACCACCCGGAGCAGACCTATGGCGCGGTCTGGCAGCTGGATGCCGAGGTGGCCTACAAGTTCACCCCGCAGTTCAGCCTGGCGGTGGGCGGCAACAACCTCACCGACAACTACCCGGAACGCTCCAGCTCGGAGATCAACTACGGCGGCAACCTGCCGTACGACGTGCTCTCGCCGATCGGCACCAACGGCGCGTACTACTACGCCCGCGCGAGCTATTCCTTCTGAGGCGGGTCGTTCTCACCGGAAAGGGCCGCGTTGCGGCCCCGACCACTGTTGCGGAGCCGACTCATGGCTGACAACTTCGCCGCTGACCAGCCGGCCGGCCCGCGCCGGCACCTGGGCGCCGTCCACGCGCTGCTGCTGACGCTGGGCATGGTGATCACCAGCGACATCCTGAAAACCGCGCCCACCGTGGCGCTCAACGTCGGCCAGGAACACTTCTACCTGGTGTGGATTCTCGGCGGCGTGCTGTCGATGGTCGGCGCGCTGTGCTACGTGGAGATGGCCTCGGCCTTCGCCCATCCCGGCGGCGACTACCACTTCCTCGAACGTGCCTATGGCCAGCGGGTGGGCTTCCTGTTCGCCTGGTCGCGCTTCGCCATTCTGCACACCGGCTGGATCGCGCTGATGGCCTTCCTCTTCGCCGATCATTTCAGTGCCTTGCTCGGCCTCGGCCAGTTGGGCAACGTGCTGCTGGCGGGCGGGCTGGTTGCCGCGCTGGTGGCGCTCAACCTGATCGGCTGGCGCGTCAGCCTTGGCACCCAGGCCGGGCTGGTCGCGCTGGTGGCGGCAGGTTTCCTCGGCATTTTCGGCGCGGGGCTGTGGCTGGAGTGGCGCGGTTTCGTGCCGCCGGTGGTGGCCCCGGTGGAGCCGGAGCAGGTCGGCGTCGCCGGCTTTTCCGCCGCGCTGATCTACGTTTTCCTCGCCTTCGGCGGCTGGAGCGATGCGGCCACGCTGTCGGCGGAACTGCGCGACAACCGGCGGGGCATCTTCACCGCCATGCTTGGCGCGCTCGCCGCCCTGCTGTTGATCTACCTGGCGCTGAACTGGGCGTTCATCCGCGGGCTGGGCTTCGACGGCCTGGCCGCCAGTGGCGCGCCGGCACTGGAGCTGCTCGGGCTGGCCTTCGGTGCGCCGGGCATCGGCCTGATCATGGCGGTGGTGGTGGTGTCCGCCGTCGCCAGCATCAACTCCACGCTGATCGTCGGCAGCCGCACGACCTACGCCGCCGCACGCGACGTGCCCGCGCTGGGCGTGCTCGGCCGTTGGGACGTGCGCCACGGCGTACCGCGTGCCGCGCTGCTGGCCGAGGGTGTGGTGGCGCTGCTGCTGATCGCGGTCGGCGGCTGGAGCGGCCACGGCTTCAACACCATGGTCGAGTACATGACCCCGGTGTACTGGCTGTTCCTCAGTCTGAGTAGCGTGGCGCTGATCGTCCTGCGCCGCCGCCACCCGGAGGTGCCGCGGCCGATCCGCGTACCGCTCTACCCGTGGTTGCCGCTGGGCTTCCTCGCGGTGTGCCTGTACATGCTCTATTCCAGCGTCGCCTATGTCGGCTGGGGCGCGTTGCTCGGCGTGGGCGTGCTGGCGTTGGGGGCGTTGTTGCAACTGGTCCTGCGCCCGCGAACGGGGCAGGCGCAAGGCTGGTCGGAGGAGGGCGTGTGATGCGCGCGAAAGCACTGTGGCGCAACGGCGCCGTGGCGGTATTGCTCGCGGCACTGGTCGGGCTGTGGCTCAACGAGCCGTCTGCCAGCGCCAGTGGCGAAGCCAGCGGCCGGCGCATGCTGCGCACCGACCTGTATCTGGAAGCGGTGGAGCTGTCGCAGTGGGAGGACTTCCTTGCCCGCGAGGTGACGCCGCGCTTCCCTGACGGCCTCAGCTGGCTCGATCTGCACGGCCAGTGGCGCGGCCCCAGTGGCGAGCCGGAGAAGCTGCCGTCGCGGATGCTGATCCTCATCCACGCCGACAACCCCTACACCCGGCAGGCACTCACGGAGATCGGCGCGGACTTCAAGCAGCGCTTCGGCACGGCAGTGCTGCAGGTCAGCAGCCCGGTTCGCGCCCGCGATCCGGACTGGACGCCGCAGCGCCTGGACAATCCTCAGCTGTCGCGCTGAAGCCCGGCCTCGATCAGATCGAGCATGTAGCGCGGCAGGGCAAACGCTGCCTGGTGCACCTCGGGCGTGTAGTAACGGGTCACCAGGCCGCTCTTCGCGAAGCGCTGGCGCAGGGTCTCCAGTTCTGTGCGCCGGACCTTCTCGCTGTTGGATGCCCAGCCGAAGGCCATGCTGCCGCCGATGTAGGTCGGTACGGCCGCATGGAAGAAGCCCCAGTCGGCAAAGGTATCGGCCAGCCGCCGCGCCGTGCCGCCCAGTTCCTCCGGCTGGAGGAAGGGTACGCCGTTCTGCGTGGCGAGGATGCCGCTGGTGCCCAGGCGCTGCTGGCAGTTGCGGTAGAAGGCGTCGGTGAACAGGCTCGCCGCCGGGCCGCCCGGATCGGTGGAGTCGCAGAGGATCAGGTCGAAGGTCTCGTGGCTGTTGGCGAGGTATTCCAGGCCGTCGGCGTAGATCAGTGTCAGGCGTGGATCATCCAGCGCACCAGCCGAGTGCTGCGGGAGCAGCTCGCGGCATAGCTCGACCACCTGCGGGTCGATCTCCACTGCAACGATGTCCTCGATACCGGCGTGGCGGACGATCTCTCGCAGGATGCCGCCATCGCCCACACCGATCACCAGCACGCGGCGCACCGCGCCATGGGCGAGGATCGGCACATGGGCAAGCATCTCGTGGTAGACGAACTCGTCCGCCTCGGTGGTCTGCACCACGCCGTCCAGCGTCAGCACGCGGCCGAAGCGGCGGTTGCGGAACACCTGCACGTCCTGCTGGCCGGTGTTGCCCTGGTAGATCGGCTCGTCGACGCTCAGCGCCTGCGCGTAACCGTCATGCAGCGACTCGCGGAATTCGCGCATCAGAAGGAAACCTGCGCCGGTTGCGACAGCCGCAGCACGGAGAGGTCGCCGGTGATGCGTTTCCAGGCCAGGCGGATCGCCTCGATGTCCTTGCCGCGCGCCGCGCTGTCTTCATGCAGGATGACGATCACCTTGGTGCTCAGTCGCTCCGGCGTCGCTGCGCCGTGGTCACGCCACTGGCCATAGGCGTCATAGGCGGTGAAACCGTCCGGGAAGCGCGGTGTCACCTCCTGGTCGAGGAACTGCCGCCAGCGTTGCTCGCTGATCGTCTCCCTGCCGTTCTCCTGGCCCAGCGCGAAGTACAGTTCGGTGCGCAGCCACTGCGCCTGGGCCGGCCGGGTCGGGTCGCCTTGCAGGGTCGATGTCGCGGGATCGGTGGTATGGACGGAAGGAGCGGGCGGGGTGGCGCAGCCGAACAGCGTCAGGGCGAGACTGGCGGCGAGCAGATGGCGGAGCATGGGACTTCCTTGCGGTGATGAGGGTTGAACCGGATCGCCACTATAGGATGTCGTTTGTTATTTCCTTAAATACTGAAAAAGCATTCTCATATGCTCTTTTTTGAACTTCGTCCGGGCGTTTTAAAGCGCTCTATCTCGGGCGTCTGCGTGATGTTCGGGTATTTTTCATTCGGGTTAGATTCAATATTCACTACGGTTCTTTGCTCAGCACTGGATGAGATATCCATAGTGTCTTAATAGTGGTTTTGAACTCGATAGAGTTCGTTGTAGCGGCGTTATCGAACGTATCGCGAACAACGCCGCCGACATCGAATCCGAATCTCGAGTCGATACGGCGAAACCCGCCGTTCCCCCGCCATCTTGTCCCGCCGCCGCGCCTTCCTAGAATCGGCCCCATTCGCAGCACTTCATTCCAATCGATTCAGGGAGCTACACCATGATGAACGCCATGCAGATGCCGATGAACACCAACGCCATGATGCCGATGATGGGCATGCCGATGATGAAGGCGACCATGGAATGCGAGATGCTCGACGACGGCATGATGTGCCGGATGAAGCCGGCCATGGGCATGGAAATGGCCATGTTCCGCAACAGCGCCGAGATGATGGCGATGATGATGAACTGCGGCATGCCGATGATGATGCACTGCGGCAACCTGATGATGATGGGCATGTCCCAGCCCGCCATGGCCATGATGCCGATGATGAGCCCGATGATGCAGATGCCGATGATGGGCATGAACATGGGCATGCCCGGCATGAAGTGCATGATGGAGTGCTCCATGCAGGGCGACATGATGATGTGCAAGATGATGCCGATGCAGGGCATGAGCATGGACATGCTCAAGAACTGCTGCCTGCTGATGAACAAGATGATGGAGTGCGGCATGCCGATGATGATGAGCTGCAACGGCATGCCGATGATGTGCTGCACCTGCTGATCGCAGGGCGCTGAAACGAGAAAGGCCCGGTGGGGAAACCCGCCGGGCCTTTCTCGTTGCGTGGATGCCTTGCGCGGATCGGTTCAGTCCAGCGGTTCCGCATAGGTCGTCACCAGGTACGCCACTGCCTCGCTGTCCGCCGGGTTGCGGTAGCTGTGCGGCTGGTCCGCATAGAATAGGATGGAGTCGCCGGTGCCGAGGAGGAAGCGCTCCTGGTTGACGCTGATCTCCAGCACGCCCTGGGCGACCACCAGGTTTTCCTGGGTGCCGGGCGCGTGGCCGGTGGAGTGTTCGGTGGCGAGGCCCGCCAGGCGCAGTTCGTAGAATTCCACCTGGCGCGAGACGTCGAAGGGAAACAGCGCGCGGCTGACGAAGGCTCCGTCGCCGCTGACCAGGCGCTTGCTGTCGCGCGCCGGCAGCACGGCCACGCCGTCGAAGGCGCGGTCGTCGAGGAAGGCGGCGACCGAGACCTTGAGGCCCTGGGCGATCTTGCTCAGTACCTTGATCGACGGAACGCTGCGGCCGGACTCTATCTGCGCGAGCATGGTACGGCTGACGCCGCAGAGACGAGCGAGGCCGTCGAGGGAGAGGTTGCGCTTGGCGCGCAGGCGCAGCAGGTTGCTGGCAACGCGCTCGCCGATGGGATCGTCCGGCGCGCCGGGTGTATTTTGCTCAGCGTCGAACGCCACGGCGGGCAGGTCCGTGGCGAGCGGCAGGCCCATGGCTCAGGCCTCGCGGCGGCCGCTGTCGCGGCTCTGCTGGACAATCTGGAAGGCGTCGTAGCCGGCGCGCTGCGCGTACAGCATCCACATCAGCTCGGCCTGGCGGCGTGCCTGACGGCGCGTGCGGTGGCGGGCGAGGTCGATGATGTTGTCGGTGCGGTCCATGGCGGCTCCAGAAGGCTTGCAGACAAGCCGGTTGCGGTGAAGTTGGAGCTAGCCTAGCCGCGATTCTATTAGAACCAGAAATACTGAATTAGAATTTGTTAATTACTTATTCAGCTAAATCGGGCGTGACGGGAAGTCCGCCTGCACCGCCACGGACACCGCGTCCGGTCGCCAGAACTCCTGGTCGAACTCCACCAGTTGATCGTCTTCGGCGTAGTTCAGCCGTTCCAGCACCAGGTTGCTGGCGCCGGAGGCCAGTTGCAGCAGCTCGGCCTGGTCGTCGTTGACCGTGCCCAGGCGCAGGCTCAGTGTGCAGCGCGTCTGCACCTTGCCGAAGCGTTCGCGCAACACGGTGGTCAGCGAGCGGTCCAGGCGCGCGTCGAGCAGGTCCGGGCACCAGCTGGCGAGCAGGGTGTTGATCTCCACCAGCACCGGGCGGCCGTCGATCAGCCGGCGACGGTGCAGGCGGAACACCGGTTCGTCCGGCGACGGCAGGTTCATCCGGGCCGCCAGCCAGGCGCCGGCGCGGCGGCGTTCGGCGCTCAGGCATTCGGTGAGTGGCTCGCGGCCCTGCAGGCGCACGTAGTCCATGAAGCTGACCAACCGCGTCGGATCGTAGTCGATCCTTGGCGGACTAAGGTACCAGCCGCGACGGTTCTCGCGGTAGATCAGCCCCTCGGTTTCCAGCTGCTGCAGGGCCTGCCGCAGGGTGACGCGGGTGCAGTCGAAGCGCTCGGCGAGGTCACGCTCGGGTGGCAGTTTCTGCCCGGCGAGGAATCGCCGTTGGGCGATGTCCGCGGCCAACTGGTCGCGGATGCGCGCATAGTGCGGCGGGATGGCCTGGTAGAGCATGGTGCGCCTCAGGCGTTGCCAGCGGCCAGTGCCGGCGCGCTGGGGGGCTCGTCGTGCAGTTCGCGCCGCCAGGCCAGCAGGCCGTAGATCGCCAGCCCGACGAAACCGGCGTAGAGCCCGGCTGTGAGGTACAGCGATTTGTAGAGGAATACCCCGGTGTAGACCACGTCGAGGATGATCCACAGCGACCAGCTGCCGACGTACTTGCGCGCGGCCCAGAAGCTCGCCACCAGGCTGAAGGCGGTCAGCGCGGCGTCCAGCCAGGGCAGGGCGGCGTCGGTGTGGGTATGCATCGCCCAACCCAGGGCAAGTGCGCCGACGGCACCGGCCAGGCAGCTGGAGACGGCGGTGCTGAGCGGCAGACGCTGGACGCGCACCTTGCCGTGGTCGTTGTCGCCCTTGCTCCACTGCCACCAGCCGTAGATCTGCAGCACCACGAAGACCAGTTGCAGGAGCATGTCGGAATAGAGCTTCACGCTGAAGAAGATCCAGGCGTAGAGCAGCACTGCTACCACGTTCACCGGCCAGCACCAGCGGATACGCCGGGCGGTGAGCCAGACGCCGAGCACGTTGACGATCACCGCGATGATTTCCAGAGCAGACATTCGCGCTTACCTCAGAAGTTGACGCTCGCCGTCAGGCGAGCCGTGCGCGGCGCACCCTGGAACAGGTAGCCGTCGCCGAAATATTCACCGACATCACGCCAGTAGCGCTTGTCGAACAGGTTGTCGACGCTCAGCCGCAGCACGGTCGGGTAGTTGCCGATCCGTGTGCTGAAACGTGCGCCAGCGTCATAGACGGTGTAGCCGCCGACCTCCACCGCGCCGTCACGGTCGGCGTACTTGGCGCCGCTGTAGCGCGCCGCGCCGAGCAGCGAGAGGCCTGGTACGCCGGCCAGCGCGTAGTCGGCCTGCAGGCTGGCGCGCAGGCGCGGGACGTTGATCGCCTGGTGGCCTTCGTAGTCGTCCGTGCCGCTGTTGACCACTCGCGAGCGGATGGCCGCAATGCTGCCGCTCAATTGCAGCGCGGAGGTTACCCGGCCACTGGCGGACAACTCCAGTCCGCTGTTCTTCTGCTGGCCCTGCTGCACGTAAGTGAAGGTGCCATCGCCGTTGGGACGGGCGAACTGGTAGGCCTGGTGGATCTGGAACAGCGCCGCGCTCCAGTCGAAGCCGGCCAACTCCTGCTTGATGCCGAACTCGACCTGGCGCGACGAGGTGGGTGCCAGGGTGTCGCCGGCGTTGCTGGCAAACCAGGGGGCCTCGCCGCCCAGGGACAGTCCCTTGCTGTAGCTGCCGTAGATCGAGATGTCCTCGCGCGGCTTGAAGATCAGCGCGCCATTGGGCAGGAACTCCGCGCGGCGGGTGTGGCGAGTGGTGTCGCCGTCACCGTCGAAGGTGCGTTCGTCCAGGCGCACCTGACGGCCGCCCAGCACCAGCTGCCACTGCTCGTTCAGGCTGATGCGGTCGCTGGCGAACAGGCCGTACTGACGGCTGTCGAGGTGGCGATAGCGATGTCCTGGTTCGCCGTCGAAGGGCTCCACGGCACCGATGCCGGTGTAGATGTTGCCGGTGCCGACCCACTCGTTGAGCTCCGGGCGGCTGTCCAGCACCCGGCGGAAGGCCGAGGTGCCGACGGTCAGCTCGTGGCGCAACCCGCCGGTGGCGAACTGCCCGTGCAGTGCGGCTTCCAGCTCGTCGTTGCGGCGGGTGTCGTCTGGGCTGCGGAAGTCGTAGAGGTCGTAGTCGCCCTCGGGGCTGAAGTAGTTCGGCACAGCGGAATCGGCGCAGCTGGCGGCGCCGTAGCAGCCCCAGGGAAAGGCGCTGTAGTCGTCGATCACCACCTTGCTGCGCGAGGCGCTGAGGGTGCCGGTCCAGGCGTCGTCGAAGCGGTACTCGAAGCGCGTGTTGAGGTTCAGTGATTCGATGCGCACCGGGTCGGCCCAGCTCTGGTAGCCGATGCGGTCGTGCGGGTCGATGCCGTGGGGCAGCTCGCTGCCGCCAAGCAGCTGGTAGCCCGGCGCCGAGGGCTGGCGACGATTCTGGTATTCGGCGTCGAACTGCCAGAGGGCGTTGGGCGAGAGGTTCCAGTCCAGGGCCAGGGAGGCGAAGTCGCGATTGCCGTCAGTGTGGTCGATGTAGGAGCGTAAATCCTCGTGGGCCAGGTTCACCCGCACGCCGACGGTCTGCTCGCTGTCCAGCCAGGCGCCGACGTCGGTGGCCAGGTAGCGGCCGCCTTCGGCGTCGGTGCCGAGGGTCACCGAGCGCACGTCCTGTGGCCGCTTGGTGACGTAGTTGATCACCCCGCCGGGTTCGGACACGCCGCTCTGCAGGCCGGACAACCCTTTGAGCACCTCGACCTGCTCCTTGTTCTCCAGCGCTACGTTCTGCTCGCCGGTGATGGTCCGGCCGTTGATCTTGTAGCTGCTCGCGGCATTGAGCGAGTAGCCGCGGATCTCGAAGTTCTCGTAGTAGCCCACCGGCGCGTAGGCCTCGCCGGTGGAGGCGTCGTTCTTCAGCACGTCGCTGAGCAGGCGCGCCTGCTGGTCCTTGAGCAGCGCCTGGTTGAAGACCGAGATGGCGGCAGGCGTGTCCAGCAGCGGTGCCTCGCCGAAGCCGCCGACCGAGGCGCGGTCGCTGGCGTAGCTCTCGGTGTCGTGGCCGATCACCGTGACGGTGTCCAGGGTGGTTTCCTCGGCCTGGCCGGGGCCGCTGGCCAGCAGCACGGCCAGGGTCAGCAGGCTGAGGGGAAATCGCGTGCGCGCGGGGCGCGGCAGGTACTGCATGGAACGCTCCTGAATATCGCCAGGGCGTGCGCCGGGAATGCACGGGGCCGAGCCCCTCCCGCGCGAAACGGATGGCCTTGGATGTGAGACGTGATTGCCCGTGAACGAGCTGTCAGGCCGGAGCTGCTCCGGTGGTCAATGGCAGGGAAGGCTCTGCGGCCCACTCCTGCAGCGAGCCGTCGTAGATGGCGACCCGCGTTTCCCCGGCCAGTGTCAGCGCCAGGGCGAGGGCGGCGGCGGAGATGCCGCCGCCGCAGTACAGCAGCAAGGGTGGTTCAGACTGGCGGAGCCCGCTGAGGGCCTTGCTCAAGGCTGCACCGCGCCGGTAGCAGCCGTTGTCGTCGAACAGGTTGCGCGCCGGCAGGTTGCTGCTGCCGGGAATGTGCCCGCGGCGGGCGTAACGGGTCACGCCGCTGCCGTCGAACAGCGCCGCGGACAGGGCGCAGACCAGCGTGCCGCCGGTCTTTCCGGCCACGACGTTTTCAACGTCATGACGGTCGATCCAGAAGCCGCTGCGGTATTTCGCCGGGGCCTCCAGCTTCCCGCTCCTGTTCTCAGGGGATCTGCCATGTTCCAGTGAGAAACCGGCGGTGATCCAGGCGCGCAGGCCACCGTCGAGCACCGCCGCGTCGATGCCCAGGCTGCGCAGCATCCACCACAGGCGCGCGGCCCAGAAGCCGTCACTGCGGTCATAGATCACGATCAGCGAGTCATCGTGGATACCCAGCTTCTGCAAGGTATCCAACGCTGCCTGCGCCTCCGGCAGGGCGAAGCTGAAGGACGCATCGGCATCCGCCAGATCGCCCAGCAGATCGGCATGCCGTGCACCGCGAATGTGCCCGGCGAGCCAGCCGGCGTAGCCATTCTCGACGCGGTAGTCGCCGTCGAATTGCGGTGCGGCGAGTTCGACGCTGGCGTCCAGCAGGCACAGGCGCGGGTCGTCCAGTGCGCTGGCGAGCCAGTGGGCAGTGACCAGGGGTTCGCTCATCTCATGCCACCTTCGTCGCCAACTGGCGAACATGGTCCAGCAGGCGTTGGCCTTCGCGGCCGAGGAACCAGCGGGTGTGGCCGATCAGGTAGTTGTCGTAGGCCAGCGAGGCGCTCTCGGCCGAGCCGAGGATGCCGTGGAAGTAAATGATCTCGGACAGCGCGAAGTCCGCATGCACCAGTGGCAGCAGCGCGGCCAGCGCGAGCAGGTCGTCGCGGCTCAGCGGGCGAACGCTGGCGTAGCCATCCAGCAGCGCGTCGAGGGCGTCGAGGTCGGCTTCGGCGGCATGGCCCTGGTCCAGCTCCAGCCAGGGCACCAGGTTGCGTTCGATGGCGGTGGCGAGGTCGAACAGCGCAAAGCTGCGGTCGCTCAGGCCGAAGTCCAGTACCGAGACAACCTGCGCTTGCGGGCCGTCTTCGCTCCACAGCAGGTTCGAGGCGTGCCAGTCGTTGTGGGTCCAGAGTCCCGGTTGGCGCTGCAGGTAGGGCAACAGTGTGCGCTGCAGCGGCAGGTGCAGCTCGTTCAGGCTGTCCTTCCACGGGCGTGCCTGCAGATAGTCAGCGAGGGCGGGGGCCTGGGGGAAGGTCGCCTCGATGGCGGCGAGTGGATCCGGCGCGCCGAACAGCTTCAGGTTGCTGAGCAGCACGCCGGCACGCCGCGAGGGTGCGTCGAAGCCTTCGGCGGCGTGGTGCAGGGTCGCCAGAGCCGCGCCGGCGGCGAAGGCGTGGGCGTTGTGCTGGAATGGCGTCCAGGACAATGCGTCGCGATAGAGGTCCAGCCCGGCGGCTTTCTCGTGGACCTCATAGGTCCAGCCGTCCCGTTCGATGGCGCTGCGACCCTGGCTGTCGCGCAGCACCTGGGCGACCGGTGCGCCACGGCGGGCCAGGTGATCGAGGAAGGCATGCTCTTCCGCCAGCCAGTCAGCGGTACGCACACTGGGGTGGTGGCGCTTGACGAACAGCGGGCCGTTGGCGGTCTCCACCAGTGCGGCGGCGGAAAACGGCCGGGGACTGTGCCAGCTCAGCCGAGCGGCGCCGCCGGCCTGGGAAAAGCCGGCCAGCAGGGCGCTGACTTCCGCCTCGGTCAGCGCCGGCCAGTCGGCTTCCACCGGCTCCAGGCCCATGCCATGGCTCAGGCGTTTCGTCATGCTGGGTTCTCCACTTGCCAGGCATTGCTGGTGGCGCCGCGCCAGACTTCCGGGTCGCGCAGCACACCATAGTCATGCAGCCACTGGGCGTAGGGCTGCAGCAGTTCTTCGCGCTGTTCGCCCCAGCGGCCTTGATGCAGCCAGCTGGGCGCGATGCGCCGCAGGGATTCTGCCAGCATCTCGCGGGGAAAGTAGGGAATGGTGCGTTCGTAGACCGGCAGCACGGCGTCCGGCTCGGCCGCCGCAGCGAGGAATCCCCGCGCGGTGACGGCGAGAAAGCGCCGGGCGACGTCCGCGTTTGTGTCCAGCCAGTCCTCGCGGGCACCCAGCAGATAGCTGTGGTAAGGCGGCGCGCCGATCTCGTCCACCGGCAGGACCACACGGCGTTCGTCGGCGATGGAACTCGGCAGCAGCGCCTCCCAGGCCCAGTAGCCGCCGAAGCTGGCATCGGCGAGTCCGGCGGCCAGGTCTTCCGGGCGCAGCTCGCGGAAGCCGGCATCGACCCATTGCACCGCGTCCGGGTCGCCGCCATCGCGGGACACCAGGTGCCGCACCATGGCCAGGCCACGTGGCGTGGGGTTGAGGGCCAGGCGCTTGCCCTGCAGGTCTCGGGGGCGGCGGATGCCGCTGTCGGTGAGGGTCTGGATCGACTCCAGGCCGCGATGGTTGATCGCCGCCACGCCGATCAGTGGCTGGCCCAGTTCGCGACGCACCAGCAGACGATTGCTGGGGAACACGCCGAACGCGGCGGCGCCGCGCACCAGGTGCTCCAGGGTGTCGCCGTGGTAGGGGTCGTGCACCACCAGCTCCACGTCCAGTCCCGCGTCGCGGTACCAGCCGCGTTCACGGGCGAGGTAGAAGCCGGCCGAATTGGGCCAGGGGTGGAAGTATTCGAGCATGACCCGCAAGGCAAACATGGAACCTTTCTCCGATACGGCCAGCGGCCGGCGACTGCGATGGGGCGTATTGAAGGGTAGCGCAATTGGTATATACCAATATGAATTTCACTGGTTTTTATAATTAGATGGAATAACAAGGTCGTTGACGGGGCGTGCGAGTGCCGCTGGAGACGACAACCTGGTGATTCGTACAAATCGCTCTGGCGCGGGCATCGCGGGTTATGACCTCATGCGATTTAGATATTTATGGTTATAAGAAGTCGGCGATAAAGTAACGGCTTCATCTAAGGCAGGCCGCAAGCAGGACCTATGAGCCAATCCCCCTGGGGCGCGACGCCCGTGCTGACCTTGCCCCAGGGCGAGAAGCAGCCGCTGTCCATTCGCGCCAAGGCGCTGGTGTTCTCCGATCCGCGTTCGCGCCAGTTGCTGGAGTTCCTCGACCGCGTCGGCCCCAGTGAGGTGCCGGTGCTGATCAATGGCGAAACCGGCACCGGCAAGGAGCTGGTGGCGCGCTACATCCATAGCGCCAGCGGACGCAAGGGCGCTTTCGTCGCGGTGAACTGCGGCGCGATCAACGAGAACCTCGCCGAGAGCGAGCTGTTCGGCCACGAGGCCGGCGCCTTCTCCGGCGCCACGGGCCGGCGTGCCGGCTGGTTCGAAGAGGCCGACGGCGGCACCCTGTTCCTCGACGAGATCGGCGACCTGCCGATGCCGCTGCAGGTCAAGCTGCTGCGTGCCCTGCAGGAGCAGGAGATCGTTCGCGTCGGCTCACGCAAGCCGATCAAGGTGGATATCCGCCTGGTCACTGCCACCAACGTCGATCTGGAACAGGCGGTGGATGCCGGCAATTTCCGTCTCGACCTGTTCTACCGCATCCACGTCGCGCAGGCCCGCGTACTGCCGTTGCGCGAGCGCCCGCTGGATATCATGCCGCTGGTGGAGCACTTCCGTCGGCTCTACGCCCAGCGCCTGAAGATTGCCGAGCCGATGTTCTCCGAAGCCGCCGTCAGTGCGCTGCTGGACTATGCCTGGCCGGGCAACATCCGCGAACTGGAGAACGTCGTGCACCTGGCGCTACTGGTAGCGGGGGAGAAGGTGGTGCGGCCCGAGCACCTGAAGTTCTCCGCCGCACTCTCGGGCCAGCGGATCGGCGCGGGCGCGCCGACCGGTCTGCCGCAGGAGATCATTCGCGACCAACTGCAGCGCCTGTTCGACGTGCCGGGTGAAACCCTGCTGCACGACCTCGAAGACCTGATCGTTCGCGAGTCCTTCGCCCACTGCGGCTTCAACCAGCTGCGCACCGCCGCGCTGCTGGGCATCAGCCGCAACGCGATGCGCACGCTGCTGGTCAACCACGGCCTGCTCAAGGGCCGCGCCAAGGCCTGATCAGTCGCGACGGCGCCGGCGGCTGGTGGCCACGGCGGCGTCGCGACGCAGCAGGGGCAGCAGTTCCTCGCCCAGGTGGATCGCTTCTTCCAGGTGCGGGTAGCCGGAGAGGATGAAGGTGTCGACGCCCAACTGGTGATACTCCTCGATGCGCTCGGCGACTTCCGCGTAGCTCCCCACCAGCGCCGTGCCCGCGCCACCCCGTACCAGGCCGACACCCGCCCAGAGATTCGGCGAGACCTCCAGGTCGCGCACGCCGTGCGCACGGCCCTGGGTCAGGCTGATCTGCCGCGATTGCCCCACCGACTCATAGGCCGCCAGCTGTTGCTGGGCTCGCTCGATGGCATCGCGGGGAATCTCTTCCAGCAGGCGCCCGACATGGGCCCAGGCCTGGCGCGAATCCGCGGCCGCGAACACGTGCAGGCGCAGGCCGAAGCGCAGTTCGCGGCCGTGGCCAGAGGCCAGCTCGCGCATGCGCAGGATGCGCTCGCGGATCATCGCTGGCGGCTCGCCCCACATCAGGTAGCTCTGCGCATGGCTGGCGGCGATACGCTCGGCTACCTCCGAGGCACCGCCGAAACAGATGGGCGGTAGCGTGGCTTCGCGGGCGATCGGCACCGGACTGCCGGTGCGGTAGTGCCGGCCATGGTGCTCGCGGCCGGCCCAGGTGGCGCGGAACACGTCGAGGAATTCGGCACTGCGGGCGTAGCGCTCGTCGTGTTCGAGGAAGTCGCCCAGGGCGCGCTGCTCGAAACGGCTGGAGCCGCTGACCAGGTGCAGCAGCAGGCGGTTGTTGCTGAGCTGCTGGAGGGTGGCGGCCTTGTGCGCGGTGTAGGCGGGCAGTTCGATGCCGGGACGCAGGGTCAGGAGGAACTTCAGCCGGCGTACTTCCTGGACCATCAGCGCGACGATCAGCCAGGGATCTTCGAAGCCGCTGGCGGTCGGCACCATGATGCCGTCGAAGTCCGCCTGCTCGGCGGCTCGCACCACCTGGCGCAGGTAGTCGAGGGTCGGTGCACGCTCACCCTGCTGGAACAGCCCGACCTTGGGCAGGCCGCTGCTGGTGAGGTGGTGGCCGTCGCCGTTGGTGGGCAGGAACCAGTCGATCTCGATGCGTTGGCGTTTGGGTTCAGCGGCCAATCCGGGTGTCCTTTTCAGCTTTGTTGCGCAGCAGTGGCAGGACCCGTTCGCCGAAGCGCAGGACCTCGCGCACCGCGTTGGGTGCCTGCAGGATGATCTGGTGGAGTCCGGCGCCGTGCAGCTCGCGCAGGCGGCTGGCGACCTGGGCGTAGCTGCCCACCAGCACCGGTGGTTCGCCTTGCGCGGGCAGCCACAGGTTCGGGTGGATCTCGCTGCGCCGGGCGGGATGCTCGGCGCGCTCGGCAAGCAGCTCGACTACCGTGGCATCGGCGCGGCGGCGTTTGACCCGGGGCGCGGCGGCGAACGCCAGGGCCTGGCGGGCAGCCTCGTCCCACGCCTGCTCCTCGCTGTCGCGGGCGATGATCCCGAAGCTGGCGATGTGGCCCAGCGTGCGGCCGGCAACCTGTGCCACGCGGTTCAGGCGGGCGATGGCGTCGCCCAGTTGCGCGACGCCGCTGCCCTGGAGGAAACAGAAGTCCGCGCGGCTGGCGATGCGCTCGGCACCGAGGCTTTCGTCCAGCAGGAGCGGCGTGGGTGGCAGGTCGCGCAGGCCGAGTCCGGCGTTCTCCAGGTGGAAGTAGCGGCCGTTGTGGTCCAGCGGCGTGGCGTGCGCGTGCAGCAGGTGTTGCAGGATGTCGAGGAACTCGTCGATGCGTTCATGCCGCTGGTCGCGGTTGAGTACCTCGCCGAAGGCCCGGCGCAGGCTGCCGCGATCACTGTCGGGCAGGTGCAGGCGCACGCGCCCGGCGGATAGCGATTGCAGGCTTTGCAGCGTCGCCGCCAATGCTGCCGGGAGCATGGCCTCGGCCGGCAGGGTCAGGGTCAGGCCGAGCTGCCGGGTGTGTGCGCACAGCGCTGCGGCGACCATCAGGCTGTCCGGCTGGCTGGGCCCGCCGGGCAGGTAGAGGTCGTCGACGCCGGCGTATTCCACGGCCTGGGCCAGTTGCACCCATTCCGACGGTTGCGCCTGCCAGTCCAGCCCGCGCCGGGTGCCGCTGGCGCAGAGCTTCCAGGCGAAGCGCAGGCTCATCCGGCGACCGCCAGGCGTTCGCTGGCGCTCGTCCAGCCCAGCGCCGGGGCGATGTCCCGCGCCAGTTGCTCCAGGCGTCGCAACACCTGGGCCTGGCTGGAGCTTTCCGACTGCACCACGGCAATGAAGTAGTCCGCGTAGGGCAGCAGCGACGGGTCGTTGCGCACGCTGGCGATCACATCCTCGGGATGACCGTGGTGGACGTTGAGCAGTCGCAGGTGGCTTTCCAGGTCGGCGGCTTCGTCGATCAGGCCCTCACGGATGAGGCGGGGCACGTGCAGCTCGATGTCCGCTGCGAGTTCCGCGCGGGACTGAGCCTTGTCGTCAGCGGGAAACACCGCGCGGACCACACCGATGCGCGGCCGCCGGGTTTCGTCCTGCCAGGCGCCGAGATAGGCGTCAGCCAATGGCTTCTGCACGGTCAGTGGGTCATGGGTGGCGGTGCCGAGCAGCAGGCCGTTACTTTGCTCGGCGGCGTACACCGCGCCGGCTTCGCTGCCGTGGGAATGCCAGAGCCGTTCCCGCAGCCCGGCCGCCGGCGGATGCAGGCGAAGCTGCGCCTCGCCGGGCAGCGGTGCGCCGAGCAGGGCGGCCTGCAGCGCACGTTGAGAGTGCTGGAAGTCGTCCTGGCGGCGCTGCGCGTCGCGGCCGAAGGCGTTGAACATGTCCAGGTTGGCGCCGCCGCTCCCCAGGCCAAGCTGTACGCGCCCGCCCGACAGCGCGTCGAGCACGGCGGCATCCTCGGCCAGGCGCAGGGAGTCCTCCAGCGGCAGGGTAACCACGGCGGTACCCAGCTCGATGCGCCGCGTGCGTGCGGCAATGGCGGCGAACAGCAGCAGCGGCGAGGGCAACTGGCCGAAGCCGCCGCTCAGGTGGTGCTGGGCGATCCAGCCGCCGTCGAAGCCCAGCGCTTCGGCGAACTCGAACTGCTCCTGCAGGTCGCGGTAGACCTGGCGCGGATCGCTGCCGAAGGCATGGGTGAGGAAGCCGAGCTTGAACGGCTTCCGCGGTATCAGCGCGCTCATGCCGGTATCTCCTGTGCGAGTGCGCGCTGCTGGCGCGGTTGCCAGCCCAGCGCGGGGGCGATGTCGCGGGCGACGGTTTCCAGGTGGCGCAGGGCTTCGGCGAAGCCGGTCGAGGTGGTCTGCACCTGGACGATCAGTTGGTCATCGGCGCCCAGCGGTACATCCGCACGCAGCTGCTCGGCGATCTTCGCCGGGTCGCCGTGCAGCACGCCGAGGGCGTCGAGCACCGCTTCGAAGCCCTGTGCCGGGTCGGCGTGGCCAATGCCGATGCGGCGCTGGCGTTCGACGTAGGTGAGGATGTCCTGGCGCAGGGTCGAGCCCGCTGCTGCGGCGTCGGCACCGGGGAACATGGCGCGCACCAGGGCAACGCGGGGCGTTCCGGCGTAGGCGGGATTCCACGCCTGGCGGTAGCGTTCGATCACCTGCGAGCGCGGCTCCGCACCGGCGTTAGGGTTGGGCGCGAGGATCAGCCCGTTGCCGCGCGTGGCGACCTGTTCGACGCGGGACGTCGCCTCCCACAGGCGTTGTTCCAGGCCATTGGCGGCGGGGCGCAGCACGCGCCCTTCGGCATTCAGCGGCTCGCCGGCCAGGGCCTGGCGCAGACGCTCCAGGCGCTGGTCGTACTGCGCGTGGCGGCCCTCCAGGCGCTGGCCGAAGGCGGCGAAACTGTCCGGGTCGAAGCCGGCGCCCAGGCCCAGTTGCAGGCGGCCCTGGCTGATCAGGTCGAGCACCGAGGCGTCTTCGGCCAGGCGCAGGGCATTCTCCTGGTTGAGCACGACGATGCCGGTGCCCAGCTGGATGTGCCGGGTTCGCTCGGCCGCCGCGCTGAGCAGCACCAGCGGGGAGGGCAGGCGGCCGTTCTCGCTGGCGAAGTGGTGCTGGGCCAGCCAGCCGCTGTCGAAGCCCAGCGCTTCGGCGGCCTCGAACAGCTCCAGGGTCTGCTGGTACAGGCGCGGCTCGAACTGCGGGGCGTACACGCGGTTGAGGAAGCCCAGGCGGAAGCGGCTGCGGAGAGTGTGGCGGCTCATGGTTGGCGCTCCTGGTCGATCTGCCCGAGCAGCGGGGTCAGCGCAGCGCCAAGGCTTTCGCTGGCAGCCGGCGCACCGGGCAGGGCGTTGAACGGGCTGAGGGTGAGGTAGCCCTTGGCGACCCATACCGCTTCGTCCTCGGCGTTGTTCGCGCCCGGCGGCGGCGACCAGGCGAAACCGATGCCCGGCTTGCCGGCCAGCTTCGCGTCGAGCTTGCCGAGGTCTTCGGTGTAGAGGGCGTGGAAGGGCACGTAGCTACCGATGCGGGTCAGTCGCGCGCCCTGGAGTTTTTCCAGCGGCGGCAGGTTGAGGTTCAGGCCCACGCCTTTGGGCAGCAGCGCGCCGTCGGCTTGTCGGTGCTTGTCCAGCGCGTCCACCAGGCGGGTGACGATGGCGGCGATGCGCAGGCTGTCCTGTTCCTTCAGGTCGGCGCTGACCGCCAGGGCGGGCACGCCGGAGAGCACTGCGACGCTGGCGGCGTTGAAGGTGCCCGAGGCGCTGTTGAGGGCGCCGAGGTTGTTGCCGGGATTGGGCCCGACGATGACCAGGTCGGGGTGCGGCAGGACATTCTCCAGCCCCAGCAGCACGGCCATGACCGGCGTGCCGCTGATGCGGATGTCCACCTGCTGGCCGGAGCAGCTCGCGGTTTCGCAGAGGCCCTTTTCGGTGGTGGTGAGGTAGTAGCTGTCGGGATAGGCCGGGTCGTCGTCACGGCCGACTTGTGTCTCGCGCCCGAAAAAGAAGGCACCGCCCCGCGCGCTCTGGTCGCTGTAGGGCGCGGCGATGCGCACGGTGTGCCCGTCGGCCTTGAGCGCGGTGTACAGCGCGCGGATGTTCGGGTGGCGGTAGCCGTCGTCGTTGCTGAGCAGGATGTTCAGCGCGAACGCCGGCTGCGCGAGGGCGCAGCCGGCAGCCAGCAGCAGGGGCGCGAACCTCATGCCGCACTCCCGGCGAAACGGTTGGCCGGGCGCGCCAGGCCGAGGTTCTCGCGCAGGGTCGTGCCTTCGTACTCGCGGCGCAGCAGCCCGCGTTCCTGCAGCAGCGGCACCACCTCGTCGACGAATACCTCGATGCCGCCTGGCAGGTAGGGGAAGAACACGTTGAAGCCGTCGCAGGCGCGAGCCTGGAACCAGGCATCGAAGGTGTCGGCGATGTCCTCGGCGGTGCCGATCACCGGGTTGCCGCCGGCCAGGCGCAGGTACAGCTGGCGGATCGTCAGGCCCTCGTTGCGTGCCAGTTCCAGCACCTTGTCGCGGCGGCTACCGCGCTGGCCGGCCGGGGTTTCCGGCAGCGGGCCGTCGAGGTCGTGGGCGGAGAGGTCGATGTCCTCACCGAGGGTGTCGGCCAGCAGGCGCAGGCCGAGTACCGGGTCCACCAGGCTCTGGAATTCCTCGAACAGCGCGCGGGCCTCTTCACGGGTGCGGCCGATGAAGGGGGTGACGCCGGGGAGGATCTTGATGCCGTCCGGGTCGCGGCCCAGCGCGGCGGCGCGTTGCTTCACGTCGGTGTAGAACGCCTGGGCGGCGGGGATGGTCTCGGCCATCGCGAAGATGACTTCCGCCACGCGGGCGGCCAGCGCCTTGCCGGCATCCGAAGCGCCGGCCTGCACCAGCACCGGGTGGCCCTGCGGTGGGCGCGCCACGTTGAGCGGGCCACGCACGGAGAAGTATTCGCCCTTGTGGTCGAGCACGTGCAGCTTGGCGGGGTCGAAGTACTGCCCGCTGGCCTTGTCGCGCAGGAAGGCGTCGTCTTCCCAGCTGTCCCACAGGCCCTTCACCACATCGTGGAACTCCTCGGCGCGGCGGTAGCGTTCGGCGTGGTCGATGTGCGCCTCGCGACCGAAGTTCCAGGCTTCGTCCGAGACCACCGACGTCACCAGGTTCCAGGCGGCGCGCCCCTTGGACAGGTAGTCGAGCGAGGCGAACTTGCGGGCGATGTGGTACGGCTCGTTGTAGCTGGTGGTGGCGGTGGCGATCAGGCCGATGCGGCTGGTGACGGCGGCCAGCGCGGCCATCAGGGTCAGCGGCTCGAAGTGTTCGCCGCGCGCGGTGCGGCTCAGGGCGTCGAGGTGGTGGCCCCAGAGGGCGACCACGTCGGCGACGAACAGCGCGTCGAAGCGGCCGCGCTCGGCGGTCTGCGCAACCTGCTTGAAGTAGTCGAAATCCAGGCTGGCGTCGGCCTGGGCCTTGGGGTGGCGCCAGGCGGCGACGTGGTGGCCGCTGTTGGCGAGGAAGGCGCCGAGCTTGAGCTGGTCGGTGCGGCGGGTCATGTCTTGTCTCCCGTTCGGGCGGGCGCCGCCGGGGCGCCCGCTGGCTTGCGCCGGGTCAGAAGTTGTAGGCCAGGCCCGTGTACCAGTAGCCGCCGGTGGTGCCGTAGGGCGAGAAGTTGCCGTACGGGAAGGCGCCGGAGCTGCTGGGCAGGTGGGTGCGCTCGGGGTAGACGTTGAACAGGTTGTTCGCCCCGGCGGTGAGGGTCAGGTTGCGGGTCAGGTGGTAGTCGACGTTGAGGTCGGTGATCCACTGCGGGTCGAAGGTGCGGTCGTAGACTTCGGCGGTGCCGTACTGGGTGTACTCGCCGTAGCGGGTCAGGTTCAGGCTCACGTCGAACTGGCCGATACTCCAGTCGGCGCCCAGCAGCAGGCGCGATTCGGGCTGGCCATGCTTGAGGTTGCCCTGGCGCTGGCGGTCGTAGCCGCCATCCGGGCCGAGGGCGGACTGGGCCACGGAGGAGGCGTGGATCTTGTCGATCTCGGTGGTGTTCCAGTTGAAGCCGGCGTTGTAGCGGATGCTGCCGTAGGCGCCCAGCTCCTGGCGGTAGTCGCCGACGATGTCGACGCCACGGGTGGTGGTGTCCAGCGCGTTGGTGAAGTAGGTGACGTACTGGTTGGGGTTGAGGCCGGCGTCCACCAGGATGTTGCGGATAGCGTCGGTGCCGCCCAGGTAGCCGGTCTGGGCGATGCGGTCGCGGATCTTGATCTGGTAGGCGTCGATGGTCAGGCTGCTGGCCGGGGTCGGTTGCAGGGTCAGGCCGACGCTGTAGTTGGTGGATTTTTCCGGCTTGAGCGTGGACGCGCCCAGGGCCTTGGCGACGTCCGAATCCACCGCCACATTGCGGTAGTCCAGCAGGTTGCCGTTGACGCTGCTCTGCGAGGTCGAGCTGTAGATCTGCTGGGCCAGCGATGGCGCGCGGAAACCGGTGCTGGCGGTGCCGCGCACGGCCAGGATCGGGGTCAGCTGGTAGCGGGTGGAGAGCTTGCCGTTGGTGGTGACGCCCGAACCGTCGTTGTAGTGCTCGTAGCGCCCGGCGAGGTCGACGTGCCACTTGTCGGTGAAGTCCTGGCCGATCTCGCCGTAGCCGGCATAGCTGGTGCGGCCCTTGGAGGCAGCGTCAGCCGGGGTGGTGCCGGCGCCGGAGATAGTGCCGGGGGCAATCAGCGCTCCGTTGGCGCCGTACTGGTAGTCGCCATAGCCGTAGGAGGCGTACTCGCCCTTGCCGATCTTGTAGTTCTCGTAGCGGTGCTCCAGGCCCCAGGAAACCTGCGTCGGCTTTGCCAGGCCGAGGTCGAAGGCGCGGGTCAGGTCGAGGTTGCTGGTCCACTGGCTGAAGGTCTTCACGCCGGTGTCGACGTTGGTCGGCGAATCCGCGCCGTAGCTGAGGTTGTAGGTGTCGGTCAGCGTGGCGCGGGCGTGGTCCTGGCCGTAGGTGGTGGACAGGTCGTAGTCCCAGCCGGCTGCTTCGCCCTTGCCGCCGAAGGCGAACTGGAAGTCGTTCTCGATGAACCGCAGGTTGTCCTCGATGCCCTCGGGGTAGGGCGTCGGGATGCCGTTGAAGCTCGCCGGCTGGTGGAAGGCCAGGGGCTTGGACGACTCGCGGTTGGTGTAGGTGGAGAAGGAGTAAAGGGTCAGCGCATCGTTCACCGGCAGCTCGGCGTTGTAGCCGAGGCTGAAGTTCTCCACCTTCGGCAGGCCGGTGCCGTAGTAGGTGTGCTTCTGGCTGGTGTTGCCGGCGGAGTCGGTATAGGGCGCGTTGTCGGAGCGGTCGGAGACGTTCTGGTGCTTGTAGTCCAGGGCGAAGTTGACGAAGCCCTCGTTGCCCAGCTCGAAGCCGATATTGCCGCTCTGGCGGGCGGTCTCGCCGTCGCCGTTCTCGTAGTTCTGGCCGTAGGTGGTGGCCAGGCGGCCGCCGTGGTCAGTCTGTTTGAGTACCACGTTGATGACCCCGCCAATGGCGTCGGAGCCGTACTGCGCGGAGGCGCCGTCACGCAGGACTTCGACGTGGTCCACCAGGGCGGTGGGGATCATGTCGAGGTCTACCGGTTGCGAACCGGAGTTCAGGTAGGTGCCGTTGTTGAGCAGGGCGCTGTTGTGGCGACGTTTGCCGTTGACCAGCACCAGCACCTGGTCGCCGTTGAGGCCGCGCAGGCTGATCGGGCGGACCACCGAGGTGGAGCCGAAGCCGGACGAGGCCGGCAGGTTCAGCGACGGCAGCACGCGGCTCAGGGCGCGGGTCAGGTCGCCCTGGCCGGTGGCTTCCAGCTGCTTGCTGGAAATGACGTCCACCGGCGCCGGGCTGTCGGCCAGGGTGCGCGCCTGGCCGCGGTTGCCGACCACCACCACGGTGCTCAGGCGGTTGTCGGTGGTGCTGCCGCTGGTGTCAGCCTCGGCGGCGAGCGCCGGCAGGGCTTGGGTGACGGCGAGGAACAGAAGGCTGTGGGTGAACAGCGTGCGGGCGGTCGATGCGCTCCGGGCACGGGTGACTCGGTTCATGGGTACGCTCCAATGGTGGCTCCCGGCTGGCGCCCGTCTGGGTGGCCGCTGCGGGTTATCGTGTCGACGGCGGTGTGCCGTGCTGGCGAACGGCTTGTTGCTGGGAGGGACTGGTCGCGTTCAGTCGGAAGGCAGGCTCAAGCTCATGCCGCTGACAAGGCAAGCGCTGTGCCATCCTGGAAAGGCCTTGTGTTTCATGGGCTTGCGCGGCGTGTCGGAAATTCCCTGCTGGGTTTGCAGCAGCGCCGCTCCAGGCTGTTGCTTTTCTCCCAGCCGGTGGCGCGGTGGTGATGCTCGTCGGCGCGATGCTGCATTTGCAGCAAGGGGCGCGCAGGCTGGATCGGGAGTCGGGCGGAGCGCTGGCACAGGCCTTGCTCTGTCGCTGCTTTCCCTTGTTCGCCTTAATTGCCTGGAGAGACAGACGCATGCCCGGACCTGGCCCGCGCAACCTGATTACCGATATCCCCGGCCTGTTGGTCGGCCATGCCACCGATGAGCGCGTGCAGAGCGGCGTCACCGTCCTGCGCCCCGACGGGGTGTGGACCGCCAGCGTGGACATCCGCGGTGGCGGTCCTGGCGGCCGCGAGTCCGCCGCACTGGAACCGGAGAACATGGTGGGGCAGCTGCATGCACTAGTGTTTTCCGGCGGCTCGGTGTTCGGCCTGGGCGCGGCCGACGGGGTGAGCGCGGAGCTGTCCGCGCGCCAGATCGGCCTGCACCTGAAGGCTGGTGCGCCGGCCATTCCCATCGTGCCGGCAGCTGTCCTGCACGACCTCGCCAATGGCGGCGACAAGGGCTGGGGCATCGATCCGCCGTACCGCGAGCTGGGCCGCGAGGCGCTGGCCAACCTGGATGTGGAGTTCGCCCAGGGCGCGGTGGGTGCCGGGCGCGGTGCGATGGCCGGGGTGCTGCCTGGTGGCCTGGGTTCGGCCTCGCTGGACCTTGGCGATGGCCTGCTGGTGGGCGCACTGGTGGTGGCCAATCCCATCGGCAGCGTCTACATGCCCGACGGCGAGACGTTCTGGGCCTGGCCCTGGGAGCAGGGCGGCGAGTTCGGTGGGCGCCTGCCGGCACAGCGGATGGACTGCAGCGAGCCGATGCCGGAACTCTCACGGCTCGACTCCATGGGACGCCTGCAGGCCGGGGCCAACACCACCCTGGCCGTAGTGGCCTGCAATGCGCGGTTGACCACCGCCGAGTGCAAGCGGCTGGCAATCATGGCGCAGGACGGGATCGCCCGCGCGGTGCGCCCGGCGCACCTGCCGTTCGATGGCGACAGCCTGTTCGCCATGGCGTCGGGTGACATCGAACTGGTGGACGGCCAGCGTCGTCAGGTGGAGCTGTCGCGCATCGGCTCGGCCGCGGCCGACTGCGTCGCGCGCGCCATCGCCCGCGGCGTCTACCTGGCCCGCTCGGGACGCTGATTCCAGACTGTCCCGGCGGGGGCGGGCCAGGCCCGCGATCGCGCCCATGGGGCGCTCCTGCCGGGGCGGTCAGTGGTCGGACAGGTACGGATTCTCGGCCAGCGCGCGCTCCACCCGACGGGCCGCGCGCGCGGCTTCCTGGGGCAGTCCGAGGGCGCTGTAGACCCGCTGCAGATGGCGGTTGCCGGGCACGTCCTGGGCGTCGTAGCGGCGCCGCAGCTCCAGTGCCTGCTGCGCTGGCAGCCATTCCCCCGCGCGCAGCTGGGCATCCAGCTCGATCAGTGCAAAGAGATCGCGCTGGGCATGGCTGCCGCCGATTTCGCCCAGGCGCGGCAACGCTTGCCCCAGCCGCCGCGCCGCCAGCGCGTACTCGCCGCGGGCATGGGCGTACAGGCCTTCGGCGGCGGGCAGGGTCACGTCGGCCCACACCGCCCGGCTGAAGTCCGGCGCCTGGCGTGCCTGCTGGCGCAGCGCCTCGAGCAATTCACCGGCTTCTTCCTGCCCGGCGCGGGCCAGGCCGTAGAGGTACTGCAGGCTGAGGAAGGGCTGCACGACATCCGCCCGGCGTTCACGCAGGTAAGGCAGCAGTGCTTCCCAGCGCGGGCCGACATCGATGCCGGCGAACTCCAGGCGGGCCAGCAGCGAGACTGCGCCGATCTGGTCCTGGGAGTACTCCGGGAAGATGCCCCAGACATGCCGGTCGTAGATGTCCAGCACGCGCTGCTGGTTGCCGCGCGCCAGGTGGAACAGCGCCAGGTGCCACCAGTTGTGCGTGTACATGAAGGAGTTGAGTCCCTGCCAGCCGGCGCTGGCTTCTTCGAGAAACTGCGTGCCTTCCTCGATGCGGCCACGGGTCAGCAGCACGTGGGCGAGGGCGTGTTGTGCCCAGGGTTCCTCGGGCAGCAGTTGCAGGGCATAGCGCGCCGCCGCTTCGGCTTCCTCCAGCAGGTGGCACTGTTCGTAGGCGAAGGCCAGCATGCCGTAGGCCCGGGGTACGTCCGCAGCACCGACGACGGCCTTCAGGGCGATCCGCAGCATCGCCGGGGCGTTGCCACGGTTGAATTCGAAGTACTGGTTGAGCTTGGCCGCCAGCAGGTCGCGCGGGTGCTCGTCGAGCAGCAGTTCGCTCAGGCGCAGCGCCTCGGGCAGATCGTCCGCGCTCCAGGCCGCGAGCAGCGCGGTGTAGCGCTCGGCGCGGGGAATGCCGGGGCCCGCTGCCCAGGCCCGTTGCAGGTAACGCGCGGCAAGGCGGGGTGCCTGCGGCGATTCGGCGAACATCATCAGCAGGCCGGCGAAGGCGTTGGCCAGTACCGAGGCGGGGTCGCCGTCGGCGCCGGCGAGGATGTTTTCCGCGCGGGTCTCGTAGGCGAGCACGCCGCCGGTGAAGTCGTCGATGGCCCGTCGGGTGTCGTCGCGCTCGCTGTCGATGGGGTTGCCGAGATAGTCCTGAGTCATGCGCTGCTGCTCCACGGTAGAAGATGCAGGCTAGTCGCAAAGCCTGTGCCAGTCGCGCAGGCCGCGCGGGACGTGGAGCGGCGGGCAGCGACTGCTGCTTTTCGGGCAATGCGCCGGTCGCACTGTGTGATTTGCACCAGCGGCCTGCCGCCGGAGCGCCGCAAGCCCCGCAGCGGCGGGCCTGTGCGGCCATGGCACAGCGCTTGCTCAAGCCCCTGGCAAAGCCGAATCGCGGCGATGATCCTGCAGGAGCTTCCATGTCCAGTCCCACTCTCCGCCTCGCGCCACGGCGCCCCCGTCACGCCCGGCTGCTGGCCGCCCTGCTGGCGGCCGGCCTGGCCATGGCGGGTGCCGCTACGGCGGAGCCGACCCGTGGCGGCCAGCTTGACCTGGTGGCGCAGCCCGAGCCGCCGTCGCTGTCCCACGCGGTGGTCAGCCACGTCGCGACCCAGTACGTTGGCGGCAAGATCCTCGAAGGGCTGATCACCTTCGACACCGACCTCAAGCCACAGCCGGTGCTGGCCCGCAGCTGGACGGTATCGCCGGACGGCCTGACCTACACCTTCGACCTGCAGCCGGGCGTGAAATGGCATGACCGCCAGCCGTTCAGCGCCGACGACGTGGTGTTCAGCTTCCAGGACTTCTACCCGGAAGTGGACAAGCGCATGGCGAGTATCTTCGGCGAGTACGTGCAGAGCGTGCAGGCCAAGGGCGCCGAGCAGGTGGTGTTCCAGCTGAAGAAGCCCTTCTCGCCGCTGCTGTCGGCGCTGGGCAGCGGCCTGCGGCCCATCGTGCCCAGGCACCTGTATGCCGGCACCGACTTCCGCAGCAACCCTTACAACCTCAAGCCTGTCGGAACCGGCCCGTTCGTCTTCCAGGAGTGGAAGCGCGGCGCCTACATCCGCCTGGCGCGCAACGCGGACTATTGGCACAAGGGCCTGCCGTACCTCGACGGCATCGTCTACCACGTCATCCCCGATGCCGCTGCCCGCGCGGCGGCATTCGAGCGCGGCGAGGTGCAGGTGCTGCGCAGCGGCGATGCCGATTACGCCGACCTCAAGCGCCTATCGCAGCTGCCAGGCGTGGCGGAGTCGGAGAAGGGCTACGAGCTGTATCCGGGGCTGGCCTTCCTGCAGATCAACACGCGCAAGCCGGGCCTGGACAACCCCAAGGTGCGCCAGGCGATTCTCCATGCGCTGAACCGCCAGTTCATCGTCGACAACATCTTCTTCGGCACCGGTCGCGTGGCGGCCGGGCCGTTCCTCGGCGCGTTCCACGACCCGAAGCTGCCGCAGTACGACTATGACCCGGCCAGGGCCAAGGCGTTGATCGCCGAATCCGGCGTGGACGTCAGCACGCTGCGCGTGCGCCTGCTCAACGGCGAGAAGGGGGGCGCCTGGGAGCGCCTGGCGGAGTACACCAAGCAGGCGTTGCAGCCACTGGGCATCAAGGTGCAGGTGGCGACCTCCGACGCCGCCACCTGGTATCAGCGCGCCAGCGACTGGGACTTCGACCTGACCTACAACTTCATCTTCCAGATCGGCGATCCCTACCTGACCACCGCCTACCTGTACCGCACCGACTACATCCTCAAGACCTCGCCCTTCGCCAACATCACCGGCTACAGCGACGCCGCCGCCGATGCGCTCTGGCAGCGCATCGCCAACACGCCCGAGGGCCCGGAGCGCCAGGCCGTGTATGGCGAGCTGGAGCGCAAGCTGAACGATGACCTGCCGATTGCGCCGATCTTCGAGATGCGCTTCCCGACGCTCTACCAGCAGCGCGTGCACAACCTGATCCGCAGCGCCACCAGCCTCAACGACAGCTACGCCGAGGTCTACCTGGAGCCTGCCAAGCCATGAATGTGCTGCTGTACACCGGCGCTCGCCTGGGGCGGGCGCTGGCACTGATCGTCGCGGTGCTGGTGGGCGCCTTCCTGCTGCTGCGTCTCGCGCCGGGCGATCCCGCGCTGCTGATGGCCGGCGAGGCGGGCAGCGATGACGCCGACTACATCGCCCGGCTGCGCGGCGAGATGGGCCTGGACCTGCCGCTGCCCGTGCAGTTGTGGCGCTACCTTGCGCAGATTGCCCACCTCGACCTGGGCTACTCCTACCGCAACCAGGAGAGCGTCTGGCAACTGATCGCCGAGCGCCTGCCGGCCACTTTGCTGCTGATGGGGTCGGCCTTCGCCGTGTCACTGACGTTGGGTGTGGCCCTCGGCGTGCTCGCCGCGCGCAGTCAGCAGGGTAGCGGCCGGCTCGACCGCTTCATCGGCCGCGCCGTCTGGGTGCTGTTCGCCACGCCGCCGTTCTGGCTGGCGCTGCTGCTGGTGCTGCTGTTCTCGGTGCAGTTGGGCTGGCTGCCGGCCTTTGGCATGCAGAGCGTTGGCGCGGACCTGAGCGGCTGGGACTGGTGGGCGGATCGCCTCGGGCACCTGCTGCTGCCGTGCCTGTCGCTGAGCTTCCTGTCGCTGGCGATGTACGTCCACCTGACCCGCAGCGCCATGCTCGACATCCTGCCCCAGGAGCACGTGCGCCTGGCCCGCGCCAAGGGGCTGGGCGAAGGACGCATCCTGCTCGCCCATGTGCTGCGCAATGCGCTGGTGCCGGTGGTGACCTTCGCGGGTCTGCAACTCGGTCAGCTCGCCAGCGGCGCACTGCTGATCGAGGTGGTCTACGCCTGGCCGGGCATTGGCCGGCTGCTCTATGACGCGCTCAGCCAGCGTGACTACGCACTGCTGCTGGGGGTGTTCCTGGTGATCTCCTGCCTGGTGGTGGCGTTCAACTTCCTCACCGATCTGCTCTGCCGCCTGCTGGACCCGCGCATCGGCGCGGCGGGAGCGGTGCGATGAGCCTGAGCCGTGCGTTTTACCGCCCCGGTGCGTTGCTCGCTGCCGGTTTCCTGGTCCTGCTGTCGGTGTCGGCATTGCTGGCGCCGTGGCTGTGCTCGGCCTCGCCCTGGGAGATGCTGGCGCGGCCGCTGATCCCGCCATTGCGCGACGCCAGTCACTGGCTGGGCACCGACATGCTCGGCCGCGACATCGCCACCGGCCTGCTCTATGGCGCGCGCACGTCGCTGACCGTCGGGCTGCTGGCGACGCTGGCGACGTTGTTGCCGGCGCTGCTGGTCGGCGCCACCGCCGGCTACTTCGGCGGCTGGATCGACGAGCTGCTGATGCGCATGGCCGAGTGCTTCCAGATCATCCCGCAACTGGTGCTGGCGGTGGTGCTGGTGGCTCTGATGGAGCCTTCGGTAGGCTCGGTCGTGCTTGCCCTGGCGCTGGTGGCCTGGCCGCCGGTGGCGCGGCTGGTGCGCAGCGAGTTCATGAGCCTGCGTCAGCGCGAATTCGTCCAGGCTGCGTTGGTGCTTGGCCAGCGGCCGGCGCGCATCGTCTTCGTGCAGATCCTGCCGAACGCGCTCTCTCCGCTGCTGGTGAGCCTGACCTTCATCCTCGCCGCCGCCATCCTCACCGAAGCGGCGCTGGCCTTCCTCGGCCTGGGTGATCCGGAGGCGATGAGCTGGGGCTACATGATTAACGCCTCGCGCAACCTGCTGCGCGAAGCACCCTCGATGAGCCTGCTGCCGGGCGTGGCGATCCTGCTCACGGTGCTGTCCGTGCAGCGTGTCGGCGAGGCGCTGCGCGAAGCCGTGCAGGCACCTGGAAGCCAGGGAGGACGCCCATGAGTGGCAATCTGCTGGAGGTGCGCGACCTGCGCATCGACCTGCCCGCAGGCGGCGACCGTGCCAGTGCGGTCAGCGATCTGTCCGTCGACCTGGCCGCCGGTGACGTGCTCTGCGTGGTCGGCGAGTCCGGCTCGGGCAAATCGATGCTGGCCAACGCCATCCTGCGCTTGCTGCCGGCCCACCTGAAACCGGTGCGAGGCAGCATCCGCTTTCGCGGCGAAGACCTCGCCGCGCGCAGCGAGCAGGGCATGCGCGAGCTGCGCGGCAAGGACATCGCCATGGTCTTCCAGGAGCCCATGAGCGCGCTCAACCCGCTGATGAGCATCGGCCGGCAGATCGACGAAAGCCTGCGTGCCCATGGCGTAGCGCAGGCCGCGAAGCGGCGCGAGCGGGTGCTCGACCTGCTCGGCTACGTCGGCCTTCCCGAACCGGAAAGTCTTTATCACGCCTATCCCTTCCAGCTCTCCGGCGGCCAGCGCCAGCGGGTGGTGATCGCCATTGCCCTGGCGCTCGAGCCGGCGCTGCTGATCGCCGACGAGCCGACCTCGGCGCTGGACGTCAGCACCCAGGCGCAGGTCCTCGAATTGCTGCGGCGCATCCGTCGCGAGAAAGGCATGGCGGTGCTGCTGATCACCCACGACTTCGCCGTGGTGGAGGCCATCGCCGACCGCGTGCTGGTAATGGAACAGGGCCGCGTCGTCGAGCAGGGGGCACTGCGCCAGGTGCTGGATGCACCGCAGCATCCGTACACTCGCCAGCTGCTGGCGGCACTGCATCACGGTCCGCGCGGCCCGCGCTGCTTCGATGCGGACGCCGCGCCGTTGCTGGAGGTGGCTGGCCTGCACAAGCACTACGACTGCCGACAGGGCTTCTGGCGCCGGCGCCGTGTTGCCGCATTGGCCGACGCCTCGTTCAGCCTGCGCCCCGGCGAGTGCCTGGGCATCGTCGGCGAGTCCGGCTCGGGCAAGACCACCCTGGGCCGCGCGCTGGTGCGCCTGTTGCGCCCGGACGGCGGGCAGATCCTGCTGCGTGGCCAGGACCTGGCGTCGTTGTCCCAGCGCCGCCTGCGCCCGCTGCGCCAACAGGTACAGATGGTCTTCCAGGACCCGTTCGCCTCGCTCAATCCGCACCAGCGTGTCGGTCGGCAGATCATGGCCGGGCCGCTGGCCCATGGTGTTTCCACCGCCGAGGCGGAACGCCGCGCGCGGGAGCTGCTGGGGCAGGTCGGCCTGCCGGAAACCGCCTTCGAACGCTACCCGCGGGATTTCTCCGGCGGGCAGCGCCAGCGCATCGGCATCGCCCGCGCACTGGCCCTGCAGCCCAGGGTGCTGGTGGCTGACGAATGCGTGTCGGCGCTGGATGCGCTGGTGCAGCAGCAGGTGCTGGAGCTGCTGGAAAAGCTGCAGCGTGAGCTGGGCCTGAGCCTGGTCTTCATCACCCATGACCTGCAGGTGGCCGCGCGCCTGTGCGATCGCATCGCGGTCATGCAGGGCGGTCGCATCGTCGAGTTGGGCGAGGCACAGCAGGTGCTGCACACGCCGCAACATGACTACACGCGCCGGCTGCTGGCCGCGCATCCGTTGGGCCACGTGGAGGAACCCGCATGACGGTGCCGCGACAGATGGCGCTGGGCGCTTTCCTCATGGCCACCGGGCACCACCTGGCTGGCTGGCGACACCCGCATGCGCATGCCGGCGGAGGGCTGGACGTGGCGCACTACCAAGAGCTGGCGCGCACCGCCGAGCGTGGCTGTTTCGATGCGATCTTCCTTTCCGACACCCTTGCCATGCTGCCCGGAAAGCTCAATGCGCTGAGCCGCATGGCGCGCACCGAGCACTTCGAGCCGCTGACGCTGCTGGCGCATCTTGCCGTCAGCACCCGGCACATCGGGCTGGTGGCCACCGTTACGTCCTCGTACAACGATGCGGCGAACGTGGCGGACACCTTCGCCACCCTGGAATCGCTCAGTGGTGGCCGCAGCGGCTGGAACCTGGTGACCTCGAGCAACGCCGAGGAAGCCGGCAACTTCGGTCGCGACCGCCACTTCGAGCACGCCTGCCGCTACCGCATGGCGGAGGACTTTCTCCTGCGCGTGCGTGAGCGCTGGGCCGCCCGTGGTGTCGCGCCGGTGCAGGTGCTTGCAGGGGCGTCGGAGGCCGGCCGGGAATTGGCGGCACGACAGGCCGACGTGCTGTTCACCGCGCAGCCGGAACTGGCCGGTGCCCAGGCGTTCTACCGGGACATCAAGCAGCGGGTGGCGCGCCATGGCCGTGACCCGGCTGCGCTGAAGGTAATGCCCGGCGTGCTGCCGATCCTCGGTGCCAGCCGCGCGGAGGCCGACGAGCGCCGTGCGCAGCTGCTGGAGCTGGTGCAGCCGGTGGTCGGGCTGTCGCTGCTGTCGGATGTGGCCGGTGGTTTCGATCTTTCGCACCTGCCGCTGGACGCCCCGTTGCCGGCGCTGCCGCCGACCGAATCCGGTGTCAGCCGCCAGCACCTGCTGTTGGAGCTGGCGCAGCGTGAAGGCCTGAGTATCCGCCAGCTCTACCAGCGTATCGCCGATGCCCGGGGCCACCGTGTG
>CBIGPF010000037.1:0-39564 GCA_966191535.1 uncultured Pseudomonas sp. | reverse complement strand
TCCCAGCGTCAAAGCGGCTAGCGTGTTCCTTGCCTGCGGCGGCATGGGGGCAAGGCGGCAAGCGGGGAAGCTGGCCGCCTTGCCGCCCTCCTCGGCCGTTGCCGATACAGCGCTCGGCTAGCTCACGAACCTGATGGAAACTTCGGCCTTGTCGACGGATCGCGGGCATGGCCCGCCCCGACAAGGGAGCCAGTGCCTCCCTGCCGACAAACGCGCACGCAGGATGGCGTGGAGCGCAGCGATACCCATCGATTCCGAGGCACCGACAGCATGGGTATCGCAAGCTCCCCCCATCCTACGGCCGTGCTCTGCCGCGAATTCGACGTACGCAGAAATGCAGATCGCGGACAAAGTCCGCGATCAGGTGAATGCAGTAGCAAGAACCCCGCCCGAACAGGCGGGGCTGCGGCCAATCACTTGGCCTTGTAGATGATCCCCGGGCTGCACTGGACCATCTGGTAGTGGTCCGGCAGCGCGTTGAGCGCTTCGGAGGCGCCGAGGAACAGGTAGCCACCCGGCTTGAGCGTGGCATGGATGCGCAGGAGGATGTCGCGCTTCACCTCGGCCGAGAAATAGATCAGCACGTTGCGGCAGAACACCATGTCGAACTTGCCCAGCGTGGCGTAGCTGTCCAGCAGGTTCAGCGCGCGGAACTCCACGCGGCTCTTGATCGGAGGCTTCACCGTCCAGCGTCCCGGCGTCTTCTGGTCGAAGTAGCGCGCCAGGCGCTCCTGGGACAGGCCACGGCCGATGGCCAGGCTGTCGTACTCACCGGCCTTGCAGGCAGTGAGCATGGAGCCGGACAGGTCGGTGGCGACGATCTGCACGCCCGCCTTCAGCTGTCCGAGGTTGGTACGCTCGAACTCGTCGATGGCCATCGACAGCGAATAAGGCTCCTGCCCGGAGGAGCAGGCCGCCGACCAGATGCGCAGGCGCTGGCCGGGCGACGCCTTGATCATTTCCGGCAGCACGCGATTCTTCAGTACCTCGAAGGGGTAGGTATCGCGAAACCACAGGGTCTCGTTGGTGGTCATCGCGTCGACCACCTGCTCGCGCAGCTGGCTGCGGACCTGGATCTTCTGCACCAGCTCGCCCAGGGACTTGATGCCCTGCTGCTCCATCAACTTGTTCAAGCGGCTGGAGACCAGGTACTGCTTGTTGGCGCCCAGGAGGATGCCGCAGGTCTTCTCCAGGAAATCCCGGAACAGCTCGAATTCAGAATTGGTGGATGTCACAGATACGCCTCTTTGCTCGTGGACGGCTGCCGGCGTTACGACGGCAGCTGCCTGACCGGTGCTCAAAAAAACCATAGACGATGCGGGCGGCACCGGCGCCACCCGCATCTCGTCGCGCCGGATCAGGCCGTCGCGCCATCCACTGCCTTGATGCGGTCCGACACGCGGGCCGCCAGGTCATCGGGACGGAACTTGGCGAGGAAGTCGTCAGCGCCGACCTTCTTCACCATGGCCTGGTTGAACACCCCGGACAGCGAAGTATGCAGGAGAATGTGCAGATCCTGCATGCGCGGGTCGTGACGGATTTCCGCCGTGAGCGTGTAGCCATCCATCTCCGGCATCTCGATATCCGAGATCACCATCAGCAGATCGCTGCCCGGATGCCCACCGGCTTCCACCATCTGGCGCAGGTAATCCAGCGCCTGGCGGCCATCGTTGAGCGCCAGCACTTCCACGCCGACGGTTTCCAGGCAACGCACCAGCTGCTTGCGCGCCACTGAAGAGTCATCCACCACCAGCACACGCTTGCTGACCGCGCGGGCCTGGGTGTCGGCATCCAGCACGCCTTCGGAAATGTCCTCCGAGGTCGGCGCCACTTCGGCGAGGATCTTCTCCACGTCGATGATTTCCACCAACTGGTTGTCCACTCGCGTCACTGCCGTCAGGTAGTGATCGCGACCGGTTCCCTTGGGTGGCGGATGGATCGACTCCCAGTTCATGTTGACGATGCGCTCCACCGAGTGCACCAGGAAGCCCTGCACCTTGGTGTTGTACTCGGTGATGATCACGAAGCTGTTGCTGATGTCCCGCAGGGCGTGACGCCCCGTGGCCAGCGCCAGATCGAGGATCGGAATGGTGCCGCCACGGATGTTCGCCACCCCGCGGACCACCTGGCTGGACTTGGGCATCACGGTCAGGCGGGGGCACTGCAGCACCTCCTTCACCTTGAACACGTTGATCCCGTACAGCTGGCTGCCGTTCAAGCGGAACAGCAGCAGTTCGAGACGATTCTGGCCAACCAGCTGCGTACGCTGGTTGACCGAATCCATGACTCCGGCCATTGAGCCTCCTGTGCACGCAACGCCGCCCGACTCACGAAGGCGGCATGACCATTGCTTGGATCGTTGCATGAAACAAGCAACGACATTTTTCCGACAGCTGAGAACCGCGCGCGCCCTGGTGGCTGCGCTGCTCGGCATGACGGGTGCGCTGACCCTCTCCCCGGCTGGGGCTGAAGGCTTCACCGCGCCTGAGATCCTTATCGGCTCCACCCAGGGCTTTCTTGAGTTCAAGGTGGAAGATTATCTGCAGACTTCCGGCATAGACGCACGCTACGAGATCGAAGTCGCACGCATCGATCCCCGTCTGCGCCTGGCGCAGTGCGACAAGGACCTGACGCAGAAGCTGGAAAGCCCGGCGCAGCCCGTTGGTCGGGTTACCGTCCGGGTCATCTGCGAAGGCAGTTCTCCCTGGACGGTGTTCGTACCGGCGACGGTCAAGCTGTACCGTCAAGTTGTCGTCACCACCCTGCCCCTGCAGCGCAACCACATCATCGAGCCGGGCGACATCAGCGTGGTCGAACGCGATGTCGGCCAGTTGAGCCAGGGTTACCTGACCGACGCCAACCAGGTGGTCGGCATGAAGCTCAAGCGCCCGACGGTCAACGACCAGGTGCTGGCGCCGGTCTTCCTCGAACAGGCAGCGGCCGTGCGCAAGGGCGATCAGGTAGTGATTCGCGCCAGGACCAGTGCGATCAACGTGTTCATGCCCGGCGAAGCACTGTCCGACGGGGTCACCGGGGAGCAGATCCGCGTGCGCAACCTGCGTTCCCAGCGTATCGTCAGGGCTCGCGTCATCGAGCCAGGAACGGTGGAAGTCAGCCTGTAAGGCTCTGCTTCCGGCTTTTTCTGGCATGATGGGCGCAGCCCTCTGCAAAATGTGCTCGGGCGCACGAAAATTCGGCCTAAAGTTTCTCTCAGGACGGCCGAAAAGCTTGGCAAGCGTCCAATACCTCCAGAGGTTTCCACCATGGTCATCGACTTCAACCGGCTGAACCCGGCCTCTACGACAGCCAACACTGGCCGTAGCAGTGCTGCCCAGAGCGGTCGCAGCGAAGCCGCCGCAGAGAATGCCTCCGTCAACGCCCCGGCCAAGAGCGGCGAGTCGGTACAGCTGAGCGATACCGCGCAGCAACTACAGAAAGTAAGCGATCAACTGAAGGACCAGCCCGTGGTCGACAACGAGAAAGTGGCTCGCATCAAGGCGGCCATCGCTGACGGCAGCTACCAGGTCGACAGCCAGAAAGTCGCCAGCAAGCTGCTCGATTTCGAATCCCAGCGCTGAGTTCGCTCAGCGCCTGGTCAACCGCTAGTACGCCGAGCCCAAGATGTCTGATGCCCTGCTTTCCCTGATCAACGGCGACATCGAAGCAGCCAGCAACCTGCTGCAGCTGATCGACGATGAGTACCAGGCGCTGCAAGCACGCGACCTGGACCAGTTGCAGAAGCTGCTCGACAGCAAGCTGCCGCTGCTGCAGCAGCTCGAGCAGAACGGCCGTATTCGTACCCAGGTGCTGCAACAGGCCGGGGTCAGCGTTGATCGCGAGGGGCTCGCACAGATCGCCCAGGCCACCGGCAATGCTGCCCTCACCGCGCGAGCGGAAGAGCTCGGCGCACTGCTCGAACGTTGCCAGGAAGCCAACCAGCGCAACGGCCGCGTCATCCGCTCCGGCCAGGCCAGCACCGAGCGCACGCTCGATATCCTGCGCGGCCAGGACACTCCACGTCTCTACGATCGCTACGGCGGCTCCACCCAGAGCAGTCGCCAACGCCCGCTCAGCCAGGCCTGACCGCCGACAGTCAGTGCTGGTCTGGCTGCCTGCCGTAGGGCAAAATGCCACTACCCGCCCTGCCCCGTGCAAGACTCATAACAAACACAATGGAGACCCGCGGACCGTGTCGAATCTGTTCGCCGAGGAAAATGGCCCTCAACCACCGAAGGTGTTGAAAGCTCCGGTGGAGATCCACGCCAGCCTGAAAATGCTGATGGACAGTCACGATCCCCTGGTGGTCACCTTCGAAGGGCGCAGCCAGCGCTTCCAGAGCTTCGTCGTCGAGATCAACCGCGAGCGCAACATCGTCGCCCTGGACGAACTCATCCCCAACGACGGCGAGCGCTTCCTGCAGAACGGCGAGCAATTCCGCATCGAAGCCTTCCATGAAGGCGTACGCATCGCCTGGGAAAACACCCAGAACGCCTTCTTTTCCGAGATCGACGGCGCCCGCTGCTACTGGCTGCCAGTACCGGCCGAGATGCTCTACCACCAGCGCCGCAACGCCTTCCGCGCCCCGGTTGGCCAGGGCCAGCCGGTGCCCGTGGAAATCGGCGGCAGCAAGCTGAAGTCGCCGCTCAAGGGCAACCTGATCGACATCTCCGCCACCGGCTGCAAGATCCGCCTGGAAGGCAACGCCGCCGAGCGCCTGCAACCCGGCCAGGTCTACGAAGAGTTCACCGCGCGCCTGCCGTTTGGCGCCCTGACCATGGAAGTCGAACTGCGCCACGTGCATTTCGAAGAGAAAGTCGGCTACAGCTTCGCCGGCATGCGCTTCCACCAGATGAGCGGCCTGGCGCAGCGCAACATCGAGCGCTTCGTCTACCAGCTGCAACGCGAAGCCCGACGCTTCGAGAAGGACGAACTGTTCTAGTTCGCCCGGGGCGGCAAGCACTTGCCGCCCGTCCCTTGCGGCCTCATGCAGGCCGGCTTTCTTCCTCTGCTTCCGTTTCCGCCTCGGGAACCGGCGCGCTGGTGTCATTGCCCTTCATCTGCTCTTCCACGGCCGCTTCGTCGACCCGCGGGTCGAGGGCGGCGGACAGCGGTGAGGACGCCAGGCTGTCCGGCGTGGCGACGTGCTTGACGGGCGCCTCGTCGACCCGGTGCACACCACTGACCTTCTCCGGTTGCACGCGCCAGATGAGGATCAGCGAGCAGGCGCAAACGAAGGCGTAGAGCATGTTGGCGCCGAACAGCTTCATCAGCGCGCCGGCCGCCAGCGGGCCGATACAGGCGCCGACTCCGAAGGTCACCAGCAGCATGGCGGTGAGGGAAACCCGGCGCTCGCCCTCGACGTGGTCGTTGGAGAACGCCACCGCCAGCGGATACAGGGTGAACTGCACCAGGCAGACCAGGAACCCCATCGGCAGCAGCAGCGCCAGGCTCAGCGGCGGCACCGGCAGCAACGGCAGCGCCGCCAGCGGCAGAGCCACCACCAGCAACAGGATGGCCGCGTTGCGGATCAGCACGGCGCGGTCGATGCGGTCGGACAGCCAGCCCAGCGGCCACTGCACGAGCAGGCCGGCGAAGATGCAGCCGCCCATGAACAGGCCGATCTCCTCGGTGCCCAGGCCCTGATCCACCGCATAGAGCGGCGCCAGACCATAGAACGAGCCGACCACCAGCCCGGACACCAGCACCGTGGTCAGCGACTGCGGTACCCGCTGGATGAAGAAGCGCGGTTCCAGCGGCGCCGGGCGTAGCGGCGCAGGGTGGACCTTGTGGGTGATCGCCACCGGGATCAGCGACATCGCGAAACATAGGGCGATCATCATCGGCAGCTCCGGGCCGAGTCCCGGGTGCACGACCAACACCAGTTGGCCAAGCACCAGCCCGAGGTACGAGGCCACCATGTAGCCGGCAAACACGGCGCCGCGCTGGCGCGCTTCAGCCTGCTCGTTGAGCCAGCTCTCGATGACCATGTACTGGCACATCATCCCCAGGCCGATGGCGACCCGCAGCAACAGCCAGAAGCCCAGCCAGGGCAACAGACCGATGCCCAGCACCGCAGCGGTCACCAACCCGCCGCAGGCGACGTAGGCGCGGATATGGCCGACGCGGGCAATCAGCCGGTGGCCGATCTTGCCGCCCAGCACCAGGCCGAGGTAGTAGGCGGCCATCATGGCGCCGATCCACAGCCCGTCGACCTTCTCCGCGCCAAGACGCAACGCGAGGTAGGTACTGAGCAGACCGGAACCGGTCAGGAGCATGACAGCGGCGAAGTACAGAGCGCGGAAGGCAGTGACGATCCGAAGCATTGGACCTCCTGGTCCAGGACAACCCCGGCACAACGTCCGGGCAGCGGAAAGCGGGACTTGCGCTCACACCTTAGAGCTTGCCAATCGGCGCGTCGAGAGGGCTGCCGGGCCCGGAATAGCGCGTGTCGCGCATGGTCATGCGGGGCATCAGGAAGGATGTCGACCCGATGTCGGAGGATGGCTTGAAGATCGCCTGGAGATGGCTGCCGATCACAGCTGCGCCGGGTTCCGGCGCAGCTGTGTCAGCGACGTCAAATCAGATCATGCGAATCAGGCCTGGGCGGCCAGGACGCGGCGCTCCCATGGGGTGATTTCGTCGAAGAAGCTGGTCAGCTCCATGGACTTGGTCGCGCTGTAGCCGTCGATGAACTCGTTGCCGAACACCTCGCGCGCCAGATCGCTGCGCTGCAGGCGCTGCAATGCGTCATACATCGTGCAGGGCAGCAGCAGCTCCGGCGGCACCTCGAACTCCCCCTGGATCGGCGCGGTGGGTTCCAGCGCACGCTCGATGCCATGCAGACCGGCCGCAAGGCTCGCGGCGATCGCCAGGTAGGGGTTGGCGTCGGCGCCCGGCAGGCGGTTTTCCACGCGACGGGCCACCGGTGCGCTGGCCGGAATGCGCAGGCCGGCGGCACGGTTGTCGTGCGACCAGCAGGCGTTGTTTGGCGACGCGTACGGGTGGCACAGGCGCTGGAAGGAGTTCACGTTGGGTGCGAACAGCAGGGTGAAGTCCGACAGGCACGCCTGCAGGCCGCCGATGAAGTGGCGGAAAGCCGGCGTGGCCTCGCCTTGGGCGTCGCTGAAAATGTTGCGGCCCTCGCCATCGACGATGCTCTGGTGGATGTGCATCGAGCTGCCCGGCGTGTGCGCCAGCGGCTTGGCCATGCACACCACGATCAGGCCATGCTTGAGCGCGACTTCCTTGAGCAGGTGCTTGAACAGGAAGGTCTGGTCGGCCAGCAGTACCGGATCGCCATGCAGGAAGTTGATCTCGAACTGGGTGGTGCCCATCTCGTGCATGAAGGTGTCGCGTTCCAGCCCTACCGCGTCCATGCAGCGGTAGACATCCTGGAAGAACGGACGCAGGCCGTTGTTGGAGGACACGCTGAACGCCGAGTGGCCGATCTCGCGGCGACCATCGAGCCCGACCGGCGCCTGGAAGGCTTCCAGCGGATCAGGGTTGGGCGCGAACACGAAGAACTCCAGCTCGGTCGCCACCACCGGGCTCCAGCCGCGTTCGGCGTAGCGCGCGACGACCTGCTTGAGCAGGCCGCGGGTGGACAGGCCGGAGGGCTTGCCGTCGAGCTCCACCGCGTCGCAGATGGCGAAGGCGCGGGGCTCGTCGCTCCAGGGCAGGCGATGGATCTGGGTCGGCTCGGCGACCAGGGCGAGGTCGCCGTCATCGCTGCCGTAATACTTCGCCGGCGGGTAGCCGCCCATGATGCATTGCAGAAGGACGCCGCGCGCCAGCTGCAACCGGCGCCCGGTGAGGAAACCTTCGCCGGTCATCACCTTGCCACGCGGCACCCCGTTGAGGTCGGGGGTGACGCACTCGATCTCTTCCACTCCAGCCAGGCGTTCGGCGAGCGGGATTCCTAGATCGCTACTCATGACTTCTTATCCTTGTTCTTCTTGTCCTGGCAACAGGACGCCGCGCGAGGTGCGCGAGCCCGTACAAAATACGCATCACGCGTTCGATATTTCAAGCGGGGCCAGCAGGAAACGCGGAAGCTCCCCGTCCGTGCGCGCCATGCGCGCGATCGCGGGCATGGCCCGCTCCTACAGCGGATTCCGCTCTGGCTCATGAAGACTTCCAGAGAAATATCCGCGCACTCCGGAACGCCCCTTTCAGGAGGCCTCGTTGAATTGGAGTTTCAGGGGGTTGGGCGGCATGGATGCCGCGAGAGCGCTGTCGGGCCAGGGATGGCCCGTCAGCGCGAGCCCCTGAAACTTCGATTCAACGAGGGAATTTTTCGCCTAGGCGAAAAACCGGATGTCCGGGGCAAGACCTTTGGTTACTTTGGGGCGTCTGCCAAAGTAATTCGCCCGAGGGGGCGAAACCACAGAGTCCGCGCGCGCACCGAAGCGGCGCAGAAACACCCACGCCAACGCAGCAATACAGGGTCAACCTTGGAGCGAAGGATGGCGCCGGCCCTGCCGGCGGATCGCGGGCATGGCCCGCTCCTACAAGGGACCTCGATGCCAAAGAAAACGCCGCTCAAGGGAGCGGCGTTCCAGTTACATCACCCAAGGTCAGAACAGGTGGGTGAACAGCCAGTACAGCGACGCAGACAGCACGATGGCCGCCGGCAGGGTCAGCACCCAGGCCATCAGCAGGTTGCGGATGGTGCGCATCTGCAGACCCGAACCGTTGGCTGCCATGGTGCCGGCGACGCCGGACGACAACACGTGGGTCGTCGACACCGGCAAACCGTACATGTCCGCGGCGCCGATGGTCATCATCGCCACCAGTTCCGCGGAGGCGCCCTGGGCGTAGGTCAGGTGGGTCTTGCCGATCTTCTCGCCAACGGTCACCACGATGCGCTTCCAGCCGACCATGGTGCCCAGGCCGAGGGCGATGGCCACGGCGACCTTCACCCACAGCGGGATGAAGCGGGTCGACTCGTCGATCTTGCCCTTGAACGCGGCCAGCTTGCTGGTGGTGTCCGCGTCGAAGTTGCCGACCTTGTCCTTGTCCATCAGGCGGATCGCCTCGCTGGTCAGGTACATGTCGTTACGCACGTTGCCCATGGCTTCGGCCGGCACGCGGGCCAGGCTGCCGTAGCCCTTCACCTCCGCGCCGATGGCGCCGGTCAGCGCCGCCAGGGACGGGATCAGTTCCGGCTTGGCTTCCTTGGTGCGCACGTACTCCGACAGCACCGCTCGCGGGTCGGCCGGAGCCGGCTGCGGCGCGGCGCGGACCAGCGCCTGCTGGGTAACTTCGGAGATGGCGACGAACTGCACGGTCTGGTCTGCCGGCATGGTGCGGTTCAGCGCGTAGGCCATCGGCAGGGTGCCGACCAGGATCAGCATGATCAGGCCCATGCCCTTCTGCCCATCGTTGGAGCCGTGGGCGAAGGACACACCGGTGCAGGTGAGGATCAGCAGGCCGCGAATCCACCACGGCGGCGGTGTCTTGCCCTTGGGCGCCTTGTACAGCGCACGGTTCTTCACCAGCAGGCGCAGCGCCAGCAGCAGGAGCGCGGCGCAGACGAAGCCGATCAGCGGCGAAAGCAGCAGCGAATAGCCGACCTTGGTCGCCTGCGCCCAGTCCACGCCGCTGGTGCCGTCCCGGCCGTGCATCAATGCGTTGGCCACCCCCACGCCGATGATCGAGCCGATCAGGGTGTGCGAGGACGACGCCGGCAGGCCCAGCCACCAGGTACCGAGGTTCCACAGGATGGCGGCGATCAGCAGGGCGAAAACCATGGCGAAGCCGGCCGAGGAACCGACCTGCAGGATCAGCTCCACCGGCAGCAGGGCGATGATGCCGAAGGCCACCGCGCCGCTGGAGAGCAGCACACCGAGGAAGTTGAAGCAGCCCGACCAGACCACCGCGAAGTGCGGCGGCAGCGAGTGGGTATAGATGACAGTGGCCACCGCGTTGGCGGTGTCGTGGAAGCCGTTGACGAACTCGAAGCCCAGGGCGATGAACAGGGCGACCCCGAGCAACAGGAAGGGCGTCCAGGTGGTGACCGTGGAGGTGACGTCGTCGACGTCGCGCACCAGGCTCCAGGCCGAGAACAGCAGCCCGACGGCGAGCACGGCAAAGAAGATGAAGGCGGTAATGCGACCGGGCTTGTGTTCCAGGTGGGGCCGGTCTCCGACGACGGGACGGTCGCCGGCGGCCAGGGTATCGGTGGTCATGCTGGGAGTCCGCGTGATGGGATGTCCCGGTCATGATCGGCAGGGAATGTTACAAGTTGTGTCTCAGCGCAATTGACCGGCGAACGACAGAACACCGGCGCTCACCTGTAGGAGCGGGCCATGCCCGCGATCGCGCGCATGGTGCGCTCCCACTGAGGCTCGCCTCAGTAGACTTCGGGCACCACGATCTGCTGCGGCGTCGGCGTGCGCGCGTAGTCCTCGTGGCGCTGGCGCTGCGGCAGGACCACCGCCGGGTGCTCCACGTCCTCGTAGGGAATCAGGTTCAGCAGGTGGCTGATGCAGTTGAGCCGCGCGCGCTTCTTGTCGTCGGCCTGCACCACCCACCAGGGCGCCTCGGGGATGTGGGTGCGGTCGAGCATGATTTCCTTGGCCTTGGTGTAGGCCTCCCAGCGACGGCGCGACTCCAGGTCCATGGGGCTGAGCTTCCACTGCTTGAGTGGGTCGTGGATGCGGCTGAGGAAGCGCAGGTGCTGCTCGTCGTCGGAGATCGAGAACCAGTACTTGATCAGCTGGATGCCGGAGCGCGCCAGCATGCGCTCGAACTCCGGCACGCTGCGGAAGAACTCCTCGTACTGGTCGTCCGAGCAGAAGCCCATCACCCGCTCGACCCCGGCGCGGTTGTACCAGCTGCGGTCGAACAGGACGATCTCCCCCGCCGCCGGCAAGTGCGAGACGTAGCGCTGGAAGTACCACTGGGTCTGCTCGCGGTCGTTCGGCGCGGGCAGCGCGGCGACGCGGCAAACGCGCGGATTGAGGCGCTGGGTAATGCGCTTGATCACACCGCCCTTGCCCGCCGCATCGCGGCCCTCGAAGAGAATCACTACCTTGTGGCCGGTCTTCACCACCCAGCTCTGCAGCTTCACCAGTTCGCCCTGCAGGCGGAACAGCTCGCTGAAGTACCGGCGGCGCGCGAGCTTTTCCTCGTCGACATCGGCGTGCTCGTCGAACAGTTCGTCGAGGTTGCGCACGTCCTCCAGCAGCTCCAGCTCCAGCTCTTCGTCGCTGTGGTCGAGCAGTTCGCGGTGGATGCGGCGGATCACGGATTCATTGGTCAGGGGCATGGCGGCGGCCTTCACGCAGGGGCATTGCCGCCAGACTAGGTGCGCTCGGTGTCAGGCTGGTGACAGCGTTCGGCAGACCTGCAGGAGCGAGCTTGCTCGCGAACGGTGCTCCCCGGTGACTCGGAGTTGAGCGGTTCGCGAGCAAGATCGCTCCTACGAAAAGCACGCCTGCCGTATATGCATGCGTTAGCGCTCGCGCAACTCCATCACCCTCAGCTCAGGATCGGCCTTGATCTGCTCGTCGGTGAACGGCAGCTCCGGCCACTGCTGCCTGGCGAACAGCTCGGTCTGGTCACGGTGATGCGGCGAGCCGGGTTCACTGGACTGCGAGAACGCCAGCAACCCGCGCGCCTTCGGTCCATCCGAGGTGAAGTCCACCAGCTGGATGTAGCTGCTGCCGCTGAGCACGCGGTAATGGTCGCCCTGCCACTCGGACGTGATGGCGTTGTACACGCCCTCGTTGCCTGCGCCGCCAGGGATGCCCAGTGGGTTGGCGACATCGCCGGTCAGTTGCAGCTCGCCCCAGGTCTCGTCCGCGCGGATCTTGCGGCCGTCGATCTCCTGCGCCGCCGCCACCAGCGCCTGCTGTGCCTGCTGGCGCACGTCCGGCCTGTCCAACGCGATGCCCGACGGCGTGGCCAGCGGCAGCTTGGGATCGAAAGGCAGGCGCCAGCCACCGTCGATCTTCAGGAAGCGCGTAACGAAGGCCTGGAAATAGGCGAAGCCGGGGTTGCTGTCGAGGTTGACGTGGCGATCCCACGAACCCAGCGCAGCGCAGGCTGCCTCGGTGCCCGCCGGGGCCGGTTTACACAGTTGCAGCAGGTCGTCGAGGAGCATGTCGGCGACGTAGACGCGGTTGTCGGTGACCATTTTCTGCAGGTCGTCCGGGCCGATCTTGCCGTCGCCCTTCAACCGTTCCAGGGCGAAACGTGCGCGGGCACTGACCGGGATCGAATCGCGGCTCACCAGCGGCGAGAACCCGGTCAGCGGCTGCGCCGGGTTGCTCAGCCAGGCGCTGTCGTTGGAATTCTGCACGAAGTCTTCGCGCACCAACGCCGGCATCTGCTCCGGTGGCGTCAGTCCGGCATGGCGGGTGCCCGGGGCGCTCGACCAGTTACAGGCGCGGCGCCCGCCCTGCAGCACCGGCAGGCCCTGCTTCTGGTACTCGGCAATGGCGCAGTCGGTCAATTGCTGCTGGCTCAGGTGCGGTACCACTGACTGGTTCAGGTAAAGCACCTTGCCCTCGGCATTGGTCGCCAGGGTGTTGACCCAGGGGATGCCCTGCACGTGCTCGATACTGTCGCGCAGTTCGTCGAGGCTGCGGGCGTGATCGATCGCGTACCACTGCTGCAGGACACGGTCATTGCCCAGGTTGGCATCGCGCACGGCGAAGGCTTCGCTGGCGTTCCACGGCAACTTGCCGGGTACGCTGAGCAACGGACCGTACTCGGACTCGTACAGCGTATGGCTGCGCGACCCCACGCGGCCATTGGGCTCCAGCACGCGAACGCGCAGGGTGATTTCCTTCAGCGGCCGCGACTGGCCGTCGACGCGATAGCTGTGCGGGTCCTGCGGATCGAGGTCGAGGCGGTACAGAGTGAAGTGGCTGGAGGTATCCACCGTGTGGCTCCACGCCACGTCCTTGCTGAAGCCGATGTTCACCAGCGGCATGCCCGGCAGGGCGGCGCCCATCACGTCGAGCTGACCGGGAATGGTCAGGTGCAGCTGGTAGAAGCGCAGCGCGCCGAACCAGGGGAAATGGGGGTTGGCCAGCAGCAAGCCACGGCCGTCGGCCGAACGCTCGCTGCCCACCGCAACGGCATTGCTGCCGTGGTCGCGATGGAAATTCTCGCGGCGGTCCATCGCCGCCAGTACCTCGCCGTCGCTGACGACGGAGGAGGTTGCCTGCCCCGGCGGCGTAGCCGCCATCATCGCCTCGGCAAATTGCCCGGCGCCGGCCTGCACCAGCAGGCGGCGGGTCAGGCGCAACAGGTCGTCGGCCTCCAGCGGACGCAGCCAGGCCTTGCCCGCGCACTGCGTGCCGGCGGCCTGGGTATCCCACAACCAGCGGTTGTAGCCGGCCGCGTAGCCATCGAGCAGGTCGCGGATCGGCTGCGGCTGGGCGCTGCGCATGCGGCGCAGGGATTCGTTGTCGTTGAGCCAGGTATAGAAGAAGTCCGAGGGCAGGTTGCCGATGCCGGCGGAGGACTTGCCGTCCACGCCGAAGTAGCGCGAGCGCTCGCCCCGCGCGGTGAGGACTTCCTCGGCCAGCAGGCAGGCATTGTCGCGGGCATAGGCGTAGCCGATGCCATAGCCCAGGCCCAGTTCGTCCCTGGCCTGGATGTGCGGGATACCGTAGCGGGTCCAGCGGATCTGCGCCTCGAGTTCGGCGCCATAGGCCAGCGCGGGCAGTCCGGTAGCCAGCAGGCTGCCGGCCACGGCGGCCAGTCGGAAAGTCTTGCTCATTGATTCCCTCAATGCTCGGATGACGGCCGGATGCCCGGCCAGTGACACGCGGCCGCGCCGTTCGCGCGGTGCCGGTGCAAGGAGTGGATGGCGGTTCACGCCCGCCAATGCAGTGCGCTGAAGGTCATCGCGCCGCACCTTCCGAGGCACGCACGCAGGCAGGTTGCTGAGGACATGGAGTCTCCTTTTCTTGTTGGACGCCTCACGAAAAATGGCGATGCGCCTCTTGAGGGCAACGGATGGGAAGCACGCGAAATTAGCCCGCGACCGATGGCAATCGGCCACACCAGAAGGCTCTATCTCGCGGCTTTCGCCCGTTACAGAGGCGTCGCGGGCGGTTCGACTTCAGTGCGCCGGGAGGGTTCCGGACTGACGTTTCCAACGCCCGGGCGACTGCCCCGTCCAACGCTGGAACGCGCGGGAGAAACTTGCCGCCTCGGCATAGCCCAGGCACTGGGCTATGCCGTGCAGGTCCATCCGCGATTCACGCAGCAGGCGTTCGGCGAGACGCTGCTTGATGCCATCGTTGAGCCCCTGCAGGCTCTGCCCTTCCTCCGCCAGACGCCGTTGCAGCGTGCGCTCGGAAAGGCCCATGCGTTCGGCTACTGCCGACGCGCCAAGCAGGCTGGCGGAGTCGCGCAGCAGCAGTTGCTGCACCTGCCGCGCGGTGGGTGAAGTCGCCAGGGTCAGCGCCAGTTCGCCACAGAGGCGTTCGCAGAGTGCCTCACCGCTGTCGCGTGCACTGATCTGCGCCTGAGGCAGCGGCGCCAGCAGGTCCTCCAGAGCGAAGAGCATGGCGTTGCGTGGCGCCGCGAACACCGGTTCGATGCCGAAGGTCTCGCGGAACGCGCTGGCATTGGCCGGCGCCAGGCAGCGCAGTTCAATCGCCAGGGGTTGCAGCGACCGCTGCAGCAGTTCGCCGGAGAGTTGCCAGCAACCGGCAATGCCGCGCTCCACCACGAAAGCACGGGCATCCTCGGGCAGCACGCGGTCATCGAACACCAGCCACAGCCCACGCGCCTCCGCCTCACTGCTCACCGGACAGAGCGTCAGCGCCAGGCTCTGGAAACGCCCGAAGGTCTCGAAGGCTTCCTGTAGCGTGCGGCTGGCGAGCATGGTGAAACCGAGCAGCCCCAGCGAAGTGAGGTGGTAGCGCCGCCCGGTCGCCAGCCCCAGGCCAGGCCGCTCGACGTGCTGCAACAGGTTGCGGATCACCGCCAGTTCCTGCCAGGCCTGGATGCGCCCGGCGCGCGCCTGCAGGTCGGCCGGTGAGATCGCGCTGCCCACCAGGCAATCGTCCGCGCCCAGCCCCTCTTCACGGGCACTGTCGAGCAGGTAACGCACTCCGGTGATCTCGCGGGTCTGGCGCCAGTCCATCGCGGACTCCTGTGGCGGGAAAGTACGACGTGGCGGAAAACATCAATTTTTGGCGGGGTTCATCATGGAAGAAAGCGCCAGCGCTGACCATGCTGGAGATGCCAATAACACGCACAAGAGGCGTCCCCATGTTCGAGTTCTTCTACGCACTGCCGAGCCAGAACCGCGCGGCCGACTACCGTCACTTCCGCATCGTCCCCGCCACCGGCGCGATCGGCGCGGACGTCAGCGACCTCGACCTCACCACCCTGGGCGAGGAAGGCTACGCCGAGCTGCGCCAGGCGCTGCTGGCGCACAAGGTGCTGTTCATCCGCGGGCAGAACCTGAGCGTGGAAAACCTCGAAGCCGTGACCCTGCGCTTTGGCGAGTTCGGCCGTGAGCCCTATGTCGTCGGCATGGACGATCACCCGCACGTGGTGCGGGTGGTGAAGGAAGCCAACGAGAAGACCCCGGTGGTATTCGGCGGCGCCTGGCACAGCGACTGGTCCTTCCAGGAGCGCCCGCCGGCCTTCACCCTGCTCTACGGCCACGACATCCCGCCGTTTGGCGGCGACACCCTCTACGCCAACCTGGCGCTGGCCTACGAATGGCTGTCGCCGAAACTGCGCGCGCAACTGGAGACCCTCGACGCCATCCACAGCCCCGAGCGTGCCTACGGCGCCGAGGCCAAGCACAACGACCTGATGGAAAACATGGCGGTGCGCTACGGCAGCCATGAGGGCGAAGTACGCTCGCATCCGCTGGTGACCCGGCATCCGGAGACCGGCAAGAAGATCCTCTACATCAACCCGGCCTACACCAGCGGCATCAAGGGCATGCGCCCGGCCGAATCGCAGCCGCTGCTGGATTACCTGTTCAGCATCGCCACGCAGCCGGCGTTCACCTGCCGCATGCGCTGGAGCGCCGGTACCCTGGCGATCTGGGACAACCGCAGTACCTGGCATTATCCGGTGTCGGACTACCACGGCATGCGGCGGGAGATGTATCGCACCACGGTGGTCGGCGAGGTGCCCAGTCGCTGAACACGCGGAGTGATCGTAGGGCATGTAACCTGGAACAGGTTATCCGCCAGATGCGTCGCGGCGGATAATGCTGGCGCGCTACTCGCCCTACGAAGCCGCACCCACTGTGGGAGCGGGCCATGCCCGCTCCCACAGGGTGCTTCCCTCTGGCTACAGCTCCGCGCCAAACCGCTGCGCATGCTCGCGCAACATCCCCCGCAGCAACTGGGCCGCCGGCGACAGGTAGGCGCCCTCCCGCACCGCCAGACCGATGGTCCGCGTCAATGTCGTCTCGGCCAGCTCCACCTCGCGCAACTGGTCCATGCCGTGGCCGCCGGCCAGCGCCTCGCGGGCGATGAAGCTGAGCAGGCGAGTACGGGCGATCAGGTTGGGTAGCATGGGAATCGCATTGGTCTCGATCTGCACCTGCGGCATGGGCAACTGGTGGGCCTGGAACGTCGAGTCCATCCAGCGCCGCGAGGACACGCCGGTAGCCGGCAACACCCAGCGATAGCGGCACAGGTCGGCCATGGCGACCGGGCCGTCGAAGATCGGATGGTCGCGGCTGGCGACCACCACCACCTGGTCCTGCAGCAGCGGCTCGCTGCTCAGCTGCGGGTCGTCAACGATCCGCGAGCAGATCGCCATGTCCAGCCGCCCGCTGCGCAATGCCTCGCGCAGTACATCGTCCTGACCCAGCACCAGGCTCATGGTGACGTCCGGTGCGCGCGCCAGCAGGTCCTCGGTCAGGCGCGGCAACAGGTACTCGGCCATGGTCGCGGCGCAGCCGAGGCGGATATTGCCCACCACGCCACTGGCAAAATCGCGCACCTCACGGCGGGTTTCCTCGATGCCCTGACGCAGTTGCCGCGCGCGCTGCAGCATCAGTTCGCCAGCCGGTGTCAGGCGAATGCGGCGGCCGTCGCGCTGGAACAACCGCGCACCGAGGGACTCCTCCAGGCGCTGGATGCTCTTGGTCAGCGCCGGCTGGCTGCGCCCCAGGCGCTCGGCGGCACGGCCCAGGTGACCGAGCTCGGCGATGGTTTCGAAGTAGGCGAGATCACGCAGGTCCATGGCGGCCAACCGATAAATTTCAGGAATGGATTCATGACTATTAGAAAATAGACTTGATCGATCCGGCTACCGATAATTCTCCCGTCTTCCCCGCCCGGAGCCGTCCGTGTCCAGCCGCCCTGCCCTGTCCGCCGCCCGTATCCCTGTCAGTCTGCAATGGCTGGCCCTGGCGCTCGGAGCGGGAGGCGCCGGGCAACTGCTGACCTGGCTCGGCATCCCCGCCGCGTTGTTCCTGGGCCCCATGCTGGTGGCCATCGCCTTTGGCGTCAGCGGCGCGGAAATCCGCCTGCCACGCCAGGCCTTCCGCCTGAGCCAGGGCTGCATCGGCCTGCTGGTCGCCCACGCCATGAGCTGGTCAGTGCTGCAGGCGATGGTCGCTTCCTGGCCGCTGATGCTCAGCGCCACCCTGCTCACCCTGCTGCTCTCGGCCGTGGTCAGCTACGCCATGGTGCGCTTCGGCGGCATCCCCGGCAGCACCGCCGCCTGGGGCACCGCACCGGGTGGCGCGGCGGCCATGGTATCGATGGCCGAAGCCAACGGCGCCGACCCGCGTGTGGTTGCCACCATGCAGTACGTGCGGGTGGTCTGCGTGGTCATGGCCGGCGCCCTGGTCGGTCGCCTGCTGGGCATCGAAGGGGGCGGCTCGGTGGCGCACAGCACGCCGATCGTCGACACCGCCACCCTGCCCGACCTGATCAACTGCCTGCTGCTGATCTTCGTCTGCACCACCGCCGGCGCAAAGTTGCCGGCCGGTCCGCTGCTGGTCCCGCTGGTGGCCGGCGCCGTGCTGCAACTCACCGGCGTGCTGCACATCACCCTGCCGCACTGGTTGCTGGCCACCGCCTACGGCGTGATCGGCTGCTACATCGGCCTGCGCTTCGACCGCGAAAGCCTCGCCTATGTCGGCCGCCACCTGCCGGCCATGCTGGTCAGCGCACTGGCTCTGATCGGCAGCTGCGCGCTGTTCGCCTGGGTGCTGGCCGCCATCACCGGGATGGACTTCCTCTCCCTCTACCTCGCCACCAGCCCCGGCGGCCTGGACGCCATGGCGATCATCGCGGTGGATACCCACTCCGACGTCGGCCTGGTGCTGGCGATGCAGACGCTGCGATTGTTCGTGGTGCTGTTCACCGGCGTATCGGTCGCCCGTGCGGTGATCCGCCTGAGCCGGGCCTGACGCCGAACCTGCAGGAGCGCATCAGGCGCGCAATCACGGGCGGGGCCCGCTCCTGCAAAAAGCGCTGCATCTGAGTCTTGAACTGCTCCCCGCCCCACCTCTAAGGTCGTCGCTCTTTCACTGAGCGAGACCGACATGGACAGCCTTCGCCACCGTCCCACCGCCTTCCACGTCACCCACTGGAGCGACGATCCGTTCAGCCGTGGCGCCTACAGCACCCTGTTGCCCGGTGGCACGCCGGCGCATCGGCGCCGGTTGGGCGAGGCCATCGGCGGCAAGCTGGTACTGGCCGGCGAAGCCTGCAACTCCGTCGCGCCGGCCATGACCCACGGTGCATGGGACGACGGCCTGCGCGCGGCCAAAGCGGCCATCGAAGGCGGCGCCCGCCGGGTACTGGTGATCGGCGCGGGCTTCGCCGGAATCGCCGCCGCGCGCCGACTGCGCGAAGCCGGCATCGACTGCGTCGTGCTGGAGGCCCGCGAGCGCATCGGTGGACGTGTCCACAGCATCGCTCTCGGCCCGGTACGGGTGGACGAAGGCGCCGCCTGGCTGCAGCACTTCGACGACAACCCGCTGGCCGCCTGCGCCCAGCAGCTCGGCCTGCCGCTGCGGGAAACCGATTTCAGCCAGCCCCTGGCTGCCGCGGCGGACGGTCCGGTTCCGGACATCGACTCAGCCTGGGAAGCCCTGCGCGCCGGGATCGATCGCAACCTGCCGCTGGTGGACGGTGTCGCGCGCTATCTCGCAGATCGCGACGATGAAACCCGTCGCGCCACTCGTTTCGCCCTGGACGCCAACCTGGTCCTGGAGGCCTGCCTGCCGCTGGAGTCGCTGTCGGTCGATGCCCTCGACGAAGAAGGCGTCGGCGCCGGCGACCGCTTCCTGCCGCAGGGTTATTCACAGCTGGCCGCGCATCTCGCCGAAGGGCTGGATATCCGCCTGGGGCAGCCGGTGGCGGCCATCGACTGGTCCGGCGAGCAGGTGCGGGTGGGTTCTGAAAGCGCCGACTTCTGTATTTGCACCGTGCCCATCGCGGTGTTGCACGATGTCCGTTTCACCCCGCCCCTGCCGGCGATGCAGCAGGATGCGCTGGAGCACCTGGGCATGGGCCAGTTGGAGAAGGTCGTGCTGCAGTTCGAGGAGCGCTGGTGGCCGGTGTCGCCGTCGGGTTACCTGCGCTGGTACGACACGCCAGCGAGCTTCGGCGAGTGGCTGGACCTCACCGATGGGGTAGGCACCCCGACCGTTGCCGGGCTGATTGCAGCGGATGCGCTGGAGCGGGTGTTTGCGGGGCGCAGCGACGAGGAGATTGCGCTCGCGGCCTGCGACGCTCTTCAGTCGTGGGCAGACGCCATTCGAACCGCCGAAGTCGACCTGTAAGACGGGCGGGGGCGCCTAGTCCATGCGCGCGATCGCGGGCAAGGCCCGCTCCGCCAAGGGGCACCGAACGGTGGGTTACAACCCATCCAGCGTCAGATCGACCAGCCGCTCGACATACGCCACGTCCAGCTCCTCGCCGGAAAACAGGATGCGGTACACCAGCGGCGCCATCAGCCGGTCGACGATGCGGTCCAGCTCCGGCAGCTTTTCCCCACGCTTCCTGGCGCGCAGCAGGATGATGTCGAACTGGCCGCAGGCAATCGCCATGCAGCGCCCCGAGCAGCCACCACCGGCCGCCAGCAGGTCGAGCACCACCGCGCGGCCGGGCACCGAGGCGGTTTCCTCCATGTACTGCTCGCCCCAGGTCAGCAGGTCGCCGCGCAGGCTGCCGGTGTCCGCCGGTTCGGCGTCGGGGCGGATGCGCTGCAACGCGACGTCGCCGAGCAGTTCGTTGAGATCGCCCCAGCGCCGGTAGATGGTCGACGGCGTGACGCCGGCCCGCGCGGCGATCAACGGTACCGTCAGCTCGGCACGATCACGCTCTTCCAGCAACTCCGTCACGGCCTTGTGCACCGAGGCTTGCACCCGTGCGCTGCGGCCGCCCGGTCGAACACCCTGATTGATTGCCATAAGCACCTTAACGCAAAGAATTTGCTTTTATCCAGAAACGGGTCCAGCATCTCGCAAAAGCAAAATCTTAGCCTTTGCGAGCTGAATCATGGCACACACCCAATCGAAAAGCGCGTCCGGCTTCTCGCCCAGAGCCTCCGCCTGGCTGCTGACAGCCATCCTCATGGCCTTCCTCGCCGCCGCCGCCGCACCCACGCCGCTGTATGCGCTGTACCGCGAGTCCTGGCACTTCTCCCCGGCCCTGCTGACCCTGGTGTTCAGTATCTACGCGGGCGGCCTGATGCTGGCGCTGCTGGTGCTTGGCTCGCTGTCGGACCACCTCGGCCGACGCCCGGTGATCCGCGCCGCGCTGATCCTCGAATTGCTGGCGATGGCCGTGTTCCTCTACGCCAACTCGGTCGAGCTGCTGATCATCGCGCGCCTGCTCCAGGGCTTTGCCACTGGCATCGCCACCAGCGTGCTGGGTGCGGCGATGCTGGATATCGACCGCGAGCGCGGCCCGCTGATCAACAGTGTCGCGCCCATGCTCGGCATGGCCATGGGCGCGCTGGGCAGCAGCACGCTGGTGCAGTTCGGCGCCGATCCGCTGCATGAGGTCTACGTCTGGCTGCTGGCGGTGTTCGCCCTGGGCATCGTGCTGCTGCGCTGGCTGCCGGAAAGCATCAGCCGGCAGCCCGGCGCACTGGCCTCGCTGAAGCCGCGCATCCGCATTCCGCCGCAGGCACGCCGCGCGTTCTGGAGCGTGGCGCCGCTGAACGCCAGCCTCTGGGCGCTGGGCGGTTTCTACCTGTCGCTGGGGCCGACACTGGCACGCCAGGTCACCGGCCTGCAGGTGCCAATGATCGGTGGCGGGCTGGTGTCGCTGCTGTGCCTGTGCGGTGCGCTGGCGATCTTCGCCCTGCGCAACCAGCCGGCGGCAGTGATCCTGCGCCGTGGCGGCCTGGCGCTGATCGTCGGCCTGCTGGTCACCCTGCTCGGCGTGGACAGCGCCAACCTCTGGCTGTTCTTCCTCGGCACCGCGGTGGCCGGGCTCGGCTTCGGCGGCGCCTTCCTCGGCGCGTTGCGCTCGGTGGTACCACTGGCCCACGCCCACGAACGCGGCGCGCTGATGGCGAGCTTCTATGTGCTTAGCTACCTGGCCTTCAGCGTGCCGGCGATCCTCGCCGGGTTGGCGATCCAGCGCTACGGCCTGATCGCCACCACCAACGGCTATGCCAGCCTGCAGATTCTGGCGGCTTCGCTGGTCCTGCTGCTGTCCCTGCGCGCGCCCGCTGCGCAGAAGGCGCAGGCCTGACTCAAGCCGCCTCGCGGGCTCGCAGGAAGTCGTAGAGCCCGCGCACGGCCGGGTGCTCCAGCGCCTGGGCGGAGTGGCAGAGTCCGATGCGTCGGATCGGCAGTGGCAGGTTCAACGTGCCGCTGCGCACCGCCGGCGCGCCGCTCAACAGCGATGCCGGCAGGATCGCCGCGCCAATGCCCGCGCTGACCAGACGCAGCGCCAGGTTCAGGGTGCTGGCCTGAGCCATCACCGGCGCGGCGCCGTAGGCGGTCATCAGTCGCTGATGGGACGGATGCATCGGGCAGGTGATCCAGCCGCAGCCCTGCGCATCCTCCACGCCCGGCGGCAACGCCAGCACGTACGGGTCTTCCCAGACCGGCACGAAGAGCTCGTCCTCGCAGCAGAATTCCTCCACCGCCAACCGCGCATCGCCCACGCAGCCCTCTTCCAGGTGCAGCAGCAGATTGGGCACCGCCTGCTGCGCGAGGGTGACGAAGCCTTCGACCTGCTCAGCGCTGACGTCGCCCTCCACGCCCAGGTGCAACGGCTGTCGAGCCGTGGCCTGGCGGAACATGTTGCGCAGGCCGTCGGCTTCGGCCAGCAAAGCGCGGGCGCGCGGATACAGGGCGCGTGCCGCTTCGCTGACCTCCACCCCGCGCGCCTGGCGGAGGAACAGCTCGGTGCCCAGCGCCTCCTCCAGCTGGCGGATGGTCACCGACAGCGTCGGCTGGCTAACGAACAGGCGCTGGGCGGCGCCGGTGATGTTGCGTTCTTCGAAGACCGCGACGAAGGCGGCCAGCTGTCGGATATCCATAGGCAAACCCGATACCAGGCACAGGAATAAGCCATTTTTCAGGCGGGATACCGCTCAATATACTTCACTGCATCGTTCAGCCATCCAGATTTCCGATAGCAGGAGAATCCCCATGAGCAAGCCCCTGATCATCGTCACCGGCGCCAGTTCCGGTATCGGCGAAGCCACCGCCCGCCTCTTCTCCCAACAGGGCCACCCACTGCTGCTGCTCGCCCGCCGCATCGAGCGCCTGGAGGCGCTGCAACTGCCCAACGCACTCTGCCGCGCCGTGGACGTGACCGACCGCGACGACCTGCTGGCCGCCGTGGCAGACGCCGAGAAGCGCTTCGGCCCGGCCGACGCGCTGGTGAACAACGCCGGCGTGATGCTGCTGGGCAACATGGTCGAGCAGGACCCGGCCGAGTGGGAGCGCATGCTCGACGTCAACGTGAAGGGCCTGCTCAATGGCGTGCACGCCGTGCTCAAGGGCATGGTGGATCGAAACCGTGGCACGCTGATCAACGTCAGCTCGGTGGCCGGGCGCAAGACCTTCCCCAACCATGTCGCCTACGTCGGCACCAAGTTCGCGGTGCATGCGATCTCCGAGAACCTGCGCGAGGAAGTCGCGGCGCACAATGTCCGCGTCGTCACCATCGCCCCCGGCGCGGTGGAGACCGAATTGCTCAGCCACACCACCGACGAGGCGATCAAGAGCGGCTACCAGGACTGGAAGCGCGAGATGGGCGGCAAGGTGCTCAGCGCCGACGATGTGGCCCACGCCATCCGCTATGCCTACGACCAGCCGCAGGGCGTGTGCATCCGCGAGATCGTGCTGGCGGCGACGCGGCAGCAGGCGTGATCGACGCGGACCTTGTCCGCGATCGCGGGCATGGCCCGCTCCTACAGGGGGTCCGAGGAAAACTCCACCGTAGGATGGCGTGGAGCGAAGCGATACCCATCGATCCGTGCGAATCAGCAGCATGGGTATCGCCTAGGCTCCACCCATCCTACGGGAGCGGTAGTCCCGATCACCCCACCTGCCGCGCCGCCCAGCGCCGGTACTGCTTGGCCCGGCGCAGCGTGCGCCATTGCTCCATTACCAGCGTGCGCCACGGCGAAGCCTGCGGGTTGGGCGCGCGGCGGGCACCGATGCGGTGCAACTGCAGCTTGACCAGCGCCATGTAGGCCAGCGCCGCCAGCGGCTTGGAACGCCAGCGAATCGCCGGCAACTCCGGCTGGGTCTGGCTACCGCGCTGCCAGTGCAGCACCAGCTGCGGCTCCAACGCCAGGGCGGTGCCGATACCGACCATCTCCAGCCCGCTGTCCAGCACCTGCTCCGCCACCGGCAGGCGACGGATGCCGCCAGTGACCATCAGCGGCATGCGTGCTGCATCGCGCATCTCGCGGGCGAATTCGAGGAAGTAGGCCTCCCGCGCCAGGGTACGGCCATCACGGGCATCGCCCTGCATGGCTGGTGCTTCGTAGCTGCCACCGGAGAGCTCGACCAGGTCGACCTTCTCGTCGTTCAGCCACTCGATCACCTGGCGCGCGTCGCTGGCGTCGAAGCCACCGCGCTGGAAATCGGCGGAATTGATCTTCACTCCCACGCAGAATGCCGGCGACACCTCGGCGCGCACCGCGCGGACGACTTCCAGCAACAGCCGCGCGCGGTTGTCCAGCGAGCCGCCCCAGCGGTCCTGGCGCTTGTTGGCCAGCGGCGAGAGGAACTGGCTGAGCAGGTAGCCGTGCGCCGCGTGGATCTGCACACCGGTGAAACCGGCCTGTTCGGCGAGCCTGGCGGCGCGGACGAACCGCTGGATCACCTCGGCGATATCGCTTTCGGTCATCTCGCGGGCAACGGCAAACAGCTTGGAGAACTTGCCCATCTCCAGCGGCACCACCGACGGCGCGATGGCGCCCTGGCCGAGGTTGGTCTGCACCTGGCGACCGGGATGGTTGAGCTGCAGCCAGAACTGCGCACCGCGGGAACGGCCGATGCGTGCCCATTCACGGAAGCGATCCAGATGCCGGTCGTTTTCCAGCACCACGCCGCCAGGGCCGGTCATCGCGCGGCCGTCGATCATCACGTTGCCGCTGAGGATCAGGCCGACGCCGCCGTCCGCCCAGGCCTGGTACAGACGCAGTAGCGCGGCCGAGGGCGCCTGGTCGGCGTCGGCCATGTTCTCTTCCATGGCGGCCTTGGCGATACGGTTGGGGACTTCGCCGCCGTTGGGCAGGCGCAGGGGCTGGAAGGGCGACATGGCGCGGCTCCTTGGTTGTGGTGCCGGCGAGGTTAAGTTTAAAGTTCACTTCAAGGTCAAGCCCCTTTTGGAGCCCATCATGAAAATCGGTGAACTGGCCAGCCTCAGCGGCCTCGCCCCTTCGCGCATCCGCTTCTACGAAGCCAGCGGGTTGATCGCCCCGGCGCGCCGCCTGGCCAACGGCTACCGCGCGTATCCGCCGGAAACCCTCGACCTGCTGGAGATCATCCGCAGCGCCCAGCAGACCGGCTTCAGCCTGGAGGAAATCCGCAGCCTCCTGCCGCACGCCAATCCTGTCGAGAACGGCCATGGCGAACTGGTCGCCGGCCTGCGCCGAAAGGTGGCGGAGATCGAAGCGATGGAACGCCAGCTGCGGCAGAACCGCCAGCGCCTGCTGGCGGTGATCGACGATATCGAGAACAAGCCCGAAGGTATGGGCTGCCAGGCCAATGCCGAGCGCATGCTGGCCGAGATGCGCGAGCGAAAAACCCGGAGCCATTCCGCGAAACCTGTAGGAGCGGGCCATGCCCGCGATGAGCGGACAAAGTCCGCTGCTTCAGCGAAGCGCCCCGCCCCCACCGAACCCTGATTTCGCGATCCGGCCGCTGGCCGGTCCGTTACTCGGTCGCGGGCATGGCCCGCTCCTACATCGGTAATCCCAATCCGCTCCTAGGTTATTTCCAGCCCTCCAGCCGCAAGGTCGCGCGCACCAGCCGCTGCTCCTCCTGCTCGATCTCCCGCAGGTTGTCCCGCACGCTGTGGATATGTTCTCGGGCGGCGCGCTGGGCCTGCTCCGGCTGGCGTTCACTGATGGCGCGGTGCAACCGCGCGTGCTGGCGGTCGATCTGGCGTTTCTGCGGCGGGCGGTTGTAGAGGTTGTTCACCGAGGCGAACACGGTGCTGAGCATCAGCTCGTTGAGCGATTGCAGCGTATGCACCAGCACCGGGTTGTGCGACGCCTCGCTGATCGCCTGGTGGAAGGCATGGTCGCGCCGCGCATGCTCACGCGGGTCCAGCGGTTGCGGCTGGTCGTAGGCGGCGTGCATTTCCTCGAAGCGCCGGCCGATCAGCACCAGGTCGGCCTCGGTGGCGCGCAGCGCGGCCAGGCGCGCGGATTCCCCCTCCAGCAGCGCGCGAACCTCCAGCAGGTCGTAGAGCGTGCGCGGCTGCGAACGGAACAGGTGCAGCAGCGGCGACACATCCTCGGAGCCATTCAGGTCGGCGACGAACGAACCGCGCCCCTGCTCGGTGTCGACGATGCCGCGCCCTCGCAGCGCCCGCAGCCCTTCGCGCAACGCCGAGCGCGAGCAGCCGAGTTTCTCCACCAGCCGCCGCTCCGAGGGCAGCGCTTGCCCCACCTTGAGCACGCCATCGACGATCAGCCGCTCGATCTTCTCGGCCACCTGGTCGGCAACGCGCGGCTTGCCCTGTGCATACGTCGTCATCACGGCTCTCCGTCACTGGTAGGACCAGCAGGCTCTCGCCTGCACAGCTGCCCAGAACCCTAGCCGTCAGGACGGGGCCTTTCCAGTGGACGCTCGTACAAGAACTGGTAGGACCAGTGCCGCCGCCAGTGGACGCCGCCTGATCGGCGGTCGCATTTTCACGGTGCCGTGGCTCCGCGTGACCGCCTGGCGGACGCGAAGCTTGATGCCCTCGAACAAGAACAAGATCAGAGCACCGTCAGCCCATGAACATTCTCTACGATGAGCGCGTCGATGGCGCGCTGCCTGCCGTCGACAAGTCCGCCCTGCTGGCCGAGCTGCGCGCAGCCCTGCCCGACCTTGAACTGCTGCACCGCGCCGAAGACCTCAAGCCCTACGAATGCGATGGCCTGTCCGCCTACCGCACCGTGCCCATGCTGGTGGCGCTGCCCGAGCGCATCGAGCAGGTACAGGCGCTGCTCAGGCTCTGCCATGCGCGCAAGGTGCCGGTGGTGGCGCGTGGCGCAGGCACCGGGCTCTCCGGCGGCGCACTGCCGCTGGAGAAAGGCATCCTGCTGGTGATGGCGCGCTTCAACCGCATTCTCGAAGTGAACCCGCAGGGGCGCTTCGCCCGCGTGCAGCCCGGTGTGCGCAACCTGGCGATCTCCCAGGCCGCCGCGCCGCACGGGCTGTACTACGCGCCGGACCCGTCCTCGCAGATTGCCTGCTCCATCGGCGGTAACGTCGCCGAGAACGCCGGCGGGGTGCATTGCCTGAAGTACGGCCTGACCGTGCACAACCTGCTCAAGGTTGACATCCTCACCGTCGAGGGCGAGCACCTGACGCTGGGCAGCGACGCCCTGGACAGCCCCGGGCTCGACCTGCTGGCGCTGTTCACCGGTTCCGAGGGCATGCTCGGCATCGTCACCGAGGTCACCGTCAAGCTGCTACCACGCCCTCAGGTGGCACGGGTGCTGCTGGCCAGTTTCGATTCGGTGGAAAAGGCCGGCCGTGCGGTGGCCGACATCATCGCCGCCGGCATCATCCCCGGCGGACTGGAAATGATGGACAACCTGTCGATCCGCGCCGCCGAGGACTTCATCCACGCTGGCTATCCGGTGGACGCGGCGGCCATCCTGCTGTGCGAGCTGGACGGCGTGGAAGCCGACGTGCAGGACGACTGCGAGCGCGTCGACGGCGTGCTGCGCGCGGCCGGCGCTACCGACGTCCGCCTGGCCTGCGACGAGGCCGAGCGCGTGCGCTTCTGGGCCGGGCGCAAGAACGCCTTCCCCGCAGTCGGGCGCATCTCCCCGGACTACTACTGCATGGACGGCACCATCCCGCGCCGTGAGTTGCCACGTGTGCTGCACGGCATTGCCGAGCTGTCGGAAGAATTCGGCCTGCGCGTGGCCAACGTGTTCCATGCCGGCGACGGCAACATGCACCCGCTGATCCTCTTCGATGCCAACGTGCCCGGCGAGCTGGAACGCGCCGAAGCCGTCGGCGGCAGGATCCTCGAACTCTGCGTGGCGGTGGGCGGCAGCATCACCGGCGAGCACGGCGTCGGGCGCGAGAAGATCAACCAGATGTGCGCACAGTTCAACAGCGACGAGCTGACCCTGTTCCACGCCGTGAAGGCGGCGTTCGACCCGGACCGCCTGCTCAACCCCGGCAAGAACATCCCGACCCTGCACCGCTGCGCCGAGTTCGGCGCACTGCACGTGCACCACGGCCAATTGCCCTTCCCCGAGTTGGAGCGCTTCTGATGCCCGATGCCAGCAGCGAACTGCTCGAACAGGTGAACCAGGCGCTCGCCGCACGCACGCCATTGCGTATTCGCGGCAGCGACAGCAAGGCCTTCCTCGGCCGCCCGGTGAACGGCGTGGAGCTGGACACCCGCCCGCACCGCGGCATCGTCAGCTACGACCCGACCGAATTGGTGCTCACCGCCCGCGCCGGCACCCCGCTGGCGGAGATCGAAGCGGCACTGGAGGCGGCCGGGCAGATGCTGCCGTGCGAGCCTCCCAGTTATTCCGGCGCGACCTTCGGCGGTGTGGTCGCTGCCGGGCTTTCCGGCCCGCGCCGCCCCTGGTCCGGTTCGGTGCGCGACTACGTGCTGGGCACGCGGCTGATCACCGGCCACGGCAAGCTGCTGCGCTTCGGCGGCGAGGTGATGAAGAACGTCGCCGGCTACGACCTGTCGCGCCTGCTGGCGGGCAGTTTCGGTTGCCTGGGAGTGATCACCGACGTGTCGATGAAGGTGCTGCCCACGCCACGCATGTCCGCCAGCCTGCGCCTGGAAATGGGCGTCCACCAGGCACTGGGCGAACTCGCCGAATGGGGCGCGCAGCCGATCCCGATCACTGCCGCCTGCTACGACGGCAGCGCACTGCACCTGCGCCTGGAAGGCGGTGAAGGTTCGGTGTGCTCCGCACGCTTGCGCCTGGGCGGCGAGGAGATCGACAGCCGCTACTGGCAGGACCTGCGCGAGCAGCGCCTGGGCTTCTTCAGCGGCCCCGGCACGCTCTGGCGCCTGTCGCTGCCCAACGCGACACCGGCGCTGTCCCTGCCGGGCGAACAGCTGATCGACTGGGGCGGTGCGCAGCGCTGGCTGAAGTCCGAGGCAGACGCCGAGTTGATCCGCCACAGCATCGCCGAAGTCGGCGGCCATGCCACGCGCTACACACCGGGGGACGATGGCTTCCACCCACTGCCCACCGCGCTGCTGCACTACCACCGCAGCCTCAAGCAACAGCTCGACCCGCAGGGCATCTTCAACCCCGGCCGGATGTACAGGGAGCTCTGATGCAGACCAACCTGAGCGAACAGGCCAGGCACCTGCCGCGCGCCGAGGAAGCCGAGCGCATCCTGCGTTCCTGCGTGCACTGCGGCTTCTGCACCGCCACCTGCCCGACCTACCAGTTGCTGGGCGACGAACTGGACGGCCCGCGCGGGCGCATCTACCTGATCAAGCAGGTGCTCGAAGGCGCCGAGCCCAGCGCCAGCACCCGCGAGCACCTGGACCGCTGCCTGAGCTGCCGCAACTGCGAAACCACCTGCCCCTCCGGCGTGGATTACCACAACCTGCTGGACATCGGTCGCGCAGTGGTCGAGGAGCAGGTGCCGCGCACCTTCAGCGAACGCCTGATCCGCCAGGGCTTGCGCGCCGTGGTGCCGAATGCCGCACTGTTCGGCGCGCTGGCCAAGGCCGGGCGCACGTTCTATCCGCTGCTGCCAGAGGGCCTGCAGAGCAAACTCCCGCGTCATCCGCACCCGCCCGTCGAGCGTCCGAAACCGCGTCACGCGCGGCGCATGCTGATGCTCGAAGGCTGCGTGCAGCCGGCCCTTTCGCCCAACACCAATGCCGCCGCCGCGCGGGTGCTGGATCGCCTCGGCATCAGCATTATCCCGGCGGCGGATGCCGGCTGCTGCGGCGCCGTGGACTATCACCTGAATGCCCAGGAACAGGGGCTGGAGCGGGCGCGCAGGAACATCGACGCCTGGTGGCCGTCGATCCAGGCTGGCGCCGAGGCCATCGTGCAGACGGCCAGCGGCTGCGGCGCCTTCGTCCGTGACTACGGCCATCTGCTGGCGCGCGATACACAGTACGCGGCCAAGGCCCGGCGGGTCAGCGAACTCTCCCGCGACCTGTCCGACGTGCTGCGCGACGAGCCGCTGGAGGAGCTGCACCTGCACGGCGACCGGCGCCTGGCCTTCCATTGCCCCTGCACGCTGCAGCACGCGCTGAAGCTTGGCGGTGCGGTGGAAGGCGTGCTCACGCGCCTGGGCTTCAGCCTCACCGGAGTGCCGGACAGCCACCTGTGCTGCGGTTCCGCCGGGACCTATTCGCTGACCCAGCCGGAGCTGTCCCGGCGCCTGCGCGACAACCGCCTGAAGGCGCTGGAGAGCGGTGCTCCGGAAGTCATCGTCACCGCCAACATCGGCTGCCAGACGCACCTGGGCGGTGCCGGCCGCACACCGGTGCGGCACTGGATCGAACTGGTGGAAGAAGCCCTGGCCGACGCGCCGCAACCCCAAGGCGAGGTGCAAGCATGCTCAACAAAGCCGTTCTGACCCAGCAGGAAGTCGGCCGCATCCTCGCCGCCGCGCGTGCCGAAGCGCAGCGCAATCATTGGGCGGTATCCATCGTGGTGGTCGACGACGGCGGCCACCCGCTGGCCCTGGAACGCCTCGACGGCTGCGCCCCGGCCAGCGCCTACATCGCCACCGAGAAGGCCCGTAGCGCGGCACTGGGTCGGCGCGAAACCAAGGGCTACGAGGACATGGTCAATGGCGGCCGTACCGCCTTCGTCACCGCACCGCTGATCACCTCGCTCGAAGGTGGCGTGCCGGTCGTGCTGGACGGCCAGGTGATTGGCGCAGTGGGCGTTTCCGGGGTGAGAGCCGGCGAGGATGCGCAGGTCGCCAGCGCCGGAGTGGCCGCGCTTTGAAAGCACTCACGCGGCCCTGGCGACGGACAGCCACCGGCCGGGAGGTGGTCGTCGCCAGCCTCAAGCGAGCCGGCGACGACACCCCGAACAGCTTGCCTGAATCAGCTTGCAGAAGCCCCGCTACGCGCCGCGTTGCGGGGCTTTTTCAATGCCTGCCGGCGCGCGCGCCGCCCAGGCATGCGCCTCCCGGAAGTGAACCACCGAGAAGAGTTATCCACCGCTGACGCTTTGCCTCCGACAACAACAAGGGACAATCCCCATGCAAACCTGGCAGCAGCTCTATACCCCGCTTGGCAGCCTCGGCCTGTCGGCCCTGGCGGCCCTCGTGCCGATCATCTTCTTCTTCCTCGCCCTGGCGGTGTTCCGCCTGAAGGGCCACGTCGCCGGTGCCATCACCCTGGTGCTGTCGCTGCTGATCGCTATCAGCGTCTACCACATGCCGGTGGACAAGGCGCTGGCCTCGGCGGTCTACGGTTTCTTCTACGGACTCTGGCCGATCGCCTGGATCATCGTGGCGGCGGTGTTCCTCTACAAGCTGACGGTGAAGAGCGGGCAATTCGAGATCATCCGCAGCTCGGTGCTGTCGATCACCGTCGACCAGCGCTTGCAGGTGGTGCTGATCGGCTTCTCCTTCGGCGCCTTCCTCGAAGGCGCGGCGGGATTCGGCGCACCCGTGGCGATCACCGCGGCGCTGCTCGTCGGCCTGGGCTTCAACCCGCTGTACGCCGCCGGGCTGTGCCTGATCGCCAACACCGCGCCGGTGGCCTTCGGCGCACTGGGCATCCCGATCATCGTCGCCGGGCAGGTATCAGGCGTGGACGCCTTCAAGATCGGCGCGATGGCCGGGCGACAGCTGCCGATCCTGTCGGTGATCGTACCCTTCTGGCTGGTGGCGATGATGGACGGCTGGCGCGGCATCCGCGAGACCTGGCCGGCGCTGCTGGTGGCCGGCGGCACCTTCGCCATCAGCCAGTTCCTCACCTCCAACTTCATCGGCCCGGAACTGCCTGACATCACATCGGCACTGCTGAGCATGGTCTGCCTGACCCTGTTCCTGCGCGTGTGGCAGCCGGCGAACGTGCGTGAGACCGAGTTCTCCAGCCTCAACGCCGACGGCACCGCGACGCTGGGCGGCGTCGGTGGTGGTGGCGGTCAACGCCGGGAATCGCAGTACAGCATCGGGCAGATCTTCAAGGCCTGGTCGCCGTTCCTGATCCTCACCGTGCTGGTGACCCTCTGGACCATGAAGCCGTTCAAGGCGCTGTTCCTGCCCGGCGGTACGCTGGAAAACTGGGTGGCGGTGATTGCCGTGCCCTACCTCGATCAGCTGGTGCTCAAGGCCGCGCCCATTGTCGCCAATCCGACGCCCATGCCGGCGATCTACAAGTTCGACCTGGTGTCGGCCAGCGGCACGGCGATCTTCCTCGCGGCGCTGATCTCCATGGCCATCCTGCGCATCGACGTGAAGAGCGGCGCGGCGACCTTCGGCGAAACGCTGAAGGAGCTGAAGTGGCCGGTGCTGACCATCGGCATGGTGCTGGCGTTCGCCTTCGTCACCAACTACTCGGGGATGTCCACGACCCTGGCGCTGGTGCTGGCAGGAACCGGCGCGGCCTTCCCGTTCTTCTCGCCGTTCCTCGGCTGGCTGGGGGTGTTTCTGACCGGGTCGGACACCTCGTCCAACGCCCTGTTCGGCTCACTGCAGGCAACCACCGCGCACCAGCTCGGGGTCAGCGACACGTTGCTGGTGGCGGCCAACACCACCGGCGGGGTGACCGGCAAGATGATCTCGCCGCAGTCGATCGCCGTGGCCTGCGCAGCCACCGGGATGATCGGCCGCGAGTCGGACCTGTTCCGCTTCACGGTCAAGCACAGCCTGATCTTCGCCGCGTTCATCGGACTGATCACCCTGGCGCAGGCCTATGTGTTCACCGGAATGCTGGTGCACTGACGGAGTGAGCTGACGCTGGAGTTGAACCTGTAGGAGCGAGCTTGCTCGCGAACCGATTCCGCTGCGGAGCCTGTTTGCGAGCAATAACGATGGCGCGCCCCTCGCTCCTGCGAAAAGCAAGAGCCCCTCTCCCTAACCCTCTCCCTGAAGGGAGAGGGGACTGGTTCGGCAGATTGGGTAGCGTTTGGTAGTCAATCGGAAGCACTGCGTTTTAAGTGCACGCCCATATCCGAGGGAGCACGAACGCCCCCTCTCCCTTCAGGGAGAGGGCTGGGGAGAGGGAAGCGCCCCAACGCCGATATCCAGCCGAACCAACGGATCAGAAATCCACCTTCCCCCGCCCCGCCTTGATCGCCCCACGCTTGCTCTTGCCCTCCAGCCGGCGCGTCTTCGAGCCCAGCGTCGGTTTGGTCGGGCGGCGCTTCTTCTCCACCTTCGTGACGCTGCGGATCAACTCCGCCAGTCGGTTCAGCGCGTCCTCGCGATTCTGCTCCTGGGTCCGGTACTGCTGCGCCTTGATCACCACCACGCCATCGCTGGTGATGCGCTGGTCGCTCAGGGCCAGCAGGCGCTCCTTGTAGAACGCCGGCAGGGAGGACGCGTGCACGTCGAAGCGCAGGTGCACGGCGCTGGACACCTTGTTGACGTTCTGCCCGCCGGCACCCTGGGCGCGGATGGCGTTCAGCTCGATCTCGGCGTCGGGGATCTGCACGGTGTTGGAAATCTGCAGCATGGGAAGGATTCAGTGCGGAAATGAAGGTCAGGATACCGCGCACCAACGTACCTGTCCCGAAGCCATCTGGTTCGCCCCAAAGCGCCTGTTCCTGACTTCCGCGTCAATTTATGTATACCAACTTGTGTACAAGTTTTTCTTGCAATGTCATCAATTCACCATTAGAACCCAGCCTGTCACCGACCGCAGTTAGCTCTGCGGGACGCCGGCCCCACGCCACGAAAAATAAGAAAAACACAGAGGTGCAGCATGGTTTCATCCGCGATGACGGCCCTTGGCGCCGCCCGCTCCCAACCGCGTTCCAGCCGCCGTCTGAGCAACGGCCGCCGGTTCGCCCTCGGTACCGCGCTGGTGCTTGCCCCGCTGGGCATGGCACAGGCCGATGACGATGATCGCTTCTTCGAGTGGACCAGCAACACGCTGGGCTTCCGCTACGGCAAGGGTTTCACCAACCCGAACAACCCGAACGACATCAGCAAGCGCATCTTCAGCTTCAGCCATGCCGACGGTTACCGCTACGGCAGCAACTTCTTCCACCTCGACGTGCTGGAATCCGACAGCAATGACCCGCGCAAGGGCACCGACCACGGCAGCAGCGAGGTCTACGGCGTATTCCGCAGCCAGCTGTACGCCTCGCGGGTGTTCGACCTGCCGCAGGGCACGGGCCTGGTGAAGGATCACGCCTTCACCTTCGGCTTCGACGCCAGCCGCAACAACAACCTCGGTTCGGCGAAGAAGCGCGCCCTGGTATTCGGCCCCACCATCAAGTTCAACAGCCCCGGCGTGCTCGATCTCTCGCTGTTCTACTACCGCGAGAAGAACCACTCCGGCATCCCCAACGCGAAACACCCGGACCACACCTTCGACACCACCTACATGGTCAACCTGACCTGGCTGCGTCCGTTCCAGCTGGGCGACCACGGGGCGAAGTTCCAGGGTTTCGTGAACTACACCGGGGAAAAGGGCGAGGACTACAACGACAACGACACCGCGCCGGAAACGCTGGTCCGCACCTCGCTGATGTTCGCCACCCTGCCCGGCACCAAGCGCCAGCCGAACCTGTGGCTGGGCGTGGGCTACGAGTACTGGCACAACAAGTTCGGCGTGGATGGCGGACGCGGCACGCGCACCTCGACGCCGACGGTGAACGTCGAATTCACCTTCTGACAGGGTGCGAATTGTAGGAGCGCGCCATGCGCGCGATCGCGGGCATGGCCCGCTCCTACAGGTTTAATCCGCGTCTCGGCCTATGTTCGGTCGTAGGGCGGATAACGCTGGCGCGCTATCTGCCCCCACACAGTGGCACTGCAAAGAAAAAGCCCGGCATCTGCCGGGCTTTTTCTTTGCAGTGCCACAAGAGGAATCAGCGTTCCTTGCAGGCCACGCCGTCGGCGGGTTCACCGCCTTTCCAGTCCTTGTACAGGGTGGCGTCTTCACCCTTGGTCCACCAGACGTACTGGCCGGCGGCGTACCTGGCGCCGGAGGCGGAGATGACGTTGGCGAAGACCAGGCTGGAGGCATCGGTCACCGGCACCACGGCCAGGCTGTTGTCGCCCTTGTTCAGGTACTGCACGCTGATCTTGCGACCGTCCTCGCACTTGTACGAGACGCTGCGCGAGTCCAGCTTGGCGTCGCCGGGCAGGACCAGCGCGTCGACCTGGGGGGCTTTCTTCTCTTCGCCGCCGCAGGCGACGAGGAGGACCGGCACGGCGGCCGCGAGCAGCCAAAGTGCTTTTTTCATGAGTATCCCTCTGACGAAAAATGGCCCGGTCACTCTAGGAAAGGTCGGGCCGCGCGGTCAATCACGGGCGGCCCGTCTCAAAGTCGGGCGACTCAGTCCGCCAGCGCCGCTGGCGCCTCGCCACGCACCGAATCCTGGCGCTTGAGGCGATAGCAGCCGTACATCACCAGCAGCCAGACCGGGATCGCGTAGACCGACACCTGGATGCCCGGGGTGAGCAGCATGACGCCGAGGATGAACACCACGAAGCCCAGGCACAGCCAGTTGGCCGCCGGATACGCCACGGCGCGGAAGGCAGTGCGCGTGCCGTCGGCATCCATGCGCGCGCGGAATTTCAGGTGCGCCAGGCTGATCATCGCCCAGTTGATCACCAGCGCGGCGACGACCAGGGACATCAGCAACTCCAGCGCACGGGCCGGCACCAGGTAGTTCACCAGCACGGCGAGGAAGGTCACCGCCGCCGACACCATCAGCGAGCGCACCGGCACGCCGCGGCTGTCCACCTTGGCCAGCGCACGCGGCGCATCGCCCTGCTCCGCCAGGCCCACCAGCATGCGGCCGTTGCAGTAGGTGCCGCTGTTGTAGACCGACAGCGCGGCAGTGAGCACCACGAAGTTGAGGACGTGGGCTGCAGTGCTGCTGCCGATCATCGAGAAGATCTGCACGAAGGGGCTGCCGCTGTAGGAGTCGCCGGAGGCATTCAGGGTCTGCAGCAGGCTGTCCCACGGCGTCAGCGAGAGCAGCACGGCGAGCGCGCCGATGTAGAAGATCAGGATGCGGTAGATCACCTGGTTGATTGCCTTGGGGATCACCTTTTTCGGCTGATCGGCCTCGGCGGCGGTGAAGCCGAGCATCTCCAGTCCGCCGAAGGAGAACATGATGATCGCCATGGCCATCACCAGCCCGCTGATTCCGTTGGGGAAGAAGCCGCCATGGGCCCACAGGTTGCTCACCGCTGCCTGCTCGCCGCCGGTGCCGCTGGCCAGCAGGTAGCAGCCCAGGGCGATCATGCCGACGATGGCCGCGACCTTGATGATGGCGAACCAGAACTCCGCCTCGCCGAAGGCCTTCACGTTGAACAGGTTGATGGCGTTGACCACGACGAAGAACAGCGCGGCGGTCGCCCAGGTCGGCACGTCCGGCCACCAGTAGTGGATGTACTTGCCCACCGCGGTGAGCTCCGACATGCCCACCAGGATGTAGAGCACCCAGCAGTTCCAGCCCGAGAGGAAACCGGCGAATCCGCCCCAGTACTTGTGTGCGAAGTGGCTGAAGGAGCCGGCGACGGGCTCCTCGACGATCATCTCGCCAAGCTGGCGCATGATCAGGAAGGCGATGAAACCGGCAATGGCGTAGCCGAGGATCATCGAAGGGCCGGCGGACTTGAGCACCCCGGCCGAGCCGAGGAACAGCCCGGTGCCGATGGCGCCGCCGAGGGCGATCAGCTGGATATGGCGATTCTTCAGGCCGCGCCGGAGCTGGCCTGCGTGTTGAGTTTCACGCGTCATGCGTCACCTGTTGTTTTTATCTGTGACGGGAATCGGCCGCCCGGCTCGTGGCCAGGCGGTGCCTGTAGTGCGGTAGGTGCAAGGCAAGGCTAAAGAGCGGTGGAACGGTAGGACTTACTGGGCGTCGGGCTGCACCTCCGGGGCGGCCTGCTGGAAGGCTTCGAGGGATTCGCAGCGCGCGGCGATGGCGAGCAGGCGCGGGCAGCCGGAGAGGTCGCAGTCGAAGCGGCGGGCGTTGTACAGCTGGGGAATCAGACAGGCCTCGAAATAGCCGGGGCGCTCGCCCAGGGACAGCGCCCCGGTCCACGCGGCGACGCCCTCCTCCACCGCGTGCAGGCCGGTCTCGACCCAGTGGCGGACCCACGCATTCTTTGGCTCGTCCGCCACACCCAGCGGGCCGCTGAGGTACTGCAGCACGCGCAGGTTGTTCAGCGGATGGATGTCGCAGGCAATGTGCAGGGACAGCGCGCGGACTTGAGCGCGTTGCAGCGCATCACGCGGCAGCAGGCCGGGTTGCGGATGGGTTTCGTCGAGGTATTCGAGGATGGCCAGGGACTGGGCGATGCGCGCATCACCCTCCACCAGCAACGGCACCAGCGCCTGCGGGTTGAGCGCCTGGTAGTCGGCGGCATGCTGCTGGCCGCCGTCCTTCACCAGGTGCACCGGCACCTGGCGGTAGGCCAGGCCCTTGAGGCCGAGGGCGATGCGCACGCGGTAGGCGGCGCTGGAGCGCCAGTAGGAGTAAAGGGTGAGCATGGCGGTTCTCCGCGGGCGGCCACGCCAGCTGCACGGCCGCCCGGCAAGCGCGTTACTGGTCGGAGATCACGCCACGGCGAATCTGGTCTTCCTCGATGGACTCGAACAGGGCCTTGAAGTTGCCCTCGCCGAAGCCCTGGTTGCCCTTGCGCTGGATGATCTCGAAGAAGATCGGACCGATCACCGTGTTGGTGAAGATCTGCAGCAGGATACCGTCGTCGCCCGGCGCACCGTCGATGAGGATGTTCAGCTCGCGCAGGTGCGCCAGCGGCTCGCCATGGCCGGCGACGCGGGTGTCGACCTTGGCGTAGTAGGTGTCCGGGGTGCTCATGAAGTCCACGCCGTTGGCGCGCAGCTGGCGCACGGTGGCGTAGATGTCCTCGGTGGTCAGGGCGATGTGCTGGATGCCTTCGCCATGGTATTCGCGGATGAATTCCTCGATCTGCGACTTGTCGTCCGCCGACTCGTTGATCGGGATGCGGATCTTGCCGCAGGGCGCGGTCATGGCGCGGGACAGCAGGCCGGTGAGTTTGCCTTCGATGTCGAAGTAGCGGATCTCGCGGAAGTTGGCGATGCGCTCGTAGAAGCCGGACCAGACGTCCATCTGGCCGCGCTTGACGTTATGCGTCAGGTGGTCGATGCACAGCAGGCCGACGGCATTGTCGTTGGGGCTGCGGCCTTCGATGAACTCGAAGTCGACGTCATAGATGCTGTGGCTGCCATAGCGGTCCACGAGATACAGCAGGGATCCGCCGATGCCCTCGACGCAGGGGATGTTCAGCTCGCCGAAGTTGGCGTGGCTGCCCACCAGTTTTGCGCCCTGGGATTCGACGTAAGCGGCGGCCTGGGCGGCATTCTTCACCCGGAACGCCATCGCGCAGGCACTCGGGCCGTGCTTCCTGGCGAACTCGTGAACGTGGCCGGTGGGGCTACCGTTGAGCACTATGTTGATGTCGTTCTGCTGGAACAGGAAGACTTCCTTGGAACGGTGCTTGGCGGTCTCGGTGAAGCCCATGCCGGTGAACAGCTGGCGCAGTTGCTCGATGCCCTGGGCGTCGGGGGCGGTGAATTCGACGAACTCGAAGCCGTCGGTGCCGATGGGGTTGTGTTGTTCGATCTTGGTCACGGCGTTCATCCGGCCTCCTCGTTGTCGTTATCGGCTGGATCGGCACAGGGCCGTCCAGGCGTCTGGAATGCCTTCATCTCACCCGCCGGCGGGCGCCGGAACAAGCCGGGTACGGACCACCCGCGACGCAGTGGCGACGGTCGCCCGGCAAGAAATCCTTACACCGCCCACAGCCCCGTGCGGCATGCCGCCGCACCGTAAAGAATTCGTGACAAGGTGGTGCGCCAGCCTGCCAGTGCGAGTGCCGCGCTCTCGTCAGGGCGCCGTGCGGCCGCTACCATGCGGCCCATCTCCCCTGCCCGAATCGGACTATGGCCCGCGCCGCTCCCCCTGATTTCGACGCCACACCGGCCTCGCTTCGCGCCCTGGCCCGCAGCTACCCGCGTGGGCTGCACATCGAACCGCACTCCCACGACTGGGGACAGGTGCTCTACGCGATGTCCGGTGTGATGTGGCTGGAGACACCTTCCGAAGCGCTGCTGGTGCCGCCCAACCGCGCCGTCTGGCTGCCGCCGCAGGTGCCCCACGGCATCCGCGTGGTCAGCGAACTGCAGATGCGCAATATCTACCTGCGGCCGGGCACGGCGGACTCCCTCGGCGAGCAGGTGCAGGCCTTCGAAGTGGGCGGACTGCTGCGCGAGCTGATCGTCAGGCTGGTGGAACACGAGCACGAGCCGGATACCGACTACTACCAGGCGCTGTCGCAACTGGCCGTGCTGGAGCTGCAACGCGCCCGCAGCCTGCTGTTGCGCGTGCCGCTGCCGGACGAATCCGACCGCCGCCTGCTGAACCTGTGCCTGGCAGTGATGGCCGAGCCGACCCAGGAGATTTCCTTCGAACAGCACGCCGCCGACGCTGGCGCCAGCGTGCGCACCCTCGCCCGCCTGTTCCAGCGCAGCCTGGGCATGGGCTTCGCCCAATGGCGCCGGCAGGTGCAGTTGGCCACGGCGGTGGCGCAGCTCAACGAAGGCATTGCGGTGAGCCAGATCGCCCATGGGCTGGGGTATCAGCCGGGGAGTTTCAGCGAGATGTTCCGCCGCGAACTGGGTGTGGCGCCTTCGGAGTATTGCGCCAGGTGAGGTTCGGCGTTGGGCGGTTCGCGAGCCAGCTCGCTCCTACGAAAAGCAAAATGCCCTGATCTGGCTCTGGCTCTGGCTCTGGCTCTGG
>CBIGPF010000036.1:0-39645 GCA_966191535.1 uncultured Pseudomonas sp. | reverse complement strand
GCCATCGTCGGCAACACCTGCCTGTACGGCGCCACTGGCGGCAAGCTGTTCGCCGCCGGCACCGCGGGCGAGCGTTTCGGCGTGCGCAACTCCGGCGCCCATGCCGTGGTTGAAGGTACCGGTGACCACTGCTGCGAATACATGACCGGCGGCTTCATCTGTGTACTGGGCAAGACCGGCTACAACTTCGGCTCCGGCATGACCGGCGGCTTCGCTTATGTCCTCGACATGGACAACACCTTCGTCGACCGCGTGAACCATGAGCTGGTGGAAATCCAGCGCATCAGCGGCGAAGCGATGGAAGCCCAGCGCAACCATCTGCGCAAGGTGCTGGTCGAGTACGTGGCGGAAACGGCGAGCGAGTGGGGCGCACATCTGCTGGAGAACCTCGACGACTACCTGCGTCGGTTCTGGCTGGTGAAACCGAAGGCCGCAAGCCTCGGTTCCCTGCTGACCAGCACTCGTGCCAACCCGCAATAAGCGCCTGAAGTTTGATGAGGTCTGAAAATGTCTGAACGTCTTAACAATGACTTCCAGTTCATCGAAGTCGGGCGCAAGGATCCGAAGAAGAAGCTTCTTCGCCAGCGCAAGCGCGAGTTCGTGGAAATCTACGACCTGTTCAAGCCGCAGCAGGCGGCTGACCAGGCCCACCGTTGCCTGGGCTGCGGCAACCCGTACTGCGAGTGGAAGTGCCCGGTACACAACTTCATCCCCAACTGGCTGAAGCTGGTCTCCGAAGGCAACATCCTCGCCGCCGCCGAGTTGTCCCACCAGACCAACACCCTGCCGGAAGTCTGCGGCCGGGTGTGCCCGCAGGACCGCCTGTGCGAGGGCGCCTGCACCCTGAACGACGGCTTCGGCGCGGTCACCATCGGTTCGGTGGAGAAGTACATCACCGACACCGCCTTTGCCATGGGCTGGCGCCCGGACATGTCCAAGGTCAAGCCCACCGGCAAGCGCGTTGCCGTGATTGGCGCGGGCCCGGCGGGCCTGGGCTGCGCCGACGTGCTGGTGCGCAACGGCGTGACCCCGGTGGTGTTCGACAAGAACCCCGAAATCGGCGGTCTGCTGACCTTCGGCATCCCCGAGTTCAAGCTGGAAAAGCAGGTGCTCTCGCGTCGTCGTGAAGTCTTCACCGGCATGGGCATCGAGTTCCGCCTGAACACCGAAATCGGCAAGGACGTCACCCTGGCGCAGCTGCTCGATGAGTACGATGCCGTGTTCATGGGCATGGGCACCTACACCTACATGAAAGGTGGCTTCCCCGGTGAGGACCTGCCCGGCGTGCACGATGCGCTGGACTTCCTGATCGCCAACGTGAACCGCAACCTGGGCTTCGAGAAGTCTCCGGAAGACTTCGTCGACATGAAGGGCAAGCGCGTCGTGGTACTGGGCGGTGGTGACACCGCGATGGACTGCAACCGTACGTCCATCCGCCAGGGCGCCAAGAGCGTGACCTGCGCCTACCGCCGTGACGAAGAGAACATGCCCGGCTCGCGCAAAGAGGTGAAGAACGCCAAGGAAGAAGGCGTGAAGTTCCTCTTCAACCGCCAGCCCATCGCCATTGTCGGCGAGGACAAGGTGGAAGGCGTGAAGGTGGTCGAGACCCGTCTCGGTGAGCCGGACGCCCGTGGCCGTCGCAGTCCCGAGCCGATCCCGGGCTCCGAGGAAATCATCCCGGCGGAAGCCGTGCTGATCGCCTTCGGCTTCCGCCCGAGCCCGGCGCCGTGGTTCGACCAGCACCAGGTGGAAGTCGACAGCCAGGGCCGCGTCATCGCTCCGGCTGCTTCGCAGTTCAAGCACCAGACCAGCAACCCGAAGATCTTCGCCGGTGGCGACATGGTCCGCGGTTCCGACCTGGTGGTGACCGCGATCTTCGAAGGCCGCACCGCCGCCGAAGGCATCCTGGACTACCTGGGCGTCTGAGTGCGATCCACGTAGGGCGAGTAAGGCGGAATGCCTTATCCGCCGTGGCGGATAACGCCTTTGGCGTTATGCGCCCTACGAGGTTGACGCAGCGACAAACTGTCGCGATGGACGAAAGGCACGGCACCCGCCGTGCCTTTTCTTTTGGGCTTTGCGAAAATACCCGCACTTTTTTGCCGGATGCCGTTATGACTGCCTTGAAGAACGATCGCTTCCTCCGCGCCCTGCTCAAGCAGCCCGTCGATGTCACCCCTGTCTGGATGATGCGCCAGGCCGGCCGCTACCTGCCGGAGTACCGCGCCACCCGCGCCAAGGCCGGTGATTTCATGAGTCTGTGCATGAACCCGCAGATGGCCTGCGAAGTGACCCTGCAGCCGCTGGACCGCTACCCGCAGCTGGACGCGGCGATCCTCTTCTCCGACATCCTCACCATCCCCGACGCCATGGGCCAGGGCCTGTACTTCGAGACCGGCGAAGGCCCGCGTTTCAAAAAGGTGGTGAGCACCCAGGCTGACATCGACGCCTTGCCGATCCCCGATCCGGAGAAGGACCTGGGCTACGTGATGGACGCCGTGCGTACCATCCGCCGCGAGCTGAACGGCCGTGTGCCGCTGATCGGCTTCTCCGGTAGCCCCTGGACCCTGGCCACCTACATGGTGGAAGGCGGTTCCAGCCGCGACTTCCGCAAGACCAAGGCGATGCTCTACGACAACCCGCAGGCCCTGCACGCGCTGCTGGACAAGCTGGCGCAGTCGGTCACCAGCTACCTCAACGGCCAGATCCTCGCTGGCGCGCAGGCGGTGCAGATCTTCGATTCCTGGGGTGGCGCACTGTCGGCAGCGGCGTACCAGGAATTCTCCCTGGCCTACATGCAGAAGATCGTCGACGGCCTGATCCGCGAACACGAAGGCCGTCGCGTGCCGGTGATCCTCTTCACCAAGGGCGGTGGCCTGTGGCTGGAGTCCATGGCCAACACCGGTGCCGAAGCGCTGGGCCTGGACTGGACCTGCGACATCGGCAACGCTCGCGCTCGCGTCGGCGACAAGGTCGCCCTGCAGGGCAACATGGACCCGGCGGTGCTCTACGCCAAGCCGGATGCCATCCGCGCTGAAGTCGCGCGTATTCTCGGCGCCTTCGGTAACGGCAATGGCCACGTGTTCAACCTCGGCCACGGCGTCACCCCGGAAGTCGATCCGGCGCATGCTGGTGCCTTCTTCGAAGCGGTGCACGAGTTGTCGGCGCAGTATCACTGAGCCTGATGCTTCACTGAAAAGCCCCGCATCCGCGGGGCTTTTTTGTGGCTCCCTGTAGGAGCGGGCCATGCCCGCGATCCGCCGGCAGGGCCGGCGCCTGCCCTGGTCCCTTTGTTTGGGGATTGTTGCTTCGGCTTGGGTGTTTCTGCGCCGCATCGGCGTGCGCACGGACTTTGTGTTTCGCCCCCTCGGGCGACCTCCTTTGGCAAACGACGGATGGCCGCCCCACCCAAAGGAGGCAAAGGTCTTGCCCCGGACAACCGTCCTCTGCAGAAGCAGGTCATGCCCCGTATGAATGCAGATATGGGCGTAGGAGCGGACTCTGTCCGCGATCGGCCTGAACGGCACGACGTTCCACGACGCCATGAAAAAAGCCCCGCTCTGCAGCGGGGCTTCTTCATTCCCTCAAGGAGCCTCAGGCCCCTTCAGAGTGCATCACGCAGCATCACCCAGCAGACCGGCGGCGCGCTGGGACTTGCGGCGGTTGGACACCAGCAGGCCGGAGCAGACCACCACGACGGTCAGCAGGGTGGTGGCGACCACTTCCATGCGGTGATCCGGGCGGATCAGCATGATCACCAGGGCGCCGACGATGAAGATGATCACCGCCCAGGTCAGCCAGGGGAACAGCCACATCTTCAGCTTCAGCTCATGGCCCTGGGCGAGCAGTTTCTTGCGCATGCGCAGTTGCGACATGGCGATCACCAGGTACACCAGCAGGGCGATGGCGCCGGAGCTGGCCAGCAGGAAGTTGAACACTTCGGCAGGAGCCAGGTAGTTGGCGAAGGTGCAGAGGAAGGCCATGGCGGTGGACAGCAGCACGGCGTAGACCGGGGTGCGGCTGGCGCTGGTCACCTGGGCGATCTTCGGTGCGTCACCGCGCTTGCTCAGGGAGTACATCATGCGCGAAGCGGTGTAGAGCGCCGAGTTCAGGCAGCTGGTCACCGAGACCAGCACGATGATGTCGACGATCAGCTTGGCGTACGGGATGTGCAGGTGTTCCAGCACGGTCTGGTAGGAGCCCATGCTCACCAGGCGCGGGTCGTTCCACGGCACCAGGCAGACCACGATCAGGATCGACAGCAGGTAGAACAACGCGATACGCCAGATCACCGAGTTGGTGGCGCGGGTGATCTGCTGCTCCGGGTCCTTGGACTCGGTGGCGGCGATGGTGACGATTTCCGAACCCATGAAGGAGAACATGGTGGTCAGCAGCGCGGCGAGCACGGCGCCCCAGCCCTTGGGCAGGAAGCCTTCGCTGGTCAGGTGGCCGATACCGGAGACTTCGCTGTTGGGCGAGAAGCCGAAGATGGCCGCGCAACCCAGCACCAGGAAGGCGATGATCGAGACGACCTTGATCAGTGCCAGCCAGAACTCGAACTCACCGTAGTTCTTCACGCTGAACAGGTTGGTCACGGTCAGCGCGGAGGTGATCAGGAAGGCCAGGATCCAGATCGGCGCGCCGGGGAACCAGGCGTGGATGATCGCGGCGGCGGCGTTGGCTTCCAGCGGGATCACCAGGACCCAGAACCACCAGTACAGCCAGCCGATGGTGAAACCGGCCCAGTGACCGATCGAGCGGTCGGCGTAGGTGGAGAAGGAGCCGCTGTCCGGCTGCGCGACGGCCATTTCGGCCAGCATGCGCATCACCAGGACCACCAGCAGGCCGGCGACCAGATAGGAAATCATGACGGCTGGGCCGGCTTCGGCAATGGCGTGGCCGGAGCCTACGAACAGGCCTGCGCCAATGGCGCCGGCGATCGAAAGCATCGTGACGTGACGATTTTGCAGGCCCTGGGAGAGCCCGGAGGTTGGGGTGCTGCTCATGCTTTACCTACAACTACGGAGGGAATTGCGTACTGCGGGAGTCGAGGTCCGTTTCAGGATTCCAACAAGTCGTTCAAGAAAGTGAACGCAAGGATCGCGCCACATTCTGTTACGACTTAAGTCGTAGATTGAGGTGATTCGCTACAAGGCCCGCCGGAAAGGCATTCCTGAAAACGACATCCATGTCTTTGTACGACCGTTCCATGTCGTTTATAGATAAGCAAAGTGTCGTTTGTGTAGAAACTACCCAGCCTTGTTGAGTGCGGGAAGGTCGCGCGGTAACACTGGCAGGCGAGCCAGGTGCAGCGCCACCAGCACGGCGATCCCCAGCAGGCTGGCAATGAACAGGCCGACGCCGTTCCAGCCGTAGTGGTGCCAGAACACCCCGCCGGCGGTACCGGCGACGCTGGAGCCGACGTAGTAGCTGAACAGGTACAGCGACGACGCCTGGCCCTTGGCTTTCAGGGCGCGGCGTCCAATCCAGCTGCTGGCCACCGAGTGCGCGCCAAAGAAGCCGAAGGTGAACACCAGCAGACCGACCAGCACCAGGGCCAGCGGTTGCAGCAGGGTGATCAGTACGCCACCGAGCATCAGCGCGATCATCGCCCAGAGCACCTTGCGCCGGCCCAGGCGGTCGGCCAGGGAGCCGACCCAGGCGGAGCTGTAGATGCCCGACAGGTAGACCACCGAGAGCACGCCGACGATGGCCTGGCTCAGGTGGTAGGGCTCGGCCAGCAGGCGATAGCCGATGTAATTGAACAGGGTGACGAAGGCGCCCATCAGCAGGAACGCCTCGAGGAACAGCCACGGCAGGCCGGCGTCGCGGAAGTGCCCGGTAAACCCTTCGATGAGCCGGCGCGGCTTGAGCGGTGCCGGACGGAAGTTCTTTGACTCGGGCAGGATGCGCCAGAACAGCAGCGCAGCGGCCAGGGCGAGCACGCCCAGGGTGGCCAGCGCCACGTGCCAGTTGACGTAGTCCACCAGCACGCCGCTGATCAACCGGCCGCTCATGCCGCCGATGGCATTGCCGCCGATGTACAGCCCCATGGACAGCCCGATGTGCTGCGGGTGGATCTCTTCGGAGAGGTAGGTCATGCCCACTGCCGCCAGGCCGCTGAGCGACAGGCCGAGCAGTGCGCGCATGGCCAGGACGCCGTGCCACGTCGGCATCAGGGAGCTGCCGAGGGTGAACAGGGCGGCGAGGACCAGCGAGGCGACCATGATCGACTTGCGCCCGATGGCGTCGGAGATCGGGCCGGTGACCAACAGGCCGAAGGCCATGGTGATGGTGGAGATCGACAGCACCAGGCTGCTCTGCGCGGCGGTCAGGCTGAAGGCCTTGGACAGTACCGGCATCATCGGTTGCACGCAGTAGAGCAGGGCGAAGGTGGCGAAGCCGCCGGAGAACAGCGCCAGCGAGGTACGCATGAATTCCGGGGTGCCTTTCTCGATGTAGGTTTCGATTTCCTCGACGACGCGCACCACATCGCCGTTGGCTTCACGCGCAGCGTCCAGCAACTCGGCCGGATCGTTGGCGGCTACCGGATCTTGCACGACGGACGGCTCGGCCGCCATGGAATGTTCTTCCCGCAAAGCCCGCAGGGCAGGTTGACTCACGACACACCTCAGGTAGATGACAGCAGAGGGCCTGGAATGGCGGAAAGGGCCCGCGCGGCCAGGCAAGGAGCAGGTTGGTAGTCGTTATTGGGCTTGTGTGGAAAGGATAAGGAGCGAGCTTTATTATTTCCAATATATTAATCGACACGTTTGAGTCGTTTTTCGAATCATTGTTTGGGGAGGCGGAATGGAGCTGCGTCACCTGCGTTATTTCATCGCCGTGGCGGAGGAACTGCACTTCGGTCGCGCCGCCGAACAGCTGGGTATTTCCCAGCCTCCGTTGAGCCAGCAGATCCAGGCGCTGGAAGAGGAGATCGGTGCGCGCCTGCTGGAGCGTACCAACCGCCGCGTGGCGCTCACCGAGGCCGGCAAGCTGTTTCTCGACGAGGCGCGGCAGGTGCTCCAGCAGGTGGATCGCGCGGTGCTGCTGGCGCGGCGGGCGCACCAGGGCGAAATTGGCGAGCTGAAGGTCGGCTTCACCGCGTCGGCGCCTTTCACCTCCAGCATCCCGCGGGCCATCCTGGCGTTTCGCCAGGCCTACCCGGATGTGCACCTGGATCTGCAGGAGCTGAGCAGCGGCCAGGCGGTACAGGCGCTGCTGGAAGAGCGCGTGCAGGTCGGTCTGATCCGCCCGATTCCATTGCCGGAAACCCTGGAGGCCGTGGAGCTGTTCAGCGAACCGCTGGTGGCGGTACTGCGCGCCGATCACCCGCTGGCGCAGGCCAGCCAGGAGGGCCTGGAGTTCGTCGAGCTGGCGGACGAGCCTTTCGTATTCTTCCCGCGCAGTTATGGCACGGGGCTCTACAGCCAACTGATGGCGCTGTCGCGACAGGCCGGCTTCAGCCCGCGCATCGCCCAGGAAGCGGGCGAGGCGATGACCATCATCGGTCTGGTCGCCGCGGGGCTGGGCGTATCGATGTTGCCGGCGTCGTTCCGCCGTACGCGGGTGGACGGCGTGGTCTATCGCACCCTGAGCGATCCGGGCGCTACCAGCTCGGTATGGCTGGTGCGGCGGCGCAACGAGACGTCACGCCTGGCGCAGTCGTTCTTCGACCTGGTGACCCAGGAAGTCCAGGCTGGCAGGGCCGGCTGAGGGCGTGCCGTCGGCTGAAGGGGCAGGGTCGGCTGAAGGCTCAGGGCGCGGTGTTCTGCAGGATCTGCTGGTAGCGTCGCTGGTACTCGGTGTAGTCGAGGTTTTCCATCTGGAGTGCCTGGATCTGCTCGTCTCGCGACAGGCCTGCCGTCTCGTTCGCCGGCGCTTGCACGACACTCCGCACCGGTGCGCCGGGCGCCACGGCGGCGACGCGGGTGCCGGCCAGCAGTTCGTCGATCACCGGGTCCATCTTCGCCTTGGTGCCCTGCCATTTCATCATCGACAGGCCGCCCTTGGCCCGCAGGTGGTATTCGGCGTGGCCGACCAGCTCCCGCGACGGTCCGCGCACGGTGATCTCGGCGGTCGACAGGTACGGCGCCATGTCCCAGGAGCGGCGGGCGTCGTAGGTCACCTGGTAGCGGCAGTCCGCAGGCGGCTGGCCGTCATAGACCTGCGCCGTGATGCCGTGGCGGGCAAAGCCGTCCCGTAGTACGGGCACGAAGTCCGACACCATCACCTTGGGGTTCTTCTCGATGCAGACGACGGCGTCGGCCTGGGCCAGTGGCTCGACCTGCACCGACGTGCAGCCCAGGCTCAACAGCGCTGCGCCGATGGGCAGCAGCGGAATCAGGTAGCGCATGTACTTCTTCCGTGAAAGCGCCCCGCCCGGCTGGACGGGGCGAGAGGGTTACTTGGCGTAGTCCGCCTTCAGGGCGACCCCGGCGATGACCGCACCGGCGTGGCACTCGAACTGCTTGGCATCCTTGAACTCGTTGCGCTTGTAGTAGCTGACGATGTTGGTCACGGCGGTGGCGCCGACCTTCTTCGCCGAGTCCTGCAGGGTGATCAGCGCCGATTGCAGGGCCCAGCGGCAGGCTTCCTCGTCGCTCTTGTTGAAGGCATTGGTCTTCTTGTTGGTGATGGCACCGGACTGGACCACCTTCAGCTTGTCACCCGCCGGGTTGCCCGCCAGGTAGAACGACACACTGCCGTCCAGGCGACCGGCCTTCACTGCCTCGGCGACGACGTCGTCGAAGGGCAGGTGGAGGGTGGTGTCGCGTGCCTGGCTGATGCCGGGAAGGGACGCGCAGAGAGCGAGGGCGAACAGCCCGAGGGTCTTGCGTTGCATGTATCGACTCCTTGTCGATGAGGGGGATCAGTTGCTCGGCGGGGCGAGATGCAGGTTCTGCAGGATCTTGTTGTTCAGGATGCTGACCCACTTGTTGTAGTTGCGGTGGATCTGCCCGTCCTTCTCGTCCAGGCCGCTGCTGCTGCGCAGCTTGATGGAGTACTGCTGGCTGCTGTACGGAATGCTGACTTCGGCGTGGTGACGCTCGCGCACGGTGATCTCGGCGTAGATCACGTTGCCGGAGTCCTGCTGTACGGTCCATTTCTGTGTTTCCAACGCGTCATGGATCGCCGCCTGCACCTGTACCGAGGTGCGGTTGCTGTCCGGCGGCAGGCTCTGGTCGATGTTCTCCACGGGCTTGGTGGTGCAGCCGACGGCCATTGCGGTGGCCACGCAGAGCAGCAGGCTGCGGATCAGTCGGGACATGGATTGCTCTCCTTGCAGTGTCGTTGGGCGGGTGCGGTGAGAATGGCTCAGCGCCAGCGGCGGAAGATCAGCGACGTGTTGATCCCGCCGAAGGCGAAGTTGTTGTTCATCACGTACTCGTGGCTCATCGCGCGCGGCTCGCCCCGCAGGTAGTCGAGGTCGCCGCAGCGCGGGTCGATCTCGTCCAGGTTGAGGGTGTGCACGTAGCGGTCGCTGTTCATCATTTCGATGCTGAACCACGACTCCAGCGCGCCGCACGCTCCCAGAGTGTGGCCCAGGAAACTCTTCTGCGAGCTGATCGGCATGCGATTTCCGAAGAGTTCGCTGGTCGCCAGGGTCTCGGCGATGTCGCCCTGCTCGGTGGCGGTGCCGTGGCCGTTCACATAACCGATGGCGTCGGTGTGCAGGCCGGCATCTTCCAGCGCCAGCTCCATCGCGCGGCGCATGGTCGACTGTTCCGGGCGGGTGGTGTGCTGGCCGTCGGCGTTGCTGCCGAAGCCGACGATCTCGGCGTGGATGCGTGCGCCGCGGGCCAGTGCGTGTTCCAGTTCCTCCAGCACCAGCATGCCGGCGCCTTCGCCGATCACCAGGCCGTCGCGGCCGCTGTCATAAGGGCGCGGTGTCTGCTGCGGGGTGTCGTTCTTCAGGCTGGTGGCGTAGAGCGCGTCGAACACCATGGCCTCGGTCGGACACAGCTCCTCGGCGCCGCCGGCGAGCATCAGCGGAAGGCGGCCGAAGCGGATCGCCTCGTAGGCGTAGCCGATGCCCTGGCTGCCGCTGGTGCAGGCGCTGGAGGTCGGGATGACCCGGCCCTTGAGGCCGAAGAAGATGCTGATATTCGCCGCCGTGGTGTGCGGCATCATGCGCACGTAGGAGTTGGCGTTGAGGCCGTCGGCCACCGAGTTGAGCAGCATGTTGCCGAACGCCTTGATCTCGTCGGTGCTGCCGGTGGACGAGCCGCAGGCCACGCCCATGCGGCCGTCGCGGATGGATTCATCACCCAGCAATCCGGCGTCGGCCAGCGCACGTTCGGCGGCGCCTACCGACAGGCGCGAGACGCGCCCCATGCTGCGCAGCTGCTTGCGGGTCCAGTGCTTGGGCACGCTGAAATCCAGCACCGGGCCGGCCAGGCGGGTGTTGAGCTCGGTGAAGCGATCCCAGTCGTCCATGCGACGGATACCGCTGTGGTTGGCGCTGAAGTTCGCCTCGATGCTCGCCCAGTCCGAGCCCAGCGAGGTGATGCCGGACATGCCGGTGATGACGACGCGCTTCATCAGCACAGCCCTCCGTTGACCGCCAGCACCTGGCGGGTGATGTAGCCGGCCTCGGCCGACATCAGGAAATTCACCGCGCCGGCGACTTCTTCCGGGGTGCCCATGCGCTGGGCGGGGATCATCTTGAGGATTTCCTCCACCGGCACCTGCTCGTCGAGCATCGCGGTGTCGATCAATCCCGGCGCCACGCAGTTCACGGTTATTTTTCGTTTGCCCAGCTCGATGGCCAGAGCCTTGGCGGCGCCGATCACGCCGGCTTTCGAGGCGCTGTAGTTGACCTGGCCGCGGTTGCCGATCAGCCCGGATACCGAGGTGATGCAGACGATGCGCCCCGGCTGGCGGCGGCGGATCATCGGCATGATCACCGGGTGCAGGACGTTGTAGAAACCGTCGAGGTTGGTGCGCAGCACCTGGTCCCAGTCGTCCTCGGTGAGCGCCGGGAAGGCGCCGTCGCGGGTCAGGCCGGCGTTGCACACCACGCCGTAGTAGGCGCCGTGGGCTTCCACATCGGCTTCGAGGACGCTGCGCGCGGCGTCGCGGTCGGCCACGTCGAATTGCAGCACGCGGGCGCTGCGGCCCAGTGCCTGGATGTCGGCCTGCACGGCCTCGGCGTCGGTGCGGCCGCTGCGGCAGTGCAGCACCAGATCGAAGCCGGCCTGGGCCAGGCGAAGGGCGATGGCGCGGCCGATGCCACGGCTGGAGCCGGTTACGAGGATAGAATCAGTCATACACTTGGCTCTTTCGGCTCTCGGTTCTCGGTTTTTTGATCAGCGAGAGAAGGTTCTTGTAGGTAGCTGGCAACCTCTGGCGGGCGGAACACGGTCAGGCGCGCGAGCGCCTTGATTCCCGGCCCTTCCAGATGGCATTCGAAAACGCCCATGCCGTTGTCGTCCTGCAGGGTGCGGATGGCATGGATTGTCAGTTGCGCGCCGACGGGGAAGCTCGCCACGTCGCACTGGTACTGGCGGGTACCGAGCAGGAAACCCAGCTCCACCGGCTCGCCGCGCGAGCGCGCCTGGCACCCGGCGTAGGCGGCGACGCTCTGCGCCATGAGCTCCACGCCGACCCAGGCCGGCAGGCTGCCGTCGGCTTCGTTGAACAGGCCGCCCGGCCGCACCGTGAGACGCGTGCGGATGTCCTCGTCGCCGAAGTCGAGCACTTCGTCGATCAGGATCATGTCGCCCGCGTGCGGCAGCAGGGAAGCGATCGGCCAGTCGATCATCGGGTCACTCCAGAATCGTTGCTCATCTCGCCCAGGATCAGGCTGATGTTGTTGCCGCCGAAGGCGAACGAATTGCTCATCAGGTAGCGCGGGCCTTTGGCCGGCAGTTGTGGTGCGTGGTCGCTCACCAGTTGCAGCGCCGGCAACTGCGGGTCGGCGATGCCATCCCAGCGTTGCGGCGGCAGGCGACGATGCGGATTGTGCTCGCCCAGCAGCAGCCAGCAGAAGGCCGCTTCGAGCGCGCCGGCGGCGCCGAGGGTATGCCCGGACAGCGGCTTGGTCGAGGAGCAGGGCACACCGAGGGGGAACTCGGCGCTGACGGCGAGGCTTTCCATGGCGTCGTTGTGCGTGGTCGCGGTGCCGTGCAGGTTCAGGTAGGCGATCTGCCCGGCGCTCAGTTCTGCTTCGGCCAACGCCTTGCGCATCGCGTCGCGGGCACCTCGGCCTTCAGGCTCGGGGGCGGAGATGTGATGGGCGTCGGAGCTGGCCCCGGCACCGAGCAAGGCCACCTGGCCGGGCTCGCGGGTCATCAGGAACAGCGCAGCGCCTTCGCCGATGTTGATGCCCTTGCGGTTCACCGAGAACGGGTTGCAGCGCTCATCCGAGACGGCCTCCAGCGAGCCGAAGCCGTTGAGCGTCAGCTCGCACAGGCTGTCGACGCCGCCGCACAGGACGGCATCGCACAGCCCCAGGTTCAGCAGCCGGCGCGCGCTCTGCAGGGCGCGGCCGCTGGAGGTGCAGGCGGTGGAAATCACGTAGGTGGGCCCGGCCAGCTCGTAGTGTGCGGCAAGGTAGACCGCCGGGTCCGCCAGCTCCTGGTGCGCGTAGTGGAAACCTTCGGGCAACTGCTTGTGCAGGTGGTGATGACGAATGCCCTGGGTGGTTTCCTGGATGCCCGAGGTGCTGGTGCCCAGTACCACCGCGATGCGCGCTGCGCCGTAGCGCTGGATGGCCGCGCGGATGGCCGGATCGATCTGGGTCGCGGCGGCCAGCAGCAGGCGGTTGTTGCGGGTGTCGTGGCGCTTGTCGGGAATCGCCGCCAGGCGTGCTTTCACCGTGCCCACCGGCAGGCTCCTGCCCGGCACCCAGCCGGCCTGCACCTGCATGCCGGCGGATTCGCCTGCCAGCAACGCGGCAGCGACTTCGCGGCAGTCATTGCCCAGCGCGCAGATCAGGCCCAGCTCGTTCAGGTAGGTGGCGTTCATGGCGCGACACTCTCGGTGTTCAGGGGCGTCACCTGGTAACGCAGGTCGGCGGCTTCGAGGGTGAATGCCTGCGCCGAACGGTAGGAGACCTTCCAGCGTTGCTGCAACTGGCGTGCATTGCCCTCCAGCCGGTAATCCGCGGCCTGGTAGCGCGTGGCGAGCTCGTCGTCCGGCGTGAGGGCGAACAGCAGCACGGCGAAGAGTTCGCGGGCTTCCGGGTTGGGCGGCAGCAGGCCGTCGTTGTGCCATTGTCCATCACGCAGCAGCTGGCGCGACTGCGGGATGCCCAGCGGGTCCATGAGCGACCAGCGCAGCGTCGCGCCTTCCTGCTGGATGACCAGCAGCCAGTCCTGCGTGGCCGGTTGGCTGGCGCTCGCCTGTTCGCGCTGGATATGCAGCTGCATCGGCGTCGCCAGTGCGGGCAGGCCGGACGGCAGCGGCGCATGCTGGGCGCAACCGGCCAGCAGCAGGAGGCAGGCGAGACTCAGCCAGCGGATCATGCGGGTTGCTTCTCCAGTGGCTTGCGCACCACGCAGTTGACCAGGGTTTCCTCGCGCTGGCCGAACGGCTTCGCCTTGCGCAGGCCCCAGCGCTCCAGCAGGCCGAAGTCCCTGGCGCGGCTCCACCACAGGTAGGGGTAGGAGACGTTCTTCTCGCTGAACTCGAAGCCCTGTTCGCGGAGCATCTGCAGGTACTGTGCGGCGCTCTTCTGCACGTGCATCGGGTGGCGGAAGAACCAGCGGATCACCCAGGTATCGATGTACGCCTCGGTGGACTCGGCGAACAGCAGCAGGCCGCCCGGCTTGAGCACGCGCCAGAATTCCTGCAGCGCACGCTCCTGCTCGACCAGGTGGTGGAAGGTCTGGTGGCAGAACAGGATGTCGACGCTGGCCGAAGGCAGCATCAGGTCGGCGCAGTCGGCGCAGTTCAGTTCGACCTCGATATTCTCCCGCGCGGCTTCGACGGCCGAGCAGTCGAGGCTGTGCGGGTCGGCGTCCAGCCCGATCATGCGCCCGGGCTTGAATGCATCGCGCAGCAGGCGGAACGAGCGGCCCTGGCCGCAGCCGGCGTCCAGCAGCACCGGGCGATCCGGGATGTCCCAGCTGACCAGGCGCTTCAGGTCGTTGATCGCCACGCGCAGCACATGGTGCTGCCAGGTGTGGCTTTGCAGGAACCAGAATCCGAAGCGGGTTTCTTCGACGTAGGTGGAGGCGGGGCGGGTCATGACAGTCCTTGTCCTTGGCTGGCGCAGATTTCGGAGAGCACCCGCAGGCGACGCTGCGGTTCGGCGACGAAGGGATTGCGCGTGTCCCAGGCGTAGCCGGCGAGGATCGAGCAGATCATCCGGCGGATTTCCGGGGTGGCCTTCTCGTAGAAGATAACGTCCTGGAAGCTGCCGTCGTACCAGCCCTCCACGTAGGCGCGGAAGGTGTCCACGCCGCGCTTGAGTGGCTGGGCGAAGTCACTTTCCCAATCCACCGTCTCGCCCTTGAGCTGACGATCGAGCAGGTTCGCCGCCATGCTGGAGGAGCGCATGGCGATGGTGACGCCGGAGGAGAATACCGGGTCGAGGAATTCCGCTGCGTTGCCCAGCAGGGCGAAGCCCGGCCCGGCCAGACGCTTCACGTTTGCCGAGTAGCCGCCGAGGGTGCGTGCCGGGGTGTCCCACACGGCGTTCTTCAGCAGCGGACGCAGATTCGGGGCGGCCGCGAAGAAGTCCTTCAGGCAGGCGTCCAGGTCATCCAGACTGCCCTCGAAGTGACGGTCTTCGGCGACCACGCCGATGGAGGTGCGGCCGTCGCTGAAGGGGATGGTCCAGTACCAGATGCCGCGCTCTTCGGGATGGATGCTGATGAGGATCTTCTCGCGGTCGAAGTGCGGTGCGTCGATGCGGTCCTCGATGTGGGTGAACACCGCGCGACGTACCGGGAAACCCGACGGCGCCTCGAGGTCGAGCAGGCGCGGCAGCACGCGGCCGTAGCCGCTGGCGTCGAGGACGAAGGCGCACTCAACCTCGTACTCGCTGCCATCCAGGCGGCGTACCCGCAGGCGCGGGCAGTCGCCGTCGAAATCGGCGCCGATGATCTCTTCCTCGTAGCGGATTTCCACGCCCTGCAGCGCGGCCTGGTCGGCCAGCAACTGGTCGAAGCGCGCACGCTGGACCTGGAAGGTCGTGCCCTTGCCTTCGGTGAACTTGTCGCGGAAGTCGAACGCGGTGTAGCGCTCGCCCCAGCCGAAGGCGGCGCCGTGCTTGATCTGGAAGCCGGCGGCGAGCACCGCGTCGAGCATCCCGGCTTCCTCGACGAAGTCCAGGCAGTGCGACAGCAGGCTCTCGCCGATGGAGAAGCGCGGGAAGCGCTGGCGCTCCAGCACGAGCACGTCGTGGCCCTTGCGCGTGAGCAGGGCGGCGGCGATGGCGCCGGATGGGCCCGCGCCGATGACGACGACGGTTCTCTGTTGCAGTTCAGCGCAGGACATCGGAAGGGCTCCTTGCCGGGGTGTGATCCTGGGAATCAGGCTGGGAAATGGTGGCGGCGCGCGGGCGGCGCACGCCGCAGAGAGCGGGCAGCAGGGTGGCGAACAGGCTCATCAGCAGCAGGCTGAAATACAGCAGCGAGTCGATGTGCCCCTGCTGGAACAACAGGTTCAGGAAGACGATCTCGGTCAGCCCGCGAATGTTCAGCAACAGGCTTTCCTTCCACAACTCGGGGAGGCTCGCGCCCGGCAGCGCCCAGCGCAGGCCGAGCCAGCTGCCGGCCAGCTTGCTGATCACCGGCAGCACCAGCAGCGCGCCGAGGTACAGCCAGGAGTAGCCGGAGAGTGCGTGGTGGAAATCGATCTGCAGGATGCCGAAGGCCAGCACCAGCGGCACCAGCAGGGTGTTCTGCAGCATTTGCGCTGCCTTGACCGACAGCGGCAGGCGGAACGGCTGGCGCACCGTGGCCTGGGCCATCAGCCAGGTGATGGCGAACACCAGGGTGTTCAGGTGCCAGTGCTGGAAGGCGATCATCAGGCCGAAGAGCGGCAGGCTGTAGGCCAGGTGCTGGCGCACGCCGAGCAGCCGCAGCAGCAGTGGCGCCGTGCCGGCCAGCAGCGGCCACACCAGCCTGGACGGGTCGCTGCTGCCCTGGGCCAGGCCGAACAGGCTCCAGCACCACAGGTCCATCAGCACCGCCGCATGCATCAGGCGGCGGGTGGCGTCCTCGGGGTAATCGATGTTGCGCAGGAACAGGTAGAGCACCGGGATCGCGGTGATCGAGAACAGCAGGCCGATGCCCAGCACGCTCATGCCCTCGCGCACACCCAGCAACCACCAGGCGCTGGCCATGCCGCAGGCCAGCGGCACGGCGAAGCTGGGGAGGGCGATCTTCAGGCTCTGGCGGCTGACGTCGAGGTCGATCACGTCACTCAGGATATGCCCCAGCAGCAGCGCGAAAGCGATGTCGTAGAGCGGCCGTAGCCAGGCCGCGGTGACCAGCGTGCGCACCTCGAAGCCCTGGTCCTGCAGCACGATGAACAGCAGCGGCAGGAGCAGGCCGGCCACCAGCAACTGGCTGACGATGGGAAGCAGGTGCAGGCGACGTCCGCCGGCCACGGCCAGCGCGAATAGCGGCGGCATGGCCAGCCAGAAGAGGATCGTCAGCATGCCGGAGCTCCTTCTCGGGTGCTTTCTTCCGCCCAGGGGCAGAACAGGAAACAGAATGCCAGGCCCAGGCCCACGGCCAGGCCGAAGTTGCTGATCACCGGCGTGGCCGACAGGGCCAGCAGGCCGAACGACAGCCAGGTAGTGATGGCCGCCAGCAGCACGCCGACCAGGCTGACGGCAGCACCGCCGACGCGTTCGCGCATGAGGATCGTGTAATCCACGCCGATGGCGGTGACCAGCAGCAGGCCGAACAGGCTGAACAGGGTCAGCGGCTGGCCCAGCCAGCCGAGGCTGGAAAGGCTGCACAGGGCCGCCAGCAGCGGCAGCAGGACGATGCGCAGGGCACCGCGCGGACCGAAGGGCTTGAGCAGCAGGGCAAAGATCAGCACGCAGGACAGCAGCTTGAGTTCGGTGGCGCTGACCTGGGTCGCGGCGAACAGGCGGTTCAGCTCACCGAGACGGTCGACCAGTTGCACGCCTTCCAGCCCCTTGGCCTGCTCGGCCAGCACGCCTGCGTCGGACAGGCCCTGCAGGCTCACCAGCCCGGCCACGCCACCGTCCACCGTGCCCAGCCACAACGGCCGCCAGGGCTCGCCCAGCGGGCCTTGCAGAGCCTGATCGAGGGACTGCGGCGGAAGCTGTTCCAGCTGCTCCAGTTCGGCCTGCAGCGCGGCCTGTGGAATGCCCAGGTCGATCAGCGCCTGCCAGTGTTGCGGCAGTTGGCGCAGGGCCTCGCGGGCCTGCTGTTGCTGCTGCGCGGTGGCGAGCAACTGGTTGAGTGCGAGATAGCCCTTGAGCTGGCCGGAGGCGACCAGTTTGTCCAGCCGCGCGGCCAGTTCGGCCTGGCGTTGCAGCAACCGGGTTTCATCGGCGGCGCGCACCAGGAAGAACTGGCTGGTGGGCTGGTAGCCGGTGATGCGTGCGGCGGCCTGGGCCTCGCTGAGCAATTGCGGCTTGGCGCCCAGCCATTGGCGCAGGTCGTTCTTCACCTGCAGTTGCCACAGCCCGCCGGCGCAGAACAGCGCGACCACCGCGAGCAGCGGCCAACTGCCGGTGCGCTGGAGCAGGGAGCGGCGCATGGCGATCAGACGCTCGCCGAGTACCAACAGCAGCGGTTGCGGTGCGACGGCGTTGCCGCGCAGCAGGAGCGGCAGCAGGCCGATCACGCACAGGTAGGCGGCGAGCAGGCCGGCCACCGAAAAGGTCGCCACCTGGGTCAGCGCCGGGAACGGTGTGCAGGCCAGGGCGAGGTAGCCGATCAGGTTGGTGGCGAGGCTGAGGAACAGCCCGCGCTGGCTGAGTTTCAGCGCGCGCCAGGGTTGCCAAGGAGTGGCAGTCCAGGCCTTCGACAGGTAGTGCAGCGGGTAATCCGAAGCCACGCCGATCAGGCTGGCGCCGAGGACCAGGGTGAGCAGGTTGATCGTGCCGAACAGCGCGATGCACGCGGTGGCGCCGGCGAGCACGCCGACCAGCACCGGCAGGAAGGCCAGCAACGCGCGCGCACGACGGAAGGCGAGCAGCAGTAGGAGCAGAGTGCCCAGTGCGGCACCACCGCCAACCCAGGTCATTTCGCGGCTGGCCTGGCGCTGTCCGTCGGCGGCATAGAGCAGGCCGCTGGCAGCGACGACCTGTCCGCCATCGGCAGCCAGTTGCTGGCGCGCCTCGTCGACCTGCGCGGCCACGGCGCGCGGCAGGTTCATGTCGAAGGCATCGGCGCGAGTACGCGCGCGCAGCAGTACCCAGCTGTGCCCGTCGTCGTCGGCGACCAGTGCGCCGCTGCCGATGTCCAGCTGCACCTTGGCCGTCAGCGGCTGGTGGTGCTGGATGCGCAAAGCCAGGCCGAACCAGTCCTGGTCGTTGGGCAACAGGCCAAAGCCGGAGAAGGGGTCGAAAAGTTGTTCGACGCGTTGCTGGACGAAGGCCGCCGGCTCATCGGCGAGCTGGCGGCGGTCGTCGGCATTGAGCAACGCGAGGCGGCCGCCGCGCAGTTGTTCACGCAGGGCCGGCAAGTCGGCTTGCACGCCCCACTGCACCTTCTCGTAGAGGCCGCTGGCTTGCCAGCGCTCGGCCAGTTCGCGGGCGTGGGCAATGGCAGTGTCGCGCTCGGGGTAGCCGACCAGCACCAGAAGCTCGCGGTTGAGCGGCTCCTGCATGCGCTGCTCGGCCTGCTTCTGCAGGGCATCACGGCTGCCGCCGGGCACCAGTTCCAGCAAGTCGGTGCTCAGCGGCGCGGCGCCGCGCCATTGCCAGGCGGCGAGGGCGAGCAGCGCCAGCAGCCCGGCGATCACCAGGCGCGGTAGCCACTGCGGCCGCTCAGCGGGCAAAGTCGCTGCGCTCCGCATCGGTCAGGTTGTCGCCGGGCTGGCTGCTGGTCATGCGCAGCACGGTGCGGTCGCCTTGGGCTTCGTGCAGCTCGATGCGCTGCACCAGCTCGCCGCCGGCGATCTCGATGCTGTCGAAGATCTGCTTGAGCAGCACGGCGCGCGGCGTCAGGGTGAGTGTCCAGTCGTTCGCCTCGCCACGGAGCGCGAGGTCGAAGTCGCGCTGCAAACCGCTGCTGTCGCCTTCCAGTACGGCGAGGAACAGGCGGTTCTGCTGCGCGCTGGCGCTGCGCTGCGGCAGTTGCTGCCAGCCGTTGGCATCGCGCCGGGCGATGCCCTTGTCGTCGATGCGGTAGTCCTGCTTGAGTGGTGTCTGCAGCAGCCAGAGCAGGCCGTGCTGCTTGGCGAGGACGAAGTGGCCCTTGCTCACCAGCGGCTGCGGCAGCGAGCGCAGGTGCTTCTCCTGGACGAACTCGCCGCGCACCACCGCCGGCTTGCCGAGCTGCGCGGCCAGTTGCGGCAGGTCGAAGGCGTGGGCCAGAGGGATGCTCTTGATGAAAAGCGTCAGCAGACCGCAGACCAGCAGGGCGCGCTTCAGCATGCTTCGGCCTCCAGCGCGCGCTGCACGGCATCGATGAACACGGCGGGCGAGGCCATCTGCATCTCGCGGCTGGCGATCTCCACGGCTACCTGGGTGCTGCTGGCGCGGGTCAGGCGCTCGCCGGTCCCGGCGTCGCTGATCAGGTAGTTGATCTTCAGGCGGTTCTCCCACTCCACCAGGTCGGCGCGCACGCTGATGCGCTGGCCGAAGCGCGCGCCGCGCACGTAGCGCAGCTGCAGGTCGATCACCGGCCAGGCGTAGCCGGCCTCGCGCATCTGCGAGTAGTTGTGGTCGAGCTTGTCGAGCAGGGCGCAGCGCGCGACTTCCAGGTATTTGACGTAGTGGCCGTGCCAGACCACTTCCATCATGTCCACGTCGAAGAACGGCACGAGGATTTCCACCTCGGCCTGCAGCACCCCGGCCTTACGCATAGAGCCCCCAGTGGCGCGCGCGGATGCGTTCCAGACACAGGCGCAGTTCGCCTTCCAGGGCGCGGTCCTCGATCAGTGGCGGGAAGTCCTGGCCGAGCCGCTCGTGCATGCCGCCCAGCGGCGCCGGCAGCGGGCGCGCACCGGCTTCGCCACCGCGCAGCCAGACACCCTGTTGCGCGGCCAGCAGGGTGGCGGCGGCGACCTGTTCGGTCAGCTCCAGGGTGCGCAGGGCATCGCGCGCGGCGATGGTGCCCATGCTCACCTTGTCCTGGTTGTGGCACTCGGTGGACCGCGAGAACACGCTGGCCGGCAGGGTGTTTTTCAGCGCTTCGGCGGTCCACGCGCTGGCGCCGATCTGCACGGCCTTGAAACCGTGGTTGATCATCGCGCGGTCGGCCGGCGCCCCCGAGAGGTTGCTCGGCAGGCCGTGGTTGTAGCGGGTGTCGACCAGCAGCGCGAGCTGCCGGTCGAGCAGGTCGGCGACGTTGGCCACGAGGTTCTTCAGGCTGTCCATGGCGAAGGCGATGTGCCCGCCATAGAAGTGCCCGCCGTGGAGCACGCGCTCGTCCTCGGCGTCGATGATCGGGTTGTCGTTGGCGCTGTTCAGCTCGATTTCGATGAACTGCCGCAGCAGGCCCAGGCTGTCGGCCAGCACCCCAAGCACGTGGGGTGCGCAGCGCAGCGAGTAGCGGTCCTGCAGGCGGTGCAGCGGCGGCGTCGGTGCGTCGATGGCAAGGTCCTGGCGAATCCACGCGGCCACCTGCATCTGCCCCGGGTGCGGCTTGGCGGCGAACAGGCGCTCGTCGAAGTGTTCCGGGTTGCCCTGCAGGGCGATCACGTTCATCGCGGTGATGCGTGTGGCGAGCTTGAGCAGGTAGTCGGCGCGGACGTACGCGAGGCAGGCCAGGCCGGTCATCACTGCCGTGCCGTTCATCAGTGCCAGTGCTTCCTTGGGACGCAGCACCAGCGGCTGCCAGCCCAGCTCGGCGTGGACGTCGGCGGCGCTGCGACGTGCGCCGCGCCACAGCACGTCGCGCTCGCCGGCGAGGGTGGCGGCGACGTAGGACAGCGGGGTGAGATCGCCGCTGGCGCCCACCGAGCCTTCTTCGGGGATCAGCGGCAGGATGTCGTGCTCGATGAAGGCGTGCAGGCGCTCCAGCAGCTCCAGGCGCACCCCGGATACCCCGTGGCTCAGCGAGCGCAGGCGCGCGGCGAGCAAGGCGCGCACGGCGGCCGGCTCCAGCAGCTTGCCCAGTCCGCAGCCGTGGAAGGTGAACAGATGCTGTGGCAGCGCCTCGACGTGCTCCAGCGGCACAGCCACCACGCAGGAGTCGCCATAGCCGGTGGTGACGCCGTAGATCACGCCTTCCCTGTCCAGCAGGGTGTCGAGAAACTGCGCGCCGCGGGCGATCCGCGCGCGGAAGTCGCTGTCGTCGTCCAGGCGGCTGGCGACGCGGCGCTCGGCGAGGGCGACGATCTGTTCGATGCTCAGGTGGCCTTGGCCGAAAACCGGCGCTTCAATGGTTGTCGTCATGGGCTTTCCAGAACGGGTAGAAGTTGAACCACTGCTGCGGCGCGCGCAGGCAGTAGTGTTCCAGGCGTTGGGCATAGCGCTGGGTCCAGTGTTTCAGGACCTCGGCGCGGTCGCTGCGGCGCCACTGGATGCGCTCGGCGAACGGCTCCAGGTGCACGCGGTAGCGGCCTTCTTCCTTCAGGCAGAACATCAGGTTGGCCGGGCACTGCAGCAGCCCGGCGAGGAGCCAGGGCCCCTGCGGGAAGGCGGCAGGGGCGCCAAGGAAGTCGACCTCGACGTTGCGTCCGCCGTGCAGCGGAATGCGGTCGCCGGCGATCGCCAGCCACTCGCCTGCGTCCAGGCGCTGGGACAGTTGCAGCATGATCGCCGGGTCCAGCTCGCTCACCTGGATCAGCCGCAGGTGGCTGGCGCCGGACTCGCCCAGCAGCTGGTTGAACTGCTCGGCGTGGCGGGTGTGCACCAGCACGTTCATGCGCACCTTTTCGCCCAGCTCGGCCAGCGCGCGGCAGACTTCGAGGTTGCCCAGGTGCGCGCCCACCAGCAGCTGGCCACGGCCGCTGCGCAGCTGTGCGCGCAGGTTGTGTGGATCGCTCAGTTCGATGGACGAGATGTCCAGGCGGCCCGCCCAGACATCGAGCTTGTCGAGGATGGCGTCGGCAAAGGCCATGAACTGGCCGAATACACGGCCGGTGCTCGGGCGCAGCGAAGCGTCATCGCTGTGCTGCGCGAGGCGCTGCTGGTACTCGCGGACGGCGCCGCGGGCACGAGCACCGAAGAGGAAGAAATACAGCACGATCAGGTGCAGCAGCGGTGACAGCAGGCGCCGCCCGAGGGTACGCGCCGCCCAGGCGGTGAAGCGCATCAGCAGCAGGCTGCCGCGCTCGCGCTGTTGCGCCCAGTGCTGCGCGCTCACGCGGCGCTCCGCAGGCGGCGCCAGAGGATCGCCGGCGAGCGCCAGAGCATGCCGACGAACAGCCGGGCATGCATGGAGGAGATCAGCGCGTTGTCGTGGAACAGGCGGAAGTGCGAGAGGCCATCGAGCGGGTAATGCACACGGGTCGGCAGCCACTGCATCGGCTGGTTGCGCCAGGCCAGGCGGACGAGGATTTCCGGGTCGAAATCCATGCGCTTGCCCAGCCTGGTGCCGTCGATCAGTTGCAGCGTGGGTGCGAGCGGGTAGACGCGGAAGCCGCACATGCCGTCGCGGATCGACAGCGACAGGCTGTTGATCCACACCCAGACGTGGGTCAGGTAGCGCGCGTAGAGGCGGCCCTTGGGCACACTCTCGTCGTACTGCGGGTAGCCGCAGATCAGCGCCGTGGGGTGCTCGCGCGACGCGCCGAGGAAGCGCTGCACGTCGCCCAGGTCATGCTGGCCGTCGGCGTCCACCTGCAGCGCGTGGGTGAAGTGCAGGCGCGCCGCTTCGCGCAGACCGGCCATCACCGCGCCGCCCTTGCCCTGGTTCACCGGCAGGCGCACCAGATACGTGTCGCGGCCTTCGGCGAGCTGGTCCATCACCGCTGCGCACGCGCGGCTGGAGGCGTCGTCGACCAGCACGCAGGGCAGCCCGCTGGCGAGCAGTTCAGCGACCACCTGGGGCAGGGCGTGCTCGTGGTTGTACACCGGGATCACGGCGCAAGGGCGCGTGCTCATGCGTCCGTCCCCAGCAGGATGCGCCCGGAGGAGCAGGCGGCCTCGCCACGGGTGAAGGCGAAATACAGCTTGCCGCGCTCGGCGTCCCAGCGCAGGGCCAACCGGCAGAGATCGCCCGGCCGCAGCAGTTGCTGGAACTTCAGCACTTCCATGCCGCCGAAGCGTGGCGGCAGGTCGAAGACCTGGCGGCCCAGTTGCTGCGCCCATTGCACCTGCACCACGCCCGGCAGCACGGGAGCCTTGGGGAAGTGGCCGGGGAAGTAGGCGAGGTCCAGGGGGATTTCCAGCTGGAAGTGCTGTTCGCCGTCCACCACGTTGTGCGTCAGTACGTCGGGATCGCGGCTGCGCGGCGCGTGCAGCAGTTCGTCCACCAGGCTTTGCGGCAGCTTGCCCTGAGCATTGCCCGGCAGGCGTCGCAGCAGGCGCCAGCGGCGCGGCAGGGCGAGGGCTTCGCAGTGGTCGGCGAGGTGTTCGCGCAGGCGCTGGGTCAGCGCGCGGCGGCCGCCGTTGCGCAGCTCATGCAGGCCGGCGTCGCTCAGGGCGACCAGTGCGCCGAGGCTGGCGCGGTTCTCCTGCACCACGCCCAGGCGCGCTTCGCTGACGAAGGGGTGCTTCGCCAGGGCTGCTTCCAGTTGCGGCAGGGAGATGCGTTTCTCTTCCAGCTTGACGATGCGGTCGAGCCGGCCCAGCAGCTCGAAGCGACCGTCGGCGCACAGGCGTGCGGCGTCGGCGGTCTGCTCAGTCTCGCCGGGCGGCAGGTAAGTCGACTCGATGCGCAGCGCGCCGTGCTCGTCCTGGCTCAGGTTCACCCCCTCGAACGGCTGCCACAGCTGGCCGCCCTGGCGCCAGGCGATACCGCCGGTCTCGGAGCTACCGTAGATTTCCGTGGCGGCCTGGCCGAGGCGTTCGTGCAGCAGGTGGCCGGCCTCGGCCGGCAGCGGGCCGCCGGAGGAGAATACCCGCACCACCGGACGCAGCGCCGGCCAGTCGAGGTTGTCGCCCATGCGCTTGAGCAGCGCCGGGCTACCGACCCAGGTGAAGCGCGGCTGGGCGAGGCTCAGGCGCTGCAGGTCTTCGGGGAAGGCGATCTGACGGCGCAGGAAGGCGCGGCCGGCGGACAGCGGCCAGAGCACGCGGAACAACAGGCCGTAGATGTGCTGCGCGGCGACGCTGCCGAGGATGCGTGCATCGCCCAGTTCGTCGCCCCAGAGGTTTTCCAGCACCTGCACTTCGTTGCTCAGCTGGCGCAGGGACTTGCCGATCAGCTTGGGCTCGCCGGTGGAACCGGAGGTGCTGAGCACCAGGCGGCAGGCGTCGAGGTCGAGCGTGGCGGGCGCCAGTTCAGGGCCGTTCAGGTCGGCCAGCAGCAGGTCGCCGGGCTGATCGCCGATCCAGGCGTCGATCCGCGCGGCAAGACGCTCGCGGCTGTGGGCGAGATTGTCCGCGGGCAGCACGGCTTCGGTGCCGGCAAGCCAGGCTGCGTACAGGGCGATGGCCAGTTCGGCGGCGTCTTCCAGGTGGATCGCCACGCGCAGGGCATTGCGTTGGCGCAGGGCGCCCGCAACGCAGCAGACGCGCCCGAGGAAGTCGCTGGCGAGCAGCGTTGGCTCCAGGGCCAGCGTGCGCTCGGCGGGCAGCTCCGGCAGCAGCCGGGCGAGGGAAATCGGTTTCATCCTTGACCTCTGACCCGCTGCCGTACCAGCCACTCGACGGCGAACAGCACGCCCATCAGCAGGTAGGAAATCAGGCCGTTGTACAGCGTCCACCAGGCCAGCGGCGCCCACAGGGTGAGGGCCGCGGCGATCAGGCCGTTGCCGAGGAAAAACAGTACCCAGGCCTGGGTCACCCGGCGGGTGTAGCGCACCGCGTGGGGCGGCAGCTCCGGCTCGCGCAGGCGCGCCAGGCGCTCCACCAGCGGTGGGCCGAATTTCAGGCTGAGGGCGAACAGGCTCAGGAGTCCCGTGCTGATCAGTACCGGGTACCAGCGCAGCAGGTGCGGCTCATTGAAGAACCACAGCAACATGCAGAAGGCCACGGCGGCCAATGCCATCCAGCGTTGGCCGGGGCGTTGCCCGCTGCCCAGGCTGCGGGCGAACCACAGGCCGCCGAGCAGCAGCGCAAAGAACTTCGGCGACAGGTGATCGATGCCGAAGTAGATGGCGAACGGGTAGAGCAGCCCGGCCAGCAACAGGCCGAGCCCGACCAGGCGTGTCATGGATTGGCCAGGCGATAGACCGCTTCGACCACATCGCCGACGGTGCGCACCGACTTGAATTCCTCGGCGGCGATCTTCTTGCCGGTCTGGCGCTTCAGGTGGTCGATCAGGTCGACGGCATCGATGCTGTCGATCTCCAGGTCCTGGTAGAGGTTGGCCTCGAGGCTGACCTGCTCCGGTTCCAGCTCGAACAGCTCGACCAGAGCGTCGCGCAGGGTGTTGAAAATGTCCTCACGGGTTTGCATGGTCGGCGATCTCAGGCGGCTTTCTGGGCGGTCACGAAGGCGGCCAGGCTCGCCACGTTGGCAAAGTGCTGGCGGGTGTCCTTGGCATCGGCATCGATCTTGATGCCGTAGCGTTTCTGGATGGCCAGGCCCAGTTCCAGGGCGTCGACCGAGTCCAGGCCGAGGCCGTCGCCGAACAGCGCGTCGTCGGCGCCGATGTCATCAGGGCCGATATCTTCGAGGCCGAGGGCGTCGATGATCAGCTGTTTAATCTCCAGTTGCAGATCGCTCATCTCTTGCGAGCTCCTTGGTGAAATGCTGGTGCAGGAAGGCATTGAGCCGGCGCGAGGCCGCCGGGGCGGGGCCCTGGCTGGCAAAGACCTGGGGGGCCAGGTCGTCGCCGACGCGCAGCCGGAAATGCACGCGGCGGGTGGGAATGCTGTACCAGGGCTCGGCCTTGGTCAGGGTGGTCGGGGTGACGGTGATGGTCACCGGTGTAATGACGCTGGCGCCGCGCAGGGCGATGGACGCCGCGCCGCGATGGAATTCGGGGGCCTGGCCGGGCGTGGTGCGGGTGCCCTCGGGGAACACGATCAGGGTCTGGCCCTGCTGCAGGGCCTCCACGGCCTCGTCGAACATGTCCATGCTGCCGTTGTTGCTGATGTACTGTGCCGCCGTCACCGGGCCACGGGTGAAGGGGTTGTCGAACAGGCTCTGCTTGACCACGCAGTTGGCGTTGCGGATCAGGCCGATGAGAAAGACCACGTCGATCAGCGAGGGGTGGTTGGCGATCACCATTTGCCCTGGTCGACCCAGACGCTCGATGCCTTCTACTTCGTAGGTCAGTACACCGCTGCGGTGCATGATCTGCACGAACAGCCAGAACAGCCGGCTGACCGTACGGCGTGCGCGGGTGCGACGGCGCAGGGCGTCGCCGGGCAGCAGGGCCAGCAGCGGGAACACCAGTACCCGCAGCAACAGGCCGCCGATGCCGAAGATGGCGAAGCACATGCCGGTGGCGAACAGGCGCCACAGCCAAGCGTCGGCGCGCTTGCTCAGTGGTTGCGTTGCCAGGTCCATAGGCGCTTCTTCCAGGGGTGGTGGATCAGGCCGGTGTGCTCGATCAGCGCGCGCACCAGGTTCAGGGCATTGGGGTGTGACGGCGGAGCAAGGGCCGTGCCGTTTTCCGCGAGCTCCAGCGACCAGTCATGGCCGGCCGTCAGGCGCAGGCCCACGGCGTAGGGGAACGGCACATCGTCGACCCACGGCGCGTAGAGCTCCGGCACCGGCGCCTCGGTCACCACCAGCAGGACTTCCGGCGCGCCGTCGGCGAGCAGCGCGGCAGCTTCCAGCAGGCCGTGCTCGAAGCCGTCCCGTTCGCCGGCGATCGCCGTCATTTCGCTGGTGTCCTGCCGCAGGATCGACCACAGGCCGATCACCGCGTTGTGCACGGACAGGCTGAACTGGGTCGGTGATAGTGGTTGTTCGACGGCGAGTTCGCGCAGCAGTTCCAGGCTTCTGCCGGTTTCACCGTGGCGCGAGACGAAGATCAGCGGCATCGGCGACCGCCCGTCGGCCAGGGGCCAGGCCACGCTGAATACCATGCGCGCCAGCGGGCTCAGGCGGCGGCGCTGCAGGGCGGGGAGAAAGGCGACATCCGGTTGGGCGGCGAGGTCAGGAAGGCGCTCTTCCCGCACCCAGCTCTGCCAGTCTGCGATCGTGGACACGCCCGGGGCCCAGGCGCTCCACTGGTCGATATTGAATTGAATCACGCTGCGAGCTCTTTCAGGCCCTTGTGGGCATCCCTGTCGGCAAATGGTCATCCTTGGATCACCAAGGGCTTCGTCGACACGTGCCATGGCGCAATGCTGGCATTATCCGGGTCACGCGGGTGTCAAGCAAACTTTTGCTTACAAAGGCATTGGACGTGTCGCAATTTACCGTTGTGATTGTTACGAAGCTTGCTTGAATCGCGAGGTCCCGCCGAGCGGTCGAGAGCGATGACGGTGCTCGCCCTTGTCATGGGCTTTGCATAGAATCCATCGGCACTCGATTGGTTCCTGGAGGGATGGCTCATGCGGCGTGTGGTGTTCAATCAGAAGGGCGGGGTCGGCAAGTCCAGCATCGCCTGCAACCTGGCGGCAGTGAGCGCAGCGGAGGGCTACCGCACTTTGCTGGTGGACCTCGATGCCCAGGCCAACTCCACCCACTATCTCACCGGCCTGACCGGCGAGGATCTCCCGGTGGGCATCGCCGACTTCTTCAAGCAGACGCTCTCGTCCGGGCCTTTCAGCCGCAAGGGCAAGGTCGACATCTACGAGACGCCGTTTGACAACCTGCATATCGTCACCGCCAGTCCCGAACTGGCCGACCTGCAGCCCAAGCTCGAGCAGAAGCACAAGATCAACAAGCTGCGCAAACTGCTCGACGAACTGGCCGACGACTACGACCGCATCTACCTGGATACGCCGCCGGCGCTGAACTTCTATACGGTTTCCGCGCTGATCGCGGCTGATCGCTGCCTGATCCCCTTCGACTGCGACAGTTTCTCCCGCCAGGCACTGTACGGCCTGCTGCAGGAGATCGAAGAGCTGAAGGAGGACCACAACGAGGGTCTGGAAGTCGAAGGCATCGTGGTCAACCAGTTCCAGCCGCGCGCGACCCTGCCGCAGCAGCTGCTGGATGAACTGGTGGAAGAGGAACTGCCGGTGCTGCCGGTGTACCTGATGAGCTCGGTGAAGATGCGCGAGTCGCACCAGGCCTGCACCCCGCTGATTTTCCTCGAACCCCGGCACAAGCTGACCCAGCAGTTCGTCGAACTGCACAACCTGCTGGAAGCCTGAGCGGTTACTGGCTGATCAGCACATCGCAGGGCGGACGACGCAGGAAGTAGCGTGTCGAGCTGCCCAGCATGGCCTGCTCGATGGCGCCGCGGCTGCGGCTGCCAAGCACCAGCAGGTCCGGTGTCCATTCCCGCAATGCCGTCTCCAGCGCTTGCTGGGGCGTCCCCTGCTGCACCGCACACAGCAGTTGTGGTCCCGTCGCTGGCACCTGCGCGCGCTCATCCTGCAGCGCCTGACGCAGCAGTTCGCGCTGGGTATCCAGGTGACTGTCGGCGCGGCCGGCCTTCTTGCCAGGCTGGTAGGCGTTGAGCGCCAGCAGCTCGGCTTCGGGCGTGAGCAGCCGGTAGCCGGCACGCCAGGCCTGGCAGGAGCAATGTGACAGGTCCAGCCCGGAAAGCGCCTTCGCGTACGGCGTGGCGGACTCGTCCACGGCCAGCAGGATCGGTGCGCGGCAATGGCGGGCGATGCGCTCCAGGGTGGTGCCGTCGAAGCGCTCCAGCAACTGCTGGTGGTGCGCCCCGATCACCAGGAGGTCGGCATTCAGTTCCTGCACCGCCTGGGTGACGGTATTCGCCGCGCGGCCCTGGCGAATCACCAGTTGGTAGTCGGTGATGTCACTGGCGCGGGCAGCGTCGCGCAGCGCGACTTCGGCGGCTTCGCGGACCGTGGCCATCATGCGGTCGGGGAAGAACTCCTCGATGACGTGCAGCAGCGTGACGCTGGCGCTGTGCTGGCGGGCAAGCTGGGCGGCGCGACGCACCGCGATGTCCGCCTCGACACTGAGGTCGTGGGCGACGAGCAGGTTCCTGTACATGGTGGGTTCCCTCTGTGGCGCTTCCACTGTCGCGCCACGTAGGAAATTTCACCTTGATACAGGGCAATGGCCCGGGTTCAGCGGCTGCGCAGCTGATAGATGGCGTGGCTTTCGGCGACGACGTTGCCTTCGGCGTCCTTCAATTGCAGATCGAGGACGAATTCCGCCTTGCCCTGGTGCGTGGCTTCCTCGCCGATGCGCTGGATTTCTTCCTCACTGAGCCGCGCATCGACCGTGACGTCACTGGCGGCCGGGCGCAGGAAACGCAGGCCGGCTTCCTTGACGATGGGGTAGAAGCGCCGGGCGTCGAAGCTGGTCAGCATCAGCACGCCGCCGGGCAGCTCGGCCACGGTGAACAGCGCCCCGGCGTACATGTTGTGGATGTGGTTCTCGTTGCCCTTGAGCGGCATGCGCAGGCGCACGTGGCCCGGCTCCAGCACCTCGGCCTTGAGGCCGGTGCGCTTGACGAACGCAATGTGCTCTTCGGTGAGCTGACGGATGAACTCTTCGGGGTAGGACATGGGCGCGCTCCGCGTTTTTTTGCCCAAGCCTAGCCCGCGTGTGCGGTCTGGCAATGACCGCACCGATTGACCGAAACGCTCGCCCTCAGATGCCCTGGCGGGACAGCCAGTCCAGCAGTTGCGGCAGCGGCATCGCACCGCTCTGGCGCGCCACTTCCTGGCCGTTGCGCAGCAGGATCAGGCTGGGAATCGAGCGAATCCCCAGGCGGGTGGACAGGTTTGGGTTGGCGTCGCTGTCCAGCTTGGCCAGGCGCACCTTGCCCGACAGCCGCGCGGCGGCCTGCTCGAATACTGGCGCAAAGCCCTTGCACGGCCCGCACCAGTCGGCCCAGACGTCGACCAGCAGCGGCAGGTCGCCCTTGGCCTGGGCGGCAAAACCGGCCTCGTCGAGGTCGAAGGGCGTATCCAGCACGATTGGCGACTGACAGCGCCCGCAACTGGGCGAGTCTCCCAGGCGCGTGGCGGGAACGCGGTTGAGGCCATTGCAACTGGGGCAGGGGATGATCAGGGAGTCGGACATGGTGGGGCTCCAAAGGCGATACAGCAAAGATGGAGCCGCGGCGGGCGAATCTCAACGGCGCGTTGCGTGCATTTCCGAAGATGGGCCGACGTGGGGCGTCGGCCCATGAGCATTACACGCGGAAGTGACTCACCAGCGTCTGCAACTGCCCACCGAGACGCGCCAGTTCGACGCTGGATGCCGCGACTTCCTCGTTGGCCGAGGCGGTCTGTTCGGAGACGTCGCGGACGTTGACCACGCTGCGGCTGATTTCCTCGGCGACGGCGCTCTGTTCCTCGGCAGCGGTGGCGATCTGCTGGTTCATCGCCTGGATGTTGGAGACGGTGCGGGTGATCTCGCCGAGGGATTCGCCGGCCTGGCGGCTCAGGGCGACGCTGCTGGCGGTGAGTTCGCGGCTGCCGAGCATGACGCTGGAGACCTGGCGGGTGCCGCTCTGCAGGCCGGCGACCAGGGCCTCGATCTCTTCGGTGGACTGCTGGGTGCGCTGGGCCAGGCCGCGTACTTCGTCGGCGACCACGGCGAAACCACGACCCGCCTCACCGGCGCGGGCGGCTTCGATGGCGGCGTTGAGGGCCAGCAGGTTGGTCTGCTCGGCCACCGACTTGATCACGTCCATGACCTTGCCGATCTTCTCGCTTTCCTGCTCCAGGCGCTGCATGGCTTCGGCGGAGCGTTCGACTTCCTCGGCCAGGCGCTCGATCTGTTCCACGGCCTTGTTCACCACGCGGTCGCCGTCCTGGGCCTGGTGGTCGGCGGCGGAAGCGGCCTGGGAGGCCTGCTCGGCGTTGCGCGCGACTTCCTGCACGGTGGCGGACATCTCGTGCATGGCGGTGGCGACCTGATCGGTCTCGACCTTCTGGGTGTTGGCGCCGGCGCTGGTCTGCTCGGTGACGGCGGAGAGTTCCTCGGCGGCGCTGGCGATCTGGGTGACGCCGTCGCGGATGCCGCCGATCAGTTCGCGCAGGCTCTGGCTCATGCGCTGCATGCTCTGCTGCAGGCGGCCCAGTTCGTCGCGGCGGCTGACCTGGATGGTCTGCGACAGGTCGCCGGCGGCGATGCGGTCGACCACGGCCATGGTGTCGTGCAGCGGGCGGGTGATCTGGCGGGTGATGATCAGCGCGGCGATGCTGCCCAGCACCAGCGCGAGCAGGGTGACGAGGGTTTGCAGGCTGCGGGCTTTGGCGCTCTCGATATCGCGGCGATCAAGCTGCAGTTGGTAGAGGTTTTCGCTGATCTTGACGATATCCTGGCCCTGCGCGGTCATTTCCTTGCGCGCCTGGACGATGGCGGCCATGTTCTGGCGCAGCGTGGCGACGGCGTCGCGGTAGGTACGCAGGGCGGTGCCAAGCTGCTGGACGTACTGCGCTTCGGCGACGCCGAGTACGCTTTCCAGGGCCGGCAGGCCGGCGATGCTTTCGTCGAGGCCGCGCGTCACGCCGTCACCGTTGCTGGTGAGGGCGGTGGCGAGGTAGTCGCGTACGTCGTAGCGGGCCTGCAGCAGGTCCTCGCGGGTGCTGGTGATGGCCTGGAAGCGGGTGGCGCGCTCTTCGTCGGCCGGGGCCTTGAGGATGTCCTGCTGGATCTGTGCGGTCAGTTCGGTGGCGCGGGCGGCGTTGTCCTGCAGCAGGCGGCGGGTGTTGCCGGCACTCTGGTAGCCGGCGCGCATGGCGGCCAGGGACTTTTCGTAGTCACCGATGATGCCGCCGAGCTGGTCGAGCATGCGCACGTTGTCCGGGCTGACGAAGGAGGCTCGCAGCTTCTGCTGTTGCGCCTTGAAGTCGGCCAGGGTGCTCATGACATTGGCGGCTTCCTGCTCGGCGCCGTCGGCAATCATGTATTGCAGGCGGGTGATGCGCAGCTTGGTGAGGCGCGAGTTCAGCTCGGTGATGTCGCTCATCCAGTTGCTGCGGTCGATCAGCGAGCCGAGGCCGACCCAGCTGACAACGGCGAGGATGGCGGTGAAGGCGAGCACGAGGCCGAAGCCCAGGGCCAACTTGAGGTTCACACTCAGGTTGGATATCCAGCTATTCATTGACGATCTCCATGAAGGGTGGTGTGAAGTCAGGCCGTTCGGAGATTGTTGTTATTGGGGGCCAGGGTGGCGAGCCACGTCCCTGCACTATCGGCAGGCTTGGACAGAACCCGATGGTGGCGTGCGAAAAAAGTTATCCACCGGCCGGCGCCGGAAGGCGGGTCGGAGTGCGGATGACGGGGGAAGGGAGGCGGAAGGCGGCCGCGCAATTCCCTTTTCGCTGGCGTATCAGGTGGCGCGGTCGCGCGGTTGCCCGGGGAGCAGGCAGCGACGACATTGTACGGAATGGTGAGGCCATCGTCTGCACGATGATGGCACCGGGATATGACGGCGATGCGTCAGCGGTTGTTCATGAGAGGACGTGCGAGGCACCTGGGGTGCCTCGCTGGGTATCGCAGGTCAGGCGTTGGCGGCGTCCAGCGCCTGCGCAAGATCGGCGAGGATGTCGTCGATGTGCTCGATACCGATGGACAGGCGCACCATGTCGCGCGGTACGCCGGCCTTCTCCAGCTCTTCGTCGTTGAGCTGGCGGTGGGTGGTGGAGGCCGGGTGGCAGGCCAGGGACTTGGCGTCGCCGATATTCACCAGGCGCACCACCAGCTGGAGTGCGTCGATGAAGCGGGCCCCCGCTTCCTGCCCGCCCTTGATGCCGAACGAGAGGATCGACGCGGGCTTGCCGCCCATGTAGCGCAACGCCAGTTCCTGCTCGGGGTGGTCGGCCAGGCCTGCGTACTTCACCCAGCTGACCTGTGGGTGGTCCTGCAGGTACTGCGCGACTTTCACGGCGTTCTCGCAGTGACGCTCCATGCGCAGGGCGAGGGTTTCCAGGCCTTGCAGGATGAGGAAGGCGTTGAACGGCGAGAGCGCGGCGCCGGTGTTGCGCAGCGGCACGACGCGGCAGCGGCCGATGAAGGCGGCTGGGCCGAAGGCCTCGGTGTAGGTGACGCCGTGGTAGGACGGGTCCGGCGTGTTGAGCAGCGGGAAGCGCGCCTTGTTGTCGGCCCAGGGGAATTTGCCGGAGTCGACGACGATGCCGCCGATGCTGGTACCGTGGCCGCCGATGTACTTGGTCAGCGAGTGCACGACGATGTCCGCACCGTGCTCGAAGGGACGGCAGAGGATCGGGGTGGCGACGGTGTTGTCGACGATCAGTGGCACGCCGTGGCGGTGCGCGGCATCGGCCAGGGCCTGGAGGTCGACGATGTTGCCCGCCGGGTTGCCGATGGATTCACAGAACACCGCCTTGGTGCGCTCGTCGATCAGCGCCTCGAGAGCGGCGATGTCGTCGTGGGCGGCGAAGCGGGTCTGGATGCCGAAGCGCGGCAGGGTATGGGCGAACAGGTTGTAGGTGCCGCCATACAGCTTGGCCACCGAGACGATGTTGTCGCCGGCTTCGGCGACGGTCTGGATGGCGTAGGTGATGGCGGCCATGCCGGAAGCCACGGCCAGTGCGGCGACGCCGCCCTCCAGCGCTGCCACGCGTTCCTCCAGCACCGCATTGGTGGGGTTCATGATGCGTGTGTAGATGTTGCCGGCGACTTTCAGGTCGAACAGGTCGGCGCCGTGCTGGGTATCGTCGAAGGCGTAGGAGCTGGTCTGGTAGATCGGTACGGCTACGGCCTTGGTGGTCGGGTCGGGGCTGTAGCCGGCGTGGATGGCCAGGGTTTCCGGTTTCATTGTTCGAGCGTCCTTGTGGCAGAAAGCCCCGAGGATGCGAGCGAGGCCCGGCCCCGGTCAATGACCGGGAGCAATGTGGCCTGGGCCTCGCTAGATCGCTTTTCGCTGAGCTTATAACCGGCTCAGGACGAGCAACTGATCTCCAGGTGGCGTCCCCAATCCGGCGGACGGCGGGTGAAGACGTCGGCATCCGGCTGCTCGTCGAAGGGTCGGCTGAGCACCTCGTGCAGGCGACGCACCACGCTGAAGTCGCCCTGTTCGGCGGCACTGATGGCTTCCTGGGCGAGGTAGTTGCGCAGCACGTAGAGCGGGTTGACCGCGTGCATGCGCATGCGGCGCTCGTCCTGGCTGCCGCTTTCCCGAGCTACGCGGGCCTGGTACGCGGTGGCCCAGGCGTCGAAGCCGGTGAGGTCGACGAAGTCTTCGCGCACCACGGCCAGTGCCTGCTCGGGTGCCTGGTCGCCGAGGCGACGGAAGAACAGCGAGTAGTCCACCGCGCCCTTCTGCATGGTCTGCAGCAGGCGCTGGACGAGTTCCAGGTCGCCGTCGTCGGCGGTGGTGAGGCCGAGGCGGCGACGCATCAGGTCCAGGTAGCTGGCCTGGTAGAGCGGCAGGAACAGATCCAGCGTGGCGCGCAGGTCGTCCACGTCGACGAAGGGGGTCAGCGCCTGGCCGAGTGCGGCGAGGTTCCAGTGGGCGATGGGTACCTGGTTGCTGAAGGAGTAGCGGCCGGTGTCGTCGGAGTGGTTGCAGATGTGGTTGGCGTCGAAGTCGTCGAGGAAGGCGTAGGGGCCGTAGTCGAAGGTGATGCCGAGGATCGACATGTTGTCGGTGTTCATCACGCCGTGGCAGAAGCCGTAGGCCTGCCAGTAGGCGATCATCTCGGCGTTGCGCTCGACGACTTCGCGGAAGAACGCCAGGTAGGGCTTCTCGTCGGCCAGGCAGTGCGGGTAATAGGACTGCAAGACGAACTCGCCGAGGGTGCGCAGCTGTTCTTCCTGCTTGGTGTAGTAGAAGTACTCGAAGTGGCCGAAGCGCACGTGGCTGGGTGCCAGGCGCAGCAGCATGGCGCCGGTCTCCTTCGACTCGCGCCATACCGTGGTGCTGGAGCCGGTGACGCACAGCGCGCGGCTGCTGGGGATGCCAAGGGCGGCGAGGTATTCGCTGGCGAGGAATTCGCGGATCGAGGAACGCAGCACCGCGCGACCGTCGCCCATGCGCGAGTAGGGCGTCTGCCCGGCGCCCTTGAGGTGCAGGTCCCAGTGCTCGCCGGCCTCGTTCACCACTTCGCCCAGCAGCAGGCCGCGGCCATCGCCCAGGCGTGGGTTGTAGGAGCCGAACTGGTGCCCGGAATAGACCATGGCGCGCGGGTCCGCCTCTTCCCAGAGCTTGTGGCCGGCGAAGATTTCTGCGAACAGCGGATTATCCGCCTCGCTCGGGTCGAGATCGAGCAGGGCCATGGCGGCGGGGCTGACGACGACCAGGCGCGGGTCGGCGATGGGATCGGGCAGGACCTGGGTGGAAAACACGTCGCCCAGGCGGGCGAAGCGGTTATCGAAGGTCAGTTCGTCGAGCTTTTTCACGCGCATCTCCGGTACAAGTCCGAGCATTGTGCTCGGACTTGTCCGAAGGCGTCCACCCTCAGGCCTTGTCGCCGTTGGGCTTGTCGGTTGCCTGGGGGGGGCTGATCTTCACCGGCGTGGCGGCAGGTTGCTGCTGGCCGACGATGACCTGGGCTTCCTGGCCCTGGAAGTTCTTCAGGAACACGTCGACCTGGTTGAACGCCATGTCGATGCCGGCCTCGCGGAAGGCCAGGGCGATGCGCGTGAGTGTCTCGTCCACCGCCGGGTTGCGGTCGCCCAACTCGCGCACGTGGAAGCGCAGTTCGTAGTCGAAGGTGCTGGCGCTGATCATGGTGAAGTACACCACCGGGTCCGGGTCGCGCAGGATGCGGGTGTTGGCGTGGGCGGCGTCGAGCATGATCTTGCGCGCCAGCGGCAGGTCGCTCTCGTAGGCCAGGCCGATCTTGATGGTCACCCGCGTCACGGTATCGCTCAGCGACCAGTTCACCAGTTGGCCGGTGATGAAGGTCTGGTTCGGAACGATGATTTCCTTGCGGTCGAAGTCGGTGATGGTGGTGGCGCGGATGCGAATCCGGCTGACGGTGCCGGACAGCGTGCCGATGGTCACCACGTCGCCGATCCGCACCGGGCGTTCGAAGAGGATGATCAGGCCGGAGACGAAGTTGGAGAAGATCGCCTGCAGGCCGAAACCCAGGCCGACCGACAGCGCGGCCACCAGCCATTGCAGCTTGTCCCAGCTCACCCCGAGGGTGGACAGGGCGCTGACGATGCCGATGCCGCTGATCGCGTAGGACAGCAGGGTGGTGATGGCGTAGGCGCTGCCCTGGGCCAGGGTCAGGCGCTGCAGCACCAGCACTTCCAACAGGCCGGGCAAGTTGCGCGCCAGGGCGACGGTCACGGCGGCGATCACCAGGGCCATGAGGAAGTCGCTCAGGCTGATCGGCGTGGTCGATGCCGCGTCGCCGGTGCCGCTGGTGTACTGGTAGAGGGTCACGTTGTCGAGGTAGGAGACGACGCTGATCAGGTCGGCCCAGACCCAGTACAGGGTGACCACGAAGCCGATCAGCAGGCCCAGGCGGATCAGGCGCATCGACTGGTCGTTGATCTGCTCGATGCCCAGGGTCGGCTCTTCGACTACCTCGGTGCCTTCGATGCCTTCCTTGGGCGCGTTCTGCCGCTTCGACAGCGCACGCTGGTAGGCCAGGCGGCGGGCCGCGACGCCCATGCCGCGGACGAAGGTGGCTTCCACCACCATCCAGAACATCAGCAGGAACAGGGTGTCGATCAGCCGGTCGGTGAGCTTGAGTGCGGTGTAGTAGTAGCCGAAGCCGACAGCCAGGAACAGCGCCACGGGCAGGGCGGTGAACAGCAGGCCGACGATCATCTTGATCATCGACGGGCGCTCGCTGGACGGGCTCTTGAACAGCAGTTGGGCGAGCAGCCAGGTCATCGCGCCATAGCCGAACAGCACCACGGCGATGCCGATCACGTCGTCGGCCAGCGAGGCCGGGGAGTGCTCGGCGACGGTCACGACGGCAACCAGCGACATCACCACCAGGCCCAGTCGGCGCATCAATTTGCCGAGGAACTGCACCTGCGGCTGGCTCCAGTGGAAATGCCGCTCGGCGATGCCGCCCGGCCGCAGGATGCGGTGCGCGGTGTAGAACACCAGCCAGACCTGCGCCATCTCCAGCAGCGCGCTGCCCAGGGTGGCGTTCTGGCCACGGGCGTCGAGCAGCAGGGCGAGACCGGCGATGGCCAGGGCGAGGGTGCCGGGCAGGGCGAGCAGCACGGCGAGCAGCAGGGCCAGCGGGGTGTGGGCCTGGCTGTCACGCTTGAAGTGGCCGATGTCGTCGTTCAGCGATTCCAGCTTGTCGTAGAGGAACCGGCGCTTCCACAGCAAGGCGGCGACCAGCAGGAGCAGCGGCAGGAACAGGAAGGGCCGGTCGATCAGGCCTTCGCCCAGCTCCTTCACGCCCGAGCCCCAGGGCACTTCGGCCAACTGGTGGTGCAGCAGGGTCGGGGTCATCTTGAACCAGGACAGGTCCAGCGGGCGGTTGCTGGGAATCCAGAACATCTGCTCGTCGAGGGTCGCGCGCAGGCTGCTGCTGGTTTCCTTGAGCTGCTTCTGGTTCAGCTGCAGGGTGATGGCTTCGTTGAGCAGCGCGTTCAGTTCGTGGTTCAGGCGCTCCATCAGTTCCAGGCGGGTATCCACCAGCTCGGAGAGGTCCTTGCGCAGCTGCGGGGTGACGCTTTCCTGCGATTGCTGGGCCAGCAGGTTGTCGATGTAGACCTGGGTGTTGTTGATCTCGTCGCGCTTCTGGTTCAGCTCGAACTGGTACAGGCGCAGGTCGGCGATCTCGTCGGCGAGGTCCTGGTCGGTCTTGATCACCGGCAGCGACTGCTTCTGCTGGTAGAGGATCTTCGACAGCAGCAGGCTGCCGCGCAGCACGTTGATCTGCTCGTCCAGGGCCTGTTCGCCCTGGGTCAGGTTATCCAGCTGCTGCTTGGTTTCCAGGTTGCGCCGGGTCAGGGTGTTGAGGCGGTCGGTGGTGCGCAGCAGGTAGTCGGAGAGCTTGAGGTTGGCAGCGTTCTCGTGGCTCAGCAGGCTGTCGGTGCCGGCGGCCTGGTCGGCGTCCTTGGACAGCTCGGCCACGGTCTTCTCCGACTGCTCGCGGCGCTTGTCGCTGATCATCGCCTGCAGTTCGAGGGTTTCGCGCTCCTCGCGGCCGATACGCTCGGCCAGCAGGTCGCGCTGGCTGGAGGCGAGGTCGAGCAGCAGGTTGTTCCCGGCCAGTTGCTTGCGCAGCAGCAGGTTCTGCGCGATCAGCGCGGCCTGCTCCGCCAGCAGCTCGTTGCGGCGCTCGTCAGGCAGGGGCTTGGCGCCTTCCTTGCCAGCCTTGAGGGCGGTGTTGATGTCCAGCAGGCGGGTCTGGTTCTTGCTCAGGTCGGCCTGGGCGCGCTCGGGGCGGGTCTGCGCGGTGAGGATCTCGCTCTTGGCGTCGATCATCTCCTTCTGCCAGGCGGCCAGTTGGGTGGATTGCTCGTTGAGGAGCATTTCCAGCTGGGTGGCGTTGTAGCCGCCGTAGCGCTGGGCGGCCGGCTTGTCGCTGCTGCCCTTGAGGCGGGTGAGGGCCTTCTGGTTCTCGCTGATCAGCTTGGGCGCGTCGGCCAGGCGACCGTTGAGCTCGCTGAGCTGCTTCTCGCTGTCGGCCTTGGCGGCCAGCAGCTTGAGGGTGTTTTCCAGGCTGGCCTTGATCGGCTTGGCCTCGGCGTCCGACAGTTTGCGGTCAGCCAGGCCGTCGAGGCTCTGCTGCACCTGGTCGACGCTGGGCGGGGTGGAGTCGGCGGCCAGCGCAGGCAGGCCGGTGAGCGAGCCGCCCAGGAGGACGACGGTCAGAAGGGTACGCAGCAGGAATGACATGGTCGCGTTCAGCGGCTCGTGCAAAAAAGTGGAGTGAGGGTAGTTCTGGCAGGCCGGCACCCGCAAGCGGGCGCCGGTGGGCGGTCAGAGGAAGAGCCCTGGACCGGGGCGACCTTCGGGGAATTTGACCCCGACCTTGCGGATCTTGTTCCCGTCCAGGGCGGCGACGGTCCAGGTCAGGCCGTTCCATTCCACCTGGTCGCCAATGATCGCCTGGCCGCCGATTTCGTGGGCGATGAAGCGGCCCAGGTGCTGTTCGCCGTCCACGCCGTCGAGCTTCAGGCCGTAGAGCGAGGCCACGGCGGAGAGCTGGGCGTCGCCTTCGAGCACGAAGTCGCCGAAGAAGCGCGCGCTCAGGCCGCGGTCCGGGGCCTGGCTGAACAGTTTGCCCAGCGGCGAAAGGTCATGCTCGTGGCCGATCACGCAGAGGATGTCGTCGGCCTCGAGGATGGTGCTGCCGGACGGGTGGAGCAGCTGGGTACCGCGGAACAGCGCGGCGATACGGGTGCCCTCGGGCATCTTCAGCTCGCGCAGGGCGGCGCCGATGCACCACTTCTCCTTGCTCAGGTGGTAGACGAACAGCTCCCACTCGCTGGTCGGGTGGACTTCCAGGCCGGCGCGGGAGATCGGTGCC
>CBIGPF010000035.1:0-40058 GCA_966191535.1 uncultured Pseudomonas sp. | reverse complement strand
TGTCCCTGGACGAGGCCTACCTCGATGTCAGCGACAGCGAGCGTTGCGGTGGCAGCGCCACGCGCATCGCCCGGGAGATTCGCCAGCGCGTCTGGGAAACCCTGCACATCACGGTGTCCGCCGGGGTCGCGCCGAACAAGTTCATCGCCAAGATCGCCAGCGACTGGCGCAAGCCCAACGGCCTGTTTGTGGTCACGCCGGACGAAGTGGACGGTTTTGTTGCCGAGCTGCCGGTGAAGAAGCTGCATGGCGTGGGCAAGGTCACCGCCGAGAAGCTGGCGCGCCTGGGGATCCGCACCTGCGCGGACCTGCGCGATTGGTCGCGCATTCAGTTGGCCAAGGAGTTCGGCAGTTTCGGCGAGCGGCTCTGGGGCCTGTCGCGCGGCATCGACGAGCGCCCGGTGCAGGTCGACAGTCGGCGCCAGTCGATCAGCGTGGAGAACACCTTCGACCAGGACTTGCCGGATCTGGCGGCCTGCCAGGAGGAGTTGCCGTCATTGCTGGGTGAGCTGGAGCGGCGCATGACGCGCCTGGACACCAGCTACCGGCCGGGCAAGCCGTTCATCAAGCTGAAGTTCCACGACTTCACCCAGACCACCCTGGAGCAGGCGGGGGCCGCGCGGGACCTGGAAAGCTACCGGTTGCTGCTGGGGCAGGCCTTCCAGCGCGGCAACAAGGCCGTGCGTCTGATCGGCGTGGGCGTACGCCTGGTCGATCTGCGCGGTGCCCACGAACAACTCAGCCTGTTCTAGACGATCAGCCTTCGGGCCACATGCGCATGGCGCGGCCGGACGCGGGCCACAGGCGCAGCTCGCCTTCGTCGGTGATGTCCCAGCGCTGCACGTCGCCGAGCATCTTGAGGAACTGCTGTTCCTGCTCCATCACCAGGTCGGCGCACAGCTTGCGGGTGGAGCCGGGCTGGCCGAAGGTCAACTGGTCGCCTTCGAGCTTGTAGCTGGCGAACCAGTGATTACAGCCGGCACTGCCATAGGCGCGGCCACTGCCGTCCAGGGTCAGGCTGATGTGGGTGTAGTCGATCAGCGGGCGCTCGCCGATCCATTCCACACGGTAGGTCTGCTCGGCTTCGGGAACCGGCTTGCTGGCGCAACCGGCGAGGGCCAGCGCGGCACAGGCGCTGGCGATCAGGGCTTTCATGCAGTCTCCTTGCTCTGGCAATCCGGGCAGAGGTGGCGGTTGCCGACCTTCGCCCATCCGAGTTCGGCAATGCGCGCTTCTGCGGCAGGCTGCTGGGCAGCCTTGCCGAGGGTGGCATCGACGGCGAATTCGAAGTCCAGTGTAGCCCCGCAGCCGTCACAGTTGACCTTCCACTCGTGGATACCCAGTTCCCGGAACACCGGGCCCTTGGCCACGGCCATCCATTGTCCCGGCGGGTTGATCAGGTGGCGGACCTTTTCCACTTCCAGGGTCATGCTCAGGCTCTTGCTGCCCTTGAGGCTGACCAGCAGGGTGTCGCCGGCCTTGATCGAGCCACCGATGCCGGTGACCTGGTAACGGCCCGGAGTCAGCGCGCGGCACTCGTTGAGGGTGAATTGCGGGTTGAGCAGGGTGTAGCGGAAATCGTGCTGGGCCATGGGTCCTCCGGGAAAGCGCGGCATTCTAGGGGGCGTGGCGCGCGGATGCGAGCGCCTTCCGATCAAGCCTCGACCAGATTGACCGGGGTTCCGGCCTGCCAGGCGGCGATGTTGGCCAGGGTGGTCTGGGCGATTCCGGCCAGCGCCTCGCGGGTGAGGAAGGCCTGGTGCGCGGTGATGATCACGTTGGGGAAGGTCAGCAGGCGCGCCAGCACATCGTCCTGCAGCGGCTGGTCGGAGCGGTCGGCGAAGAAGATGTCGGCTTCTTCTTCATAGACGTCCAGGCCGAGATAGCCGAGCTGGCCGCTTTTCAGCGCCTCGATCAGCGCCGGGGTATCCACCAGCGCGCCACGGCCGGTGTTGATCAGCATGGAACCACGCTTCATGCGCTCCAGGCTGCGGGCGTTGATCAGGTGCTTGGTCGCGTCGTTGAGAGGGCAGTGCAGGCTGATGATGTCGGACTGCGCGAGCAGTTCGTCCAGTTCGACGAAGCGCCCGCCCAGGGTCTCGATGGCGCGGTTGGGGTAGGGGTCATAGGCCAGGATATGGCAGCCGAAGCCGCTCATGATGCGGGCGAAGACTTCGCCGATCTGCCCGCTGCCGATCACCCCGACGGTCCGCCCGTGCAGATCGAAGCCGGTCAGGCCGTGGAGCGAGAAGTCGCCTTCGCGGGTGCGGTTGTAGGCGCGGTGCAGATGCCGGCACAGTGCCAGGACCAATCCCACACCATGTTCGGCCACCGCGTGGGGCGAATAGGCCGGTACACGCACGACGGCCAGCCCCAGCGCGCGGGCGGCGGCGAGGTCGACGTGGTTGTAGCCGGCCGAGCGCAGGGCGATCAGCCGGGTGCCGCCAGCGGCCAGGTGCTCCAGCACCGGGCGCGAGAGGTCGTCGTTGACGAAGGGGCAGACGACTTCGAAGCCCATGGCCAGGGCGACGGTGTCCTCTCGCAGTTGTGCCTGCTGGAAGTGCAGCTCGAAGCCAAGGCCATGGTTGGCGGCGAGGAAGCTGTCGCGATCGTAGGTCTGGTTACTGAACAGGATGATGCGCATCGCGTGGACTCCGTCCTCAGTGCGGTTGGCCGGCTTCGACTTCCAGGTGGCCCTCGGTCGCCTGGGCCAGTTCGGCCATGGCCTTGTCCAGCTCGTCCAGTGCGGCGGGGCCGTCCGGGTCGTTCTGCTTGAGCAGCGTCTCGGCGCGCTGGCAGGCGGCGCGCAGCATCGGCACGCCGCAGTAGCGGGTGGCGCCGTGCAGGCGGTGGATGCGTTCGAGCAGGGTGTTGCGGTCGTTGCGTTCGCGAGCCTGGCCGATCACCTGGCGGTCCGCCGACAGCGAGGCGAGCAGCATGCCGAGCATGTCGGCCGCCAGTTCCGGCTTGCCCGCGGCCAGGCGCAGGCCTTCCTCCGGGTCCAGAACACTGAGGCCTTCCAGGGATGAGTGGGCCTGGCGCGGACGCTCGTCGCGCGGCTCGCCCAGCGCCAGGCCGGTCCACTTGAGGATCACCTGGACCAGTTGGCGCTCGTCGATCGGCTTGGTCAGGTAATCATCCATGCCGCCCTGCAGGAGGGCGCGTTTCTCGTTGGCCAGGGCGTGCGCGGTGAGGGCGATGATCGGTACCGGGTTGACCTCGCGGTCGCCTTCCCACTGGCGGATCGCCTCGGTGGCCTGGCGGCCGTCCATGATCGGCATCTGCACGTCCATGAAGACCAGGTCGAAGCGCTCGCGCTGCACGGCGTCGACCGCGGCCAGGCCGCTGTCCACCGCGACCACCTCGGCGCCCATGTCGCTCAACAGGGTCTTCACCAGCAGCAGGTTGGCCGGGTTGTCATCGACGCAGAGCAGACGCGGTGGGCGCTCCAGTCGACCGTTGACGGATTTTTCCCTGCGCGTGGGGCGCAGATGCAGCAGTTCGTTCATCGCCTGCTGCAGCTTGCGTGTGCAGGCGGGTTTGCTTTGCACCTGGGCGTCGGGCAGCACGTCGTTGTAATGCGCCTGTTCGATGGTCGGGCAGAGCACCAGGCTCTTGCAGCCGTGCTGCTCCAGCTCGCGGATGGACTGGCGCAGCGCCTCGGGCGGATGTTCGGCGGCGGTGACGCCGAGCAGGGCGAGGGTGATCGGCGCCTGGTCCGAGGGCCCGGCCAGCAGAGCCTTTTCCAGGGTGGCGAGGTCGGGGAACTCGGTGACTTCCAGGCCGCAGTCTTCCAGTTGATGGTGCAGGGCGGTGCGGGTTAGCTCATGGGGCTCGTACAGCGCTACGCGCAGGCCGCCGGCCAGGGCTGCCGGCAGGTCGTCGCCGTCGTCGCGGGCCTTGGGCAGGTTGAGGCTGATCCAGAACTCCGAGCCGTCCCCGGCGCTGCTTTCCACACCGATCTCACCACCCATCTGTTCGATCAGGCGTTTGGAGATCACCAGCCCCAGCCCGGTGCCGCCGGCCTGGCGCGAGAGGGAGTTGTCGGCCTGGCTGAAGGCCTGGAACAGTGCGCGCAGGTCGGCGTCGGTCAGGCCGACGCCGGTGTCCTGCACGCTGATGCGCAGCTGCGCGCGGTCGTCGCTCTCGTCTTCGAGCATGGCGCGTACGGCGATGCTGCCGTCGTGGGTGAACTTGATGGCATTGCTGACCAGGTTGGTCAGCACCTGCTTCAGGCGCTGCGGGTCGCCCACCAGCTGCAGCGGGGTGTCGCGGTAGATCAGGCTGACCAGCTCCAGGTGCTTCTCGTGGGCAGCGGGGGCAAGGATGGTCAGGGTGTCCTGGATCAGCTCGCGCAGGTTGAACGGGATGTTCTCCAGCACCAGCTTGCCGGCCTCGATCTTCGAGAAGTCGAGGATTTCGTTGATGATCCCCAGCAGGCTTTCGGCGGACTTGTGGATGGTGCCGAGGTAGTCCTGCTGGCGGCTGGTCATCTCGCTCTTCTGCAGCAGATTGGTGAAGCCGAGGATACCGTTGAGCGGGGTGCGGATCTCGTGGCTCATGTTGGCGAGGAACTCGGACTTGATCCGGCTTGCCTCCAGGGCCTCCTTGCGCGCGAGGTCCAGCTCGATGTTCTGGATCTCGATGGTCTCCAGGTTCTGCCGCACGTCCTCGGTGGCCTGGTCGATGTTGTGCTGCATTTCCTCCTGGGCGCTCTGCAACGCCTCGGCCATGCGGTTGATGCCGCCGGCCAGCTCGTCCAGTTCGTGGCTGCCCAGCGCGGGCAGGCGGGTTTCCAGGCGGCCTTCCTTGAGCTGGGCGACACCCTGGGCGATCTGTCCCAGTGGTGCGTTGATCGCGCGGCTCATGCGCAGGGCGAGCAGGGCAGTGACCGCCAGGCCCGCGCCGATCAGCAGCAGGCTGGTGAACAGGCTGCGGTAGCCGCGTAGCAGGGTGCCGTGGTGCGAGAGTTCCAGTTCGACCCAGCCGAGCAGCTTCTCGGCGTCTTCGTCGGGGTCGCCGGACAGGCTGCGGTGCTTGCCCAGCACGGGCAGGAGGAAGTGGGTGGTGTCCAGGTTGCTCGCCATGCTCAGGTGCGAGCCATCGCCCGAGGGCATGGGAGTGAGGATGCTGGGGCCGGCGTGGACCAGCTTTTCCCGGTCCGGATTGAGGAAGGTGACGGCGCGCACGTCCGGCTGGTCCAGCGCTTCGTTGGCGATGCGCTCGAGCAGCTCGTTGTTGTGGTTGGCCATGGCCGGGGCGGACAGCGGGGCCAGTTGTTCGGCGATCAGTTGCCCGCGCTCGATCAACTGGGCGTGCATGTCCGACAGCTGCACCCAGGTGAAATAGCCGCCCAGCACCAGCGCCAGCAGGCTGGTGGGCAGCAGGGTGAGCAGCAGTACCCGTCCCTTGATGCCGAGATCCTTGAACACGCGCTTCCTCCGATGCGTTTATCCCCGGCAGTGTAGCGGTTCAGACCTTCGTCGGAAGCCCTTTGCCTTGCCGAGATCGCGCGGAATCGTGAATACTCCACGCAATTGCTAATCACTCTTATTTGATATGAATGCCATCGCTTCGTCAGGCCTGCGCCTGTTGACCATCGAGGATGACCCGACCCTGGGCGCCCACCTGTCTTCCCATCTGAGCGAGCGTGGCTTCGAGGTCACCTGGTGCCAGGATGGCGACGAAGGCCTGGCCCAGGCGCGCGGCGGCGACTACGACCTGGTGCTGATGGACATCATGCTGCCCGGCACCGGCGGCCTGGATATCCTCCGTACCCTGCGCCGCGAGCGTGCGGTGCCGGTGATCCTGATGTCCGCCCTGGGCGCCGAGCAGGATCGCATCGCCGGCTTTTCCCAGGGCGCCGACGATTACCTGCCCAAGCCCTTCAGCCTTGCCGAGCTGAGCGTGCGCGTGGACGCGGTGCTGCGCCGCGTGGCGCTGGAGCGTGGCAGCCAATCGCTGAGCAGCATGCCGACTCCGACCGGGCTGCAGATGGACCCGCAAAAGGACGACGTCGGGCTGGACGGCCAATGGGCGGGCCTGACCGGCACCGAGTACCGACTGCTGGAGACCTTCCTCGGCAGCCAGGGCGAGACCCTGAGCAAGCCCTTCCTTTATCAGCACGTGCTGCACCGCGCCTTCACCGCCCACGACCGCAGCCTGGACATGCACGTCAGCCACCTACGCCGCAAGCTGCAGGCCATCGGCTACGTTCGCCATCAACTGCACACCGTGTGGGGCAAGGGCTACGTGTTCGCCGAGGCCGAGGACTGACATGCCCGGCCGCCATTCGCTGTTCTGGAAGCTCGCCGTCGCCCTCGTGGTGCTGTGCCTGTCGGTGATCTGGCTGTCCTGGAACTGGGGCAAGCAAATGGAGCGCGACAGCTACTTCCTGTCCGAGGCGGCGCGGCAGGTACTTGCCGGCTACGCAGATGAGGCCCAGCAGGCCTGGCGTACGGGCGGCCCGGCAGGTGTCGATGCCTGGCTGGCGCAGATGAAGCAGCGCGAGCCGGTGTGGATGGTCGTGGTCGATGCCCGGTTGCAGTCGCTGGGCACGCAGCCACTGCCCATGGAGGACGTGGCGCACCTGACCTTCCAGCGCGGGCTGGACTGGCCGGTAAGCTCGCGCTCCGTGACCCTGCCGTACATCGGCATTCCCTTCCCGGACGAGCCAAGCGCTGGCCGGCTGGTCGTGCAACTGCCGCAGCGCTACCTGCCTGGCGGCTTGACCTTTCTGCGCCAGTCCATCAGCCATGCGCTGGTGCCGGCGATCCTCGCCCTGATGCTCTGCGGACTGATCTATCGCCGACTGGTGCGTCCGCTCGGGCGCCTGCGCGAACACGCCAACGCCTTGCAGGCGGATAACCTCGGCTCGGTCGCCGGCCCGGAACTGATTGCCCGCCGCGACGAACTCGGCGAACTGGGCCGAGCGCTGGATCACATGGCCGAGCGCCTGCGCGGCCACGTTGGCCTGCAGCGCCAGTTGCTGCGCGACCTGTCCCACGAACTACGCACGCCGCTCAGCCGCCTGCGGGTGGCCGGCGACAGCCCGATCAGCGAAGCCGCGTTGCGTCAGCGTGTCGAGCGGGAAGTGGAGGTCATGCAGCGCCTGGTTGCCGATACCCTGGAACTGGCCTGGCTGGATACCGAGCGTCCGCGCGTGGAGCTGGAGGAGATCGACCTGCGTTCGCTGTGGGACTTGCTGGTGGACGACGCGCGCTTCGAGGCGGGCTGGAGTACCGAGCGCTTCCTTTATCAGGTTCCGGCAGACTGCCGCGTGCGCGGCCACCTCAACGGACTGGCCCAGGCGCTGGAAAACCTGCTGCGCAATGCCATCCGCCATTCGCCCGAAGAGGGCCGCATCCGCCTGAGTGGTCGGCGCGAGCCCGGCGGCTGGCACCTGTGGCTGGAGGACGATGGCCCGGGTGTGGCGGAATGTGACCTGGAACGCATCTTCCTGCCTTTCACCCGACTCTCCGATGCTCGCACCGGCGAAGGCTTCGGCCTGGGCCTGAGCATTGCCCGCAGCTCGCTGCGCATGCAGGGTGGTGAACTCTGGGCGGACTGCGCCGAGGCGGGGCTTCGCGTGCACCTGCGCCTGCCGGATGCGGCGGCGGCCTGAGGGCCCCAGGCCCCCTCTACATGGCTTGTTAGGAAGTTTCGTATGGCAGGTCGGTTTTTGCCGGTATCATAGGGCGCCCTGTTCCAGATCCGAGTGCTTCCATGACCGTGCAGTACCCGACTATCGCCGATTGCGTCGGCCATACCCCGCTGGTGCGCCTGCAGCGCCTGGCCGGGGAAACTTCCAACACCCTGCTGGTAAAACTCGAGGGTAACAACCCTGCGGGTTCGGTGAAGGATCGCCCGGCGCTGTCGATGATCACCCGTGCCGAACTGCGCGGCGACATCAAGCCCGGTGACACACTGATCGAAGCCACCTCCGGCAACACCGGCATCGCCCTGGCGATGGCGGCGGCGATCAAGGGCTACCGCATGATCCTGATCATGCCCGACAACTCCACCGCCGAACGCAAGGCGGCGATGACTGCCTATGGTGCCGAGCTGATTCTGGTGACCAAGGAGCAGGGCATGGAAGGCGCCCGCGACCTCGCCGACCAGATGGCGCGCGACGGCCAGGGCAAGGTGCTCGACCAGTTCGCCAACGGCGACAACCCGATTGCCCACTATCACTCCACCGGCCCGGAAATCTGGCAGCAGACCGGCGGTGAGATCACCCATTTCGTCAGCTCCATGGGCACCACTGGCACCATCATGGGGGTCTCGCGCTACCTCAAGGAGCAGAACCCCAACGTGCAGATCGTTGGCCTGCAGCCGATGGAAGGCTCGGCCATCCCGGGCATCCGCCGCTGGCCGCAGGAGTATCTGCCGAAGATCTTCGACGCCACCCGCGTCGACCGTGTCGTCGACATGCAGCAGAGCGAAGCCGAAGACGTGATGCGCCGCCTGGCCCGCGAAGAGGGCATCTTCTGCGGCGTGTCCTCCGGTGGTGCGGTGGCGGCCATGCTGCGCCTGTCGCGCGAGCTGGAAAACGCGACCCTGGTGGCGATCATCTGCGACCGTGGCGACCGTTACCTGTCCTCGGGCGTGTTCGACTCCAACTGACATGGCCAAGCAGAGATCCGGCCTGCGCTTCCAGCCTAGCGGCGGAGCGCGGAGCCCTGCGGTACCGGTGGGCAAGAAGCAGCGCCTGAACATCGAGCGCCTGGCCCACGATGGCCGTGGCATCGCCCACGCCGACGGGCGCACCTGGTTCGTCGCCAACGCCCTGCCGGGCGAAGCGGTGGAGGCGCGCGTGCTGTCCGCTCGCGCACAGATCGTCGACGCCCGCAGCGAACGCATCTTCACCGGCGCCGCCAACCGCCGCACCGAGCCTTGCCCGGTTGCCGGTACCTGTGGCGGTTGCAGCCTGCAGCACCTGCCTCATGCCGATCAGCTGGCGCTCAAGCAGCGCACCCTGGCAGAGCAGCTGGAGCGCTTCTCCGGGCTGACACCGCAAGAGTGGGCCGCACCGCTGGTCGGACCGGAGTTCGGTTACCGCCGCCGCGCCCGTCTCGCCGTGCGCTGGGACGTGAAGGCCAAGCGCCTGGACGTCGGCTTCCGTGCTGCCGCCAGCCAGGCCATCGTTGCGTTCGACGACTGCCTGGTGCTGGTGCCCGAGCTGCAGGTTCTCGCCCGCGAACTACCGGCGCTGCTGCGCAGCTTCGCCAAGCCGCAGTCCCTTGGCCACGTCGAGCTGTTCCACGGTACGTCCAGTGCGTTGCTGCTGCGGCATATCGAACCTTTGTCCGATAGCGACCGCGTGCGACTGCTGGAATTCTGTTCGGCACGGGATGTGCAACTGTGGTTGCAGGGCGACGGCGAACCGACGCATTGCTTCAACGATGCAGAAAACACGGGGAACCGGGAGCTGGGCTTCCGGCTCGAAGCCTGGGACCTGACCCTGGCCTACCGTCCCGGCGACTTCGTTCAGGTGAACGAGCCGGTGAACGAGGCGATGGTTGCCCAGGCGCTGGACTGGCTGAAGCCGGGCAGCGACGAGCGCGTGCTGGACCTGTTCTGCGGCCTGGGCAACTTCGCCCTGCCGCTGGCGCGCCAGGTGCGCGAAGTCGTTGGCGTTGAGGGTGTGCAGACCATGGTCGAGCGCGCTGCTGCCAATGCCCGGGCCAATGGCCTGGCCAATACTCGGTTCCATCAGGCGGATCTGACGAAACCGCTTGCCGACGCCCCCTGGGCGGCGGAGGATTTCACCGCCGTGCTGCTCGACCCTCCGCGTGACGGAGCCTTCGAGCCGGCGCGGCAGATGCGTTCACTGGGCGCGGAGCGGGTACTCTATGTGTCCTGCAACCCGGCGACCCTGGCGCGCGACGCTGGCGAACTGGCCCGACAGGGCTATCGCCTGAAACGCGCCGGTATCCTCGACATGTTCCCGCAGACGGCCCATGTCGAGGCCATGGCTTTGTTCGAGGCAGGCTAGGACGGCTTGCGCAATCCGACCGGCTCAAGCAAGAAAGGCCGGCGCAGTGAGCGGTGTGTTGTGGCGCACCGTGGGGAAGGGTAGACACGATGGTACAGGTGAGAGCGCACCAGCCGGTCAACACTGACGGCAGCATCAATCTCGAGGCCTGGCTGGACCATGTCCAGACCCTGGTCCCGGGACTGGATCGCAAGGTCCTGCTGGAAGCCTGCGAGTTCGCTCGCCAGGTGGAAGACAGGGCTGTCAGCACGGCTGACAACTCCTGGGCGGACGGTACTTCCAGCTTCCAGACGGGCCTGGAGATCGCCGAGATCCTGGCGGACCTGAAGCTCGACCAGGAATCCCTGGTCGCCGCGGTGATCTACCGTGGCGTGCGCGAGGGCAAGGTCAAGCTCGAGGACGTGGCGCAGCGTTTCGGCCCTGTCGTCGCCAAGCTGATCGAAGGCGTGCTGCGCATGGCGGCGATCAGCACCAGCCTCAGCCCGCGGCAATCCCTGGTGCTCGGCACCCAGGCGCAGATCGAGAACCTGCGCAAGATGCTGGTGGCCATGGTCGACGACGTGCGCGTCGCGCTGATCAAGCTGGCGGAGCGCACCTGCGCGATCCGTGCGGTGAAGAACGCCGACGAAGAAAAACGCATGCGCGTTGCCCGCGAGGTGTTCGACATCTACGCCCCGCTTGCTCATCGCCTGGGCATCGGCCACATCAAATGGGAGCTGGAGGACCTGTCCTTCCGTTACCTGGAGCCCGACCAGTACAAGCAGATCGCCAAGCTGCTGCACGAACGCCGTCTGGACCGCGAGCAGTACATCGCCACTGTGATGCAGCAGCTCAAGGACGCCCTGGCCGACACCGGCATCAAGGCAGATCTGTCCGGCCGCGCCAAGCACATCTATTCCATCTGGCGGAAGATGCAGCGCAAGGGCCTGGACTTCAGCCAGATCTACGACGTGCGCGCCGTGCGCGTGCTGGTGCCGGAAATGCGCGATTGCTACACCGCGCTGGGCATCGTGCACACCCTGTGGCGGCACATCCCCAAGGAATTCGACGACTACATCGCCAACCCCAAGGAAAACGGCTACCGCTCGCTGCACACCGCGGTGATCGGCCCCGAGGGCAAGGTGCTGGAAGTGCAGATCCGCACCCACGCCATGCACGAGGAAGCCGAACTGGGCGTCTGCGCGCACTGGCGTTACAAGGGCACCGACGTCAAGGCCAGCTCCAATCACTACGAAGAGAAGATTTCCTGGCTGCGTCAGGTCCTCGAGTGGCACGAGGAACTGGGCGACATCGGCGGCCTCGCCGAACAGCTGCGGGTGGATATCGAACCCGACCGGGTCTACGTCTTCACCCCCGACGGCCACGCCATCGACCTGCCCAAGGGCTCCACGCCGCTGGACTTCGCCTACCGCGTGCACACCGAGGTTGGCCACAACTGCCGTGGCGCCAAGATCAACGGCCGTATCGTGCCGCTGAACTACAGCCTGCAGACCGGCGAGCAGGTGGAAATCATCACCGGCAAGCAGAGCGGGCCGAGCCGTGACTGGCTGAACCAGAACCTGGGCTACGTCACCACGTCGCGGGCGCGGGCGAAGATCGTCCACTGGTTCAAGCTGCAGGCGCGCGACCAGAACGTCGCTGCCGGCAAGGCCATGCTCGAACGCGAGCTGGGTCGCCTGGCACTGCCGCCGGTGGACTTCGAGAAGCTCGCCGAGAAGGCCAACTACAAAACGGGCGAAGACCTGTTCGCCGCCCTGGGCGCCGGCGACCTGCGTCTGGCCCACGTGGTCAACTACGCGCAGCAACTGGTCGAGCCCGAGCGCGGTACCGAGCAGCTCGAACTCATCCCGCGCAAGCCGAGCAAGATCGGCCACGGCAAGCGCGGCGACATCCAGATCCAGGGCGTCGGCAACCTGCTCACGCAGATGGCCGGTTGCTGCCAGCCGCTGCCGGGCGACCCGATCGTCGGCTACATCACCCTCGGCCGCGGCGTGACCATTCACCGCCAGGACTGCGCCACGGCGCTGCAACTGGCCGGGCGCGAGCCGGAGCGGATCATCCAGGTCAGCTGGGGACCGGTACCGGTCAGCACCTATCCGGTGGATATCGTCATCCGCGCCTACGACCGTTCCGGCCTGTTGCGTGACGTCTCGCAGATGCTGCTCAACGAACGCATCAACGTGCTGGCAGTGAACACCCGCTCGGACAAGGAAGACAACACCGCGGTCATGCGCCTGACCATCGAGATCCCCGGTCTCGACTCGCTGGGTCGCCTGCTGGCGCGCATCTCGCAGCTGCCCAACATCATCGAGGCGCGGCGTGATCGCGCGGGTGCCAAGGATGCATAAGCTCGACGACCTGCTGTACCTGATGGCCCGGCTGCGTGACCCGCAGCACGGCTGTCCCTGGGACCTGAAGCAGAGCTACGCGACGATTGTCCCGTATACCCTCGAAGAAGCCTACGAAGTCGCCGACGCCATCGAGCGCGGCGACTTCGACCACCTGCGTGAAGAGCTCGGCGACCTGCTCTTTCAGGTCGTCTACTACGCGCAGCTGGCGCGGGAAGAAGGGCGTTTCGAGTTCGATGCGGTGGTAGACGGCATCACCACCAAGCTGATCCGCCGCCATCCCCACGTGTTTCCCGACGGCGACCTGTACGGCGAGCCGGACCCGGCGAAGCTGGAGGAAGCGGCGGTCAAGCAGCGCTGGGAAGAGCTCAAGGCCGAGGAGCGTGCCGCCAAGGCTGCCGAGCCGGTTCAGCTGTCCCTGCTGGACGACGTGCCTAACGCGCTGCCGGCACTGAGCCGCGCCGCCAAGTTGCAGAAGCGCGCTTCCCAGGTCGGTTTCGACTGGGCCGATGCCTTGCCGGTGGTGGACAAGGTTCGCGAGGAGCTGGACGAAGTGCTCGAAGCCATGGCCGGTGGCGACACCGAGGCACAGGCCGAGGAAGTAGGCGACCTGTTGTTCGTGGCGGTCAACCTGGCACGCAAGCTCAAGGTCGATCCGGAAACCGCCCTGCGCGCCGCCAACGCCAAGTTCGAGCGGCGTTTCCGCTACATCGAGACGGCGCTGCGGGACCAGGGGCGCACGCTGGAAGACAGCAATCTCGAGGAGATGGACGAGCTCTGGGGCGCTGCCAAGCGCGACGAGAAGAATCCGCTCAGCTGTGGATAAGTTCTCCCACCGTTGAGTTGGCGCCCAATAAAAAGCCCCGCGATTGCGGGGCTTTTTGCGTTCCAACCAGATCCCGTCAATGTGAAGGGCGCGCTCCCTCAGCCAAACAGCCAGCGCAGGATCAGCACCAGCAGCACCACTGCCAGTACCGGTCGGCCGATGCGGTAGGCCTTGGGATAGGCGCGCTTGAACACCTTCACCTTGCTGCCCACGGCGTTGCCAACGCGGATCAGCACCGAGTAGGCCTGGTTGATACCGCCGACGCGTTCGCCTTCGACGTTCTGCGGTGCCGTGGCACGGCCCAGGAAGGCACTCACGCGGCGGTTGATGCGGGTCAGCAGCGGCGACTTGAGCGGACGCTCGATATCGCAGAAGAGGATCAGGCGCGATTCGTCCGTCTCGTTCTTCACCCAGTGGACGAAGGTCTCGTCGAACATCACGTCCTGGCCGTCGCGCCAGGCGTAGGGTTGTCCGTCGACGAAGATGCGGCACTCGTCGGAGTTCGGCGTGGCCAGGCCCAGGTGATAGCGCAGCGAGCCGCCGTAGGGGTCGCGGTGCTTGTTCAGGTGGCTGCGCGGCGGCAGGCGGGTGAACATCGCGCCCTTGACGTTGGGGATGCTGCTCACCAGCTCCACGGTCTTGGGACACAGCTGCTGCTCGGAGGGCAGGGGGCCGTCGTACCAGGTCAGGTAGAAGCGGGTCCAGCCCTTCTTGAAGAAGGAACCGAAGCCGGCCTCGTTGTTGTTCAGGGCATCGCGGATGTAGCCCTCGTCGAACAGCTGCTCGGCCTCCTCGCGGATCATTTCCCAGTTGTCGCGCAGTTTGTCGAGCTCCGGGAAGCGCTCGCGGTCCAGGTACGGTCTGGAGGGCACGCTGGAGTTCAGGTACATCAGTGAGTTGTACGGGGCGAACCAGGCGGAGTGGTTCACCACCTGGCGCAGGAACGGCAAACGCACCTTTCCGCGCAGGTGTACGTAGAGAATAGCGATGAGGAAAATAGCCAGTATCGCGAGAACGATGAGCTTCAGCATGGAGGTAACGAGTCCGCTCCAGATGAGTGAATTCGAGCCAGGCACTTGCACTGCGCTGGCACAGGCCCGAGGATTATACCCCCTGGGGACGTTCCCGCCGCACCTATGCGTTGGTCGGGGAGTTGTCCTGCATCACTATGGGCTGTTGGAGAGCCTTGATTCATGAGCATGTCATTGCGTGATCAGTTGCTGAAAGCCGGCCTGGTCAACGAGAAGCAGGCCAAGCAGGCCGGCAAGCAGAAGCAGAAACAGCAGCGCCTGGAGCACAAGAACCAGGTCGCCAAGGACGACAGCCAGCGTCAGGCGGCGCTGCAGGCCCAGGCCGAGAAGCAGGCCCGCGACACCGAGCTGAACCGCCAGCAGCAGGAAAAGGCCGAGAAGAAGGCCAAGACCGCGCAGATCAAGCAATTGATCGAGGGCACGCGCCTGCCGAAGCTGGAGTCGGACGATTACTACAATTTCGTCGACAACAAGAAGGTCAAGCGCATTGCGGTCAACGACCTGATTCGCGACAAGCTCAGCCGTGGCAGCCTGGCCATCGTCAGTTACGACGGTCGTTACGAGATCGTGCCGCGTGATGCCGCGCTGCGCATCCAGGAGCGCGACGAGCGCCGCATCATCGTGCTCAGCGAGCCCAGCGGTGAGCCGGACGAAGACGATCCGTACAAGGATTACGTGGTGCCCGACGACCTCATGTGGTGAGGTCGTTCCGGCAGCTCAGGCAGCCGGATGCAGCTCCACCCTCCCGAACAGCGCCTGCGCCGACAACGGCGTAACGGCATGCAGACGGTCCAGCCGGAACTCCCGGCTGGCATCGTCCACCCGCACCTCCAGATATTCCTCCAGCATCCCGTCCGCGCGTCGCCGCGTGTGCGTGGTGAAGGCTTGGGCGTCGAACGCCAGGCCGTCACGCAGCTCGATACGCAGCCAGTAGCGGTACAGGCAGGCGATCTCCAGGTAATCGTGGAGATCGCAGTGCAGCGGCTGGTAGAGGCTCATCCGCCGGGCCTTACTTGAGGTCGCTCAGCGCTGCGCCAAAGTTCAAGTGCAGCACCTGTCCATCGACCACCAGCGCCGGGACCGACTTCACTCCGGCTGCCTCGGCTTCGGTGACGCGTGGTGACTGTTCGCCCAGGTGCACCACTTCCACGTCGCGATTCAGCAATGGCAGTAGCGCGCGCTCGGCTTCGACACAGACTGGGCACCCGGCATGGTAGTAAACGGCTTTGCTCATGATCCTTCTCCTGATTGTTTATGTATCGATTCGATACCAAATCAGTCTGCGATTGAAATTGACCTTCTGTCAATTTGGTTTTTGATCGATACTATTTGTCGGAGGATCAGCCCATGACCGATACGACCCTGTACGACTACCTCGAGCGCATCGCCAGCCTGATGCGTGCCTGGGCGCGCGAGCAGCCGCTGATGGCCGATCTGCAGCCGATCCAGCTGAGCGCGCTGAACTACCTGGCGCGCTGCAACCGCTATTCGAATACGCCGCTGGGGGTGACGGATTTCCTCGGGCTGACCAAGGGCACGGTGTCCCAGTCGCTCAAGGCACTGGAGACCAAGGGGCTGATCGAGAAGCGTCCGGATGCCCAGGACCGCCGCAGCGTGCACCTGGAGCTGACACAGGAGGGAAGGGGGCTGATCGATGCCCTGGTCCCGCCAGCCTTCCTGCGTCGTGCCGAGGCGGCACTGGGCGAGCGCAGAGAGTTGCTGGTCGAACTGCTGCGGGAACTGCTGATGACTGTGCAGCGCCAGGAAGACGTGCCGGGCTTCGGACTGTGCCGCACCTGCCGCTTCCATAGAAAACTCGATGACGGCGCGCTCTGTGGCTTGACCGGGGAAAGGCTGGCGGCACGTGAAGGCGAGCTGATCTGTCGCGAGCACGCGGCGCCTGACGAGGCGGCCTGAGCGGCTCTTCCGTACAACTGTTGCGGGCAAGAAAAAGCCGGGCAGATGCCCGGCTTTTTCATGGCGCAGACGCTATCAGAAGCGATAGGTCATCTGCGCAGTCAGGCCGTGGGCACTGTTGTCGTACTTGGCGCTGTAAGCCGGCTGCAGCTGAATGCCTGCCAGTTCCTGGCCGTCGGGCTGGTTCACGCTGGCAGTGGATTCCCACAGGTAGGCGTAAGCCACGTCGATGGTCATGTCGGCGTTGGGCGAGTAGCCGGCGCCCAGGGTGAAGATCTTGCGATCGCCCACCGGGATACGCACGGTACGGTGCTCGTTGCTGGTCGGCGACGGATCGTAGGCGAAGCCGGTACGCAGGACCCACTGGTCGTTGAACTGGTAGGAGGTACCGATCGCGGCGGACCAGGTGTCGTGCCAGCTCAGGTCTTCACCGATGGTGCTGAACTGCGGCAGCGGAGCGCCCTGGTTCTGCACTTCGATGGACTCCAGACGGCTCCAGCGCGTCCAGGTGGTGCCGCCGTAGACGGTCCAGCGGTCATCCAGCTTCTGGGTGATGGACAGGTCCAGGGACTCGGGCAGTGTGATGTCCAGGTCGGCGTCCATGCGCGAGTCGAACAGGCCGGCCGGCGAGTTGGACACGGTGGTGTGGCCGGTGAGCTTGTACTTCACCTTGGAGTGGTAGGTGGCGCCGATGGAGGTGCTGTCGGTCGGGGTGACCAGCAGGCCTACGTTGAAGCCGGTGGCAGTGTCGTCACCCTTGATGCTGATCTTGGTGTCGTCGCCATTGCCGCCCAGTGCGCTGTTCAGGCCGCCGGTGTTCAGGTAGTTCTCCAGCTTGCCGTCGATGCGGTTGATGGTCGGGCCAAAGCCGACAGCCACCACGTCGTTGAACTTGTAGCTGATGGTCGGCTGGACGGTGATCACCTGGACCTTGCTGTAGGAGCCGTGGGAACGGCCCTGGAAGCCACTTTCGTAGTCGTTGATGATGCCGTAGGGCACGTAGACGCCCAGGCCGACGCTGACCTTGTCATCCAGCGGAGTGGCAAAGTAGCCGAACGGCACGGCCGCCAGCGGTACGGAGTCGCCCTTGTTGGAGCCGGAGGCAGTGCTGTGGGCGTCGCTGATGTCGTCCTTGGCGGAGACCACGGCCAGACCGCCGCTGACTTCAGTGCGCTTGAGCTTGGAGATGCCGGCAGGGTTGCCGTAGATGGTGCTGGCGTCCAATGCCGAGGAAGCGCGGCCCGCGTAGGCGGTACCGGCGCCGCTGGCGCTCTGCTCGTTGATGGCGATGCCGTTGGCAAGCACCTGAGCGGAGGCAGCGCTAATGGTCAGTGCGAGGGTGGTCTTGAGCCATGTTGTTTTCATTGTAAGAGCAACTCCTGTGTTTATCGGCGCGCAAGCTACCAAGATTCCCAGGTCTTGGGTAGTGGTTGGCAGGCGCTCTACCTTGGGCTTCGGGGCTCAAACGAGCGTTCCATCTGAATGATGTCCGTTCGTCGCTGTATGTAAATAATTTCTGACCGTTTGGTCACGGTTGGAATGAGAAATATTCACGCGACTCGACTGAAATTTCCGACGTAGCTGTGCCAGGCGTCGACGAAATCGTGGAGGCGCCCGTGGGGATGGAAAACCTGGCGCCAGATGCGCGCCAGCTCCATGGGGTCGTCCGCCAGCGGCAGGGGCAGGCGTTCCGCCTCTACCAGCATCCAGGCGATGGCGGTGCTGTAGCGCAGGTTGACCGTAAGTTCCAGGTGCGGCGCGTCGAGGAAGGCATGCTGGCTGGCCAGCCCCCGCACGCGGCTGGCCAGCTCGGGGTCCAGCGCGAGGAATCCATCCCACAGCGTCTGGTGTCGTTGCTCACCAATGCGATACAGCCCGTGGCCATGGCTGTCATCGAGGGCGCTCCCCAGCGCCGACTGACAGGCCGCTGCCCCCAGCAGCAGCGATTCGGCCGCGACACTGTGACGCCCCAGGTAGTGCAGGGTGGGGCGGATCACGTACTGGCACAGATCGTTCGCGGCGATTCCCATGACATCCCTCGTCATCAATGATCGGCGGGGCTGGGCGTCTTGGCAGCTTCTGATGATTATCCTCGGCCCCGCCGGAAGCGGACTTAGCCGCTCGATTTGAAGTGTAGTGCGATGAAGATGATGTAAAGGCCTGTTTTTAAACTGTTTCGTCGGCGCAGCTTTCGTTCATATTACTTCTGGCGATTAGATGCTCGGCGGTAACTCCGGCATCGCAGCAAGCTTTTCCTCGGCCTCTTCGTGTCCCTGATCCGCGGCTTTCTGGTACCAGGCGCGTGCCTGCGCCGGGTTCTTCGCTACGCCGCGACCCTTGGCGTAGCTCTCCGCCACCTGGAACTCGGCATCCACGTCGCCCTGCTCAGCCGACAGCAGGTAGAGGGCGAACGCCTTCTTGTAGCTGCGAGTCACGCCGGTGCCGTTCTCGTACATGATCGCCAGGTTGAACTGTGCATCCTTGTCGCCCTGGTCGACAGCCTTCTGGTACCAGTACACCGCCTTGGCCGAGTCCTGCTCCACGCCGTCGCCATTGTCATAGGCGTTGCCGAGGTTGTACTGGGCGCAGGCATGGCCCTGCCTGGCGGCCTTCTCGTACCAGTAGGCGGCCTTCTCGTAGTCCTGGTCGTACTCGTCGCTGCCGGAGTCGTATTCCAGGCCGAGCGTGTACTGGGCGGAGGCGTGGCCGGCCTTGGCGGCGTTCACCAGGTCTTCGCCGTAAAGGTCGGACCACTCGTCCTGGATGGCGCAGGGGGTGGCCTCCAGCTCGGCGGCGTGGGCGGGGATGGCGCTGCACAGGCCCAGCAGCAGGCTGGCGAGCAGGGTTTGGCGGATGCGCGAAGGCATGGGATCACTCCTTTGAAGAATGGGCACGAGTCTGACCGATGCCCTGACACCTATCCATAGGAACGGAAGGCGCCGGTGTGAAGCGCCTTCCGATTTTTTCCGCCAGAGCGGGGAGATCAGTCGCCCGTGGCCACCGGGCGCCGGGTATCGGTGATCCATTCGCTCCAGGAACCTGCGTACAGGCGACCCAGCGGATAACCCGCGAGGCTCAGGGCGAACAGGTTGTGGCAGGCGGTGACGCCGGAGCCGCAATAGGCCACCAGGTCCTGCGCCCGACGGCCACGCAGCAGGCCGGCGAAGCGCTGGTGCAGGTGCTCCGGGCGCAGGAAGCGACCGTCGTTGCCAAGGTTGTCGGTGAAGGCTGCGCACTGCGCGCCGGGGATGTGCCCGGCGACCGGATCGATGGGTTCGACCTCGCCGCGGAAGCGCGGCAGGCCGCGGGCGTCGATCAAGGGCAGCCCGGCGTCGCCGAGTTTCGCGGCCAGCTCACTGGCGCTGATCAGCAGGCTGTTGTCCGGCTCGCCCTGGAAGTCGCCGGGACGCAGTGGCGTTTCTGCCGTGGTCAGGGGAAGGCCGGCATTGCGCCAGGCGGTCAGGCCGCCATCGAGCAGGTACACGCCCTCGCTCTTGCCCAGCCACAGCAACAACCACCAGGCTCGGGCCGCGAAGGCGCCGGGGCCGTCGTCATACAGCACCACTTCGCTGTCGGCGTTCAGGCCCCAGGCGCGCAGGTGTTCCTGCAGGTGTTGCGGATCGGGCAGCGGGTGACGGCCGGTGACACCCGGAATCACCGGGGAGGAGAGCGCCCGGTTGAGGTCGGCGAAATGCGCGCCGGGGATGTGGTTCTCCTGGTAGCTGCGCGCGCCGTAGGTCGGGTCTTCGAGGGCGAAGCGGCAATCGAGCAGGAGGAGATTCGGGTCATCGAGGCGGGCGGCCAGTTGCTCGGGCGTGAGCAGTCGGGCTTGGGTCATGGGCGCGTTCCTGTGTCGTGACGGGGCTGAGGCGCATCATAAGGCTTGTACGATGAAAAGTTGGTGGGAGTTGGCGAACATGCACGACCAGCAATCGGCGCCGCGCAAGGCGGGCCCGCTGCGCGTCGCCCTGGTGGGACTGGCGACCGTTCTGATCACCCTGGGCTACAGCGTCCGGGTCCTGGCGCTGGGCGCCATCGGCCGGCTGCGCCGCGCCAAGGTAGACGGCTTCACCCGCGACTGGTCCGGCAGCCTGCTGCGCCTGACCGGCGCGCACCTGAGCCGCCACGGCGAGGTGCCGGACTTCGGCGATGGCCGTCGCTACATGATTCTCTGTACCCACTCCAGCTTCTACGACATCCCGGCAATCTTCGTGACCCTGCCCGGGTCGATCCGCATGCTGGCCAAGCGCGAGCTGTTCGCCGTGCCGGTGTGGGGCGCGGCGATGCGTGCGGCGGAGTTTCCGTCCATCGACCGGCACAACCGCCACCAGGCCATGGCCGATCTGGCCAAGGCGCGGGACATGATGGAAAGCGGCATCGTGCTCTGGGCCGCGCCCGAGGGCACGCGTTCGAAGGACGGCAGGCTGCAGCCGTTCAAGAAGGGCTGCTTCCGCCTGGCCCAGCAGACCGACGCGATCATCGTCCCGGTGGCCATCCGCGGCATCCAGCAATTGCTGCCGGCCGGCGGCCTGAAGCTGAATATCGGCACACCGGTGGAAGTGCATGTCGGCGCGCCGATCGACTCTACCCAGTTCACCGAGCACGGCGTCGATGCGCTGATGAGCGAGGTGCGCGAGCGCATGCTGGAACTGCTGGAGCCTGCTGCTGTGCCCACACCGGCGCCTGCCCTGAAGGAGCAGACGCCGGCCTGAGGCGTCAGTGGATGGGCAGCCGGCCGATGCGGTCGTTCTCCAGGCTGCCCAGGTAGAGCACACCGTTCACCGGCTTGGCCGAGGTCACCATGCGCAGGTGCTGGCCGCTGGTGTCATGCAGGCTGCGCACGATCTCACCGTTCTCGTTCAGCTGGATCACCAGGCCGTAGGGCACCGGCTTGGGCAGGACCGCACGCGGCAACTTGGTGAGCTGGCGCTTCAGCCAGGGCATCTGCTGGATCATGTCGGCGTCGGCCTTGCGGGGCGAGGGCAGGGCGACCCAGAAGGTGCCGCTGCGGTCGCTGGCGAGGTTGTCCGGCAGGCCCGGCAGGTTGTCGACGAATACATCATGCTGCCCGGCCTTCTCACCCTTGAGCCAGTAGCGGGTGATGCGGTAGCGGTAGGTCTCGTTGACCAGCACGAAGTCCTCGTTCTGCGACAGCGCCACGCCATTGGCGAAGTACAGGTCCTTGAGCAGCGTCTCGGTCTTGCCGGTGGCCGGGTCGTAGCGCAGCAGGCGGCCGTGGGGGCGGGCTTCGAGCAGATCGAGGATGTAGTCGGGCTGGTGGAAGCGACTGGATGCGTCGCTGAAATAGATGCGCCCGTCGCTGGCGATGTCCAGGTCATCGGCGAAGGCGAAGGGAATGCCATCGGACGAGTCGGTCAGCACGCGGATCTTGCCCTGCGGATCGACCTCCAGCAGGCCCTTCCAGGCGTCGGCGACGATCAGGTTGCCGGCCTTGTCGAAGGCCAGGCCCAGCGGGCGGCCGCCGGTTTCGACGAAGGTTTCGACCTTGCCGTCGGCACCGATGCGTACGATGCGCCCGTCATCGAGACCAGCGAAAACCCGGCCCTGGCTGTCCACGGCGGTGTCTTCCGGGCCGACAATCTGGCCCTGGGCGAGCAGTTCGGCTTTCATCAGTGTGTCGTTGGGCTCCATCACCCCGGTCATCGGCGGCGCCTTGGGCGGTGTCCAGGCCAGCGGGTCGATGGGGCTGGGCGTGAGCGCCAGGTAGATCGCCAGGGCGGCGACCAGCAGGACGACCAGTCCGAGAAGTTTTTTCATGCGCAAGCTGCCTTCTTGTTGTTGTGGGCGGGGCAAAGCGTAGAAGTTGCCATGCAGTTGTCACAGACCGATGGCCGAGTGGAATGCTCGCACATCATGCATCTCTATATACTGCGCGCACCGAAACGAAGGAGATGTTCGTGACCGTCCTCGACATACAGTGGATTCGCGACGATGCCACCCTGGCGAGCAAGTGCCAGGACTGGAAAGAACTGCCGTACCTCGCGCTCGATACCGAGTTCATGCGTGTCGATACCTTCTACCCGGCTGCCGGGCTGGTGCAGGTGGGTGACGGCAGCGGCGTGTGGCTGATCGACCCGCTGCTGATCCGCGACTGGTCGCCGTTCGCTGCCGTGCTGGAGTCGCCGGTGGTGGTCAAGGTGTTCCATGCCTGCGGCGAGGACCTGGAGGTCTTCCAGCGACTGACCGGCAGCCTGCCGCAGCCACTGTTCGACACCCAGCTGGCCGCCGCCTACCTGGGCATGCCGCACTCAATGGGCTACTCCAAGCTGGTGTTGGAAATCCTCGGCCTCGACCTGCCCAAGGACGAAACCCGCTCCGACTGGCTGCAGCGCCCGCTGACCGACATGCAGGTACGCTACGCCGCCGAGGACGTGCAGCACCTGGCCGAAGTCTATGTGAAGCTCGCGCCGCGCCTGAGCGACGAGAAGCTGCAGTGGCTGCTGGCCGACGGCACCGACCTGACCAGCAACCAGAGCCGTGTCAGCGATCCGCAGGAGGCCTACCTCGACGTCAAGCTGGCGTGGAAGCTGGGTCGCCAGCAACTGGCCGTGCTGCGCGAGCTGTGCGTCTGGCGCGAGGAGCAGGCGCGGTTGCGCAACAAGCCGCGCAACCACATTCTGCGCGAGCACACCCTGTGGCCGCTGGCGCGCTTCCAGCCAGCCGACAAGGTTGCCCTGGCACGCATCGACGACATGCACCCGCGCACCGTGCGTCAGGATGGCGACACCCTGATCGCGCTGATGGCCCACGCGGCGAACCTGCCCGAAGCCGTCTGGCCGCAGACGCTGCCCGAGCCGCTACCGCGGGAGATCACCCCGGTGCTGAAGAAGCTGCGCGAAGTCGGCCAGAAGGAGGCCGAGCGCCTGGACATGGCGCCCGAGCTGATGCTGCGCAAGAAGATCCTCGAAGCCCTGCTCAAGACCGGCTGGCCCAACGGCCCCTACCAATTGCCCGATTCGCTGCAAGGCTGGCGCCGCGAGCTGATGGGGCAGGCCCTGCTCGACAGCCTGGCTGCCCAGCTTCCCGAATAACGCGGCCCACCCCCAACGCGGAAAGAACCGACATGAAACGCATCTGCTCCATCTACAAGAGTCCGCGCAAGAACGAGATGTACCTGTACGTCGACAAGCGCGAAGCCCTGAGCCGCGTGCCCGAGGCGCTACTCGCCGCGTTCGGCGCGCCCAAGCACACCTTCGACCTGGTCCTGAGTCCCGAGCGCCAGCTGGCCCGCGAAGACATCAACGTGGTGCTGGAAAACATCGAGAAACAAGGTTTCCACCTGCAGATGCCGCCGGCGGAGGATGAGTACATCGAGCACCTCCCCGAGGAATTGCTGCGTCGGAACGATCCAGTCTGATCCCGACCGATTCGTCACACCGTTCAGGCCGCGTATCTGCCCAGTGATGGCACTGTGCAAATACGCGGCCTGAGCGCATTATGCAGGGGTAAAAAGGGTTCAACGGAGCGGAACGCTTGGTCTCTGGCTGTGTCTATAGCCGCCTGACTTCCCTAGAACTGATGACGATTTCCCCAGGGAAGCTCCCTTGAAGCGAGTCCAGATGCGCCAGCCGGAAATGCTCCACCGTTCGAAGCGAAAGGCCTGACCATGCGCCTGCTCGTACTCGATCGCGAACACGCTCTCTACGCCGCCCTGCTGATGGCGGCCGAACCCCGGTTGACGGTCATCTCCGGCAACGACCCCGACAAGCTGGTGGAAGCGGCGGCGGAATGCCCGGTCTGGCTCGGCGAGCCGACCCTGGCCGCGCAACTGCTGCGCCAGGGCGTGCACCCGGTGTGGATCCAGTCGAGCTGGGCAGGCATCACCCCGCTGCTGGCCGAGGACCTGCCCAAGGACTACGCCCTGACCCGCGCCGTCGGCATCTTCGGCCAGGTCATGACCGAGTACCTGCTCACCTACATGCTCGCTCACGAGCGCCAGTTCCTCGGCCGCCTGGCCAGTCAGGTCGGCGTGCAGTGGGACGACCGCGCGCCGGGCAGCCTCAGTGGTCGGCAGATCCTCATTGTCGGTACTGGCGAGATCGGCCAGGCCGTGGCGCACATGCTGGCGCCCTTTGGCGTCGAACTGGTCGGCGTGGCCAAGAACCCGCGGGCACTGGTGCCCTTCGGCCGCATGGGGGGGCTGGACGACCTGCCGCGTCTGGCCGAGACCGCCGATTATGTGATCAACCTGCTGCCCGATACGCCGGACACCGCGGACATCTACAACCTCGCGCTGTTCCAGCGGATGAAACCCACCGCACTGTTCCTCAATGCCGGACGTGGTACGTCAGTGGTCGACGCGGACTTGGTCGCGGCGCTGGAAGCCAACCAGCTGGCTGGCGCGGTGATCGACGTCTGCCGCCAGGAGCCGCTGCCGACCTCGCACCCGTTCTGGCATACGCCGCGCCTGCTGCTGACCGGCCACACGGCCGCGCCGACGCTGCCCAGCCTGCTGATCGACCTGTTTCGCGACAACCTCACGCGCTTCTGGGCCGGCCAGGCCATGCGCGGCGAGGTGGATTTCTCCCGCGGTTACTGACCGCTGCGGACTTGAAAAAGGCCCCATTCGGGGCCTTTTTTCTTTTGGTCTTTCCGTAGGAGCGAGCGTGCTCGCGAACCGGGGCACTCCGCAGTCAACCTGTAGGAGCGGGCCATGCCCGCGATCGCGCGCATGGCGCGCTCCTACAAGGGGTATTGCCCGTCAGAGCGAGAAATCGCCCTCGGCCACGATCTCCGCCAGCGGACGGCGGGCGTTCGGCACTTCGCGGGCTTGCAGGCTCTCGGACAGGATCGACTTGTCACCCAGCTTGCCGATGGCGATCACCGCATGGATCTCATGGTCCGCCGGGACCTTCAGTTCGGTGCGCGCCAGCTCGCGGTCGAAGCCAGCCATCCCGTGGGTGTGCCAGCCGGCCAGGCTCGCCTGCAGAGCCAGGAAGCCCCAGGCCGAACCCGTGTCGAAACTGTGCCACAGCGCGGGCTTTTCCTCGCTGGAACCGGGCGGAGCGAAGGTGGTCTTGGACAGCACCACCACCAGCGCCGAGGCGTGCTGCGCCCAGCCGCGGTTGAACTCGCCCAGCAGGTTCAGGTAGCGCTGCCAGTTCGGCGTGTCGCGCAGGGCGAAGAGGAAGCGCCAGGGCTGCGAGTTGAAGGAGGACGGCGCCCAGCGCGCGGCCTCGATGAAGCTCAGCAGGGTCTCCTGGGGAATGGCTTCGCCGCTGAAGGCGCGGGGCGACCAGCGATTGATGAACTGCGGGTCGATGGGGTGCTCGGAAACGCGCGGGTTGGCGCTCATGGTGGCTCCTTGAAGGGCGTGGAATCTGCCGATGGTGCCGTGGTCGGCCGGGCATCGCGGTGGGAACGGGCGGCGCGGCTGCTGGAGCGGCTGGCGGGTCCTGCGGCACAAGGCGGCGGACCGGGCCCGTGGGTCGGTCAAACTAACCAGCGCGGACCGCTCTGGCAAGCGTTGCGCGGTCAATGGTCGCCTGCGCTTGGCCTGAGCGCGCAGCGGGCTTAGACTTTGCGCCCCGTGAAATAGCCCCTGACCTAAAAATGGCCGCCAAAGTCGAACCCTTCTGGAAACGCAAGACCCTCGACCAGCTCGATCAGGACGAGTGGGAGTCGCTGTGCGACGGCTGCGGTCTGTGCTGCCTGCAGAAGCTGGAAGACGAGGACGACGGCGCTGTCTACTACACGCGCATCGCCTGCAAGCTGCTGGACATGAAGACCTGCCGTTGCACCGACTACGCCAATCGCCGCGCCAGCGTGCCCGACTGCATCCAGCTCACCCCGGCCCAGGCCGACGAGTTCCAGTGGCTGCCGCCGACCTGCGGCTACCGCCTGGTGGCCGAGGGCAAGGACCTGCCGTTGTGGCACCACCTGGTCTGCGGTGACCCGGACGCGGTGCACCACGAGCGTATCTCGCAGTCGGGCCGCATGCTCAGCGAGAACTCGGTGGCCGAGGACGACTGGGAAGAGCACCTGATCTTCCGCGCCGGCTGATCCTTCCGCCGGCAGCGCCCCCCGTGGCATGCTGCGCGTCTTCCGCCCCGGAGCCGCGCCATGCCTAGCCTCGAAAGCCTCAGCCTGTTCTTCATCGCCACCCTCGCACTCAACCTCACGCCCGGCCCGGACATGCTCTACGTCGCCTCGCGTTCGGCCGCACAGGGTACGGCAGCAGGCCTGATGTCGACCCTCGGGATCGGCGCCGGCTGTGTGGTGCATATGCTGGCGGCGGCGTTCGGCCTGTCGGCGCTGCTGATGATGTCCAGCGTGGCCTTTGGCGTGCTCAAGTGGCTGGGTGCGCTGTATCTGGTCTGGCTTGGTGTACAGCTGATCCGTGGCGCCTGGCGCGATCAGAAACGCACCGAGCTTGAGCCTGCGCGCCTGAGCCGGGTATTCCTGCAGGGCATGATGGTCAACGTGTTCAACCCCAAGGTGGCGCTGTTCTTCCTCGCCTTCCTGCCTCAGTTCGTACCCGCTGGCAGCCCGAACTTCGTGCTGCAGATCCTCTGCCTCGGCCTGCTGTTCAATCTCGGTGGCTGCCTGGTGAATGCCGTGGTGTCGGTGGTGGCCGGGCGCGTCGGCAACCGCGTGGGCAGCAACCCGACCTGGCGCCGCTGGCAGCAGACGGCATCGGGCGGACTGATTGTCGCGATGGGCGTCGGCCTGGCTGTCAGCAGCCGACGCTGAGAGGGACTCAGGTCGGTGTGCGCAACCAGTAGCAGGCTTCTTCGCCGCTCAGCGGTGCTTCGTCGTCCGGCAGTTCCACGCGCTTCTCCCAGAGCGGAAACCAGCGGTCGTCCTTCACGTCGTCGATGATCGCTGGGCGCACCTTGGCGCGGAAGCGCCGCTCGCAGGCGCCCCATTGCACGAAGTTGACCTGCGCCTCGATCAGGCTCACGGCGTTGGCGCCGCCGCGTGCGTCGGGGAAGCAGAGTTGCAGGTGATCGTCTTCCCAGAAACAGATCTCGCAGATTTCGTACGACCCCGGAGGGTCGCCGAAACTGAAGTAGCCGCAGCAGGGGCAGGTGTAGAGCATCAGCGGTTGCCTTCGATGCCCAGCACCTTGAACAGGAAGGCGTACTCCAGCGCCACGTCCTTCAGGCCCTGGTAGCGGCCGCTCATGCCGCCGTGACCGGCGCCCAGGTCGGTCTTGAGCAGCAGCAGGTGTTCGTCGGTCTTGCTGACGCGCAGCTTGGCCACCCACTTGGCGGCTTCCCAGTACTGCACGCGGCTGTCGTTGTAGCCGGCCACCACCAGCAGGGCGGGGTAGTCCTGGGCACTGACGTTCTCGTACGGCGCGTAGGCGCGGATGCGCTCGTAGACCTCCGGCTCCTGCGGGTTGCCCCACTCGTCGTACTCGGTGACGGTCAGCGGCAGGTCGGGGTTCAGCATGCTGTTGAGCACGTCGACGAAGGGCACTTCGGCGATGGCCGCGGCGAACAGCTGCGGGCGCTGGTTGAGCACCGCACCGATCAGCAGGCCGCCGGCGCTGCCGCCGCTGATCGCCAGCTGCGCCGGGGTGCTGTAGCCGTGGTCCAGCAGGTGCTCGGCACAGGCGATGAAGTCGCTGAAGGTGTTCTGCTTATGCTCGAGCTTGCCGGCACGGTACCAGGCTTCACCCAGTTCGCCGCCGCCGCGGACATGGGCGATGGCGAAGACAAAGCCGCGCTCCAGCAGGCTCAGGCGGGCGTGGGAGAACCAGGGGTCGAGGCTCTCGCCGTAGGCTCCGTAGCCGTAGAGGTAGAGCGGCGCCGGCTTGCCGCGCGCGATGTCTTCCAGCACTTCGCGGCGGCCTACCAGGCTGATCGGCACTTGCACGCCGTCGGCGGCGTCGGCCCAGAGGCGGCGGCTTTCGTAGGCGTCGGCATCGAACGGGCCTTCCACCGGGGTCTGCTTGAGCACCGTCTGCTCACCGCTGGCGAGGTCGAGCTGACGGATCTGCGCCGGGCGGTTGAGGGCTTCGTAGCGCAGGCGAATCACCGTGCTGTCGAATTCCAGGCTGTCCTGCACGTAGAGGTTGTAGGCGGCGTCGGGCAGATCGACGCGGTGCGCCGGCTGGTCGTGCGGGTGAACCTCGACGATCGGCAGGCCGCCTTCGCGCAGGCTCAGGGTCAGGGCGCTGGCGCTCAGGGTCAGGCCTTCGAGCATCACGTCGTCGCGATGTGCCAGCAGTTCCTGCCAGTGGTTACGGCTCGGCTGCGATTCGCCGGCGTGGTAAAGCGCGAAGTTGATCCCGGTCTGGTTGCTGCGGATCAGCCAGGCCCAGTCGCCATTCAGTCGGCCGTGGTCCGGGTAGTACTCGTGGCCTTCCTCGCGCGGTGCCAGGCAGGTGAATTCGCCCTCGGGCGTGTTGGCGTCCAGCACCCAGGCTTCGCTGGTGGTCTTGCTGTTCAGCAACAGCACCAGCTGGCGCTCGGAGCTGACGCGGTAGCAGTTGAGGAAGAAGCGCCCGTCGGGTTCTTCGAAAATCAGCTGTGCGCCACTCTCGCCCAGGCGATGGCGGTAGAGCTTGTGCGGACGGTGGGTGTCGTCGAGCTCGCCGAAGAACAGCGTGCGGTTGTCGTTGGCCCAGGTCAGGCTGCCATCGCAATCCTCGAAGGGCAGGGCAGTGACGCTGCCGTCAGCCAGTTCCTTCACGTACAGCGTGTAGATCTCGTCGCCGCTGGTATCCAGGCTGTAGGCCAGTTTCGAGTGATCGGGACTGATGCTGAAGGCGCCGACCGACAGGAATTCTTCCCCGGCGAGGGCATTCGGGTCCAGCAGCAACTCCTCGGCGCTTTCGTCGACGGTCAGCGAACCGTCTGCCGGGCGCGGCGCGCGGTAGTGGCGCGGGTATTCGTCGCCGGCGGTGGTGCGCTGGTAATAGAGCCAGGGGCCCCAGGGCGTGGGGAGCGAGAGATCGGTCTCGCGGATGCGGCCCTTGATCTCCTGGAACAGCGTCTCGCGGAGCTTCGTCTGAGGAAGAAGCTGATCTTCCAGGTAGGCGTTTTCCGCCTTCAGGTAGTCGAGGACGTCCGCGGCGTCGCGGTTTTCCAGCCAGGCATAGGGATCGGCGGCGGCCTCGCGGCGGGCGATGGGGGGCTGACGGTCGGTCATGGCGATTCCTCGGGTGGCGGCATGGATGACGCCCGGCTGCGCACCCATGGGGAAAAGCAGCTATCATACGCACCCCTCTGTCGACACCGCACGTACGCACGCGCATGAACGAACACGATTACACGCTTGCCTGGGGCGCCTATATTGCCGCCGGCCTTGGCCTGACCCTGGTCTGGTTCCTGATGACCGGCTGGATGTGGCGCTGGCTGCGCGAACCCCTGCGGGTGATCGTCATCGTCCTGTTGTTCACCCCGACCCCGGTGGACCCGGCGAACAATATGTACGCCCCGGCGATCGCCATCACCGCGCTGGACGTGGTGTTCAAGGTCGGCAACAACGCCTGGCGCGCCGTCTCCGACCTCGCCCTGGTGCTGCTCGCCGCATTCGGCGTGTACCTGCTGTTCGTGCTGATCCGCTGGCCGCTTGAGCGTTCGCTGAAGAAGCGTCGCCAGGACAAGGAAGCCGACGACGAGCCAACCTTGCGCCAATTGATGCAGCCTGAGTTGGTCGAGGGTGTGGACTCCCACCCGAGTGAGCGGCGTGACAACCGCGCGCGGATCGAGCCGCGCCTGTAGTTCGCGCCTTGCGTCCTGCCCCGCACGCGTCCAGCATGAACTGAACGGCCTTTCGAGGAGTTCCCATGGACTGCGTGTTCTGCGCCATCGCGGCCGGTCGCGTGCCGGCCCGTACCCTCTACGAAGACGACCATTTCATCGTGCTGCTGGACATCTATCCGCTGCGCCCCGCGCACCTGCTGCTGGTGGCCCGCGAGCACGCGACCTTCCTGCACCAGCTGCCGGAAGCGGCGCAGCAGGACCTGATCCCGCTGGCCGAGCGCATGCAGCGCGTCTTGCGCCGCGCCGGCTACGGGCGGGTCGGCATCAACCTGCTGGTCAATGACGGCCCCGCGGCCAACCAGCACGTAGCACATTTTCATCTGCACCTTATCCCGCGTGAGTTGAACGATCTGCCGGCCCTGCTGCTGCGCGCGCTCACGCGGTTCCTGCCGCTGGGGCGGAAAAGGATGCAGAATCGCCTGGAACGCGAGCTGCATCAGCTGCGCGAGGCTCTGATGGAGGAGAACTGATTCATGTGCGAGTTGCTCGGCATGAGCGCCAACGTCCCGACGGACATCGTCTTCAGTTTCACCGGGCTGATGCAGCGCGGCGGCGGTACCGGCCCGCACCGCGACGGTTGGGGCATCGCCTTCTATGAAGGGCGTGGTGTGCGGCTGTTCCAGGACCCCTCCGCGAGCGTCGATTCGGAAGTCGCGCGGCTGGTGCAGCGCTATCCGATCAAGAGCGAAGCGGTGATCGGCCACATTCGCCAGGCCAACGTCGGCAAGGTCTGCCTGTCCAACACCCACCCCTTCGTGCGGGAAATGGGTGGACGCTACTGGACCTTCGCCCACAACGGCCAACTCGCCGATTTCCATCCCGAGCCCGGCATGTACCGCGCAGTGGGGGACACGGACAGCGAGGCGGCCTTCTGCGACCTGCTCAATCGCGTGCGTCGTGCTTTCCCCGAACCGGTTCCGGTGGAGGTGCTGCTGCCGACGCTGGTCACCGCCTGCGCCTCCTACCGCGAGAAGGGTGTGTTCAACTGCCTGCTCAGCGATGGCGACTGGCTGTTCACCTTCTGCAGCACCAAGCTGGCCTGGATCACCCGCCGTGCGCCGTTCGGCCCGGCGCGCCTGCGTGATGCCGATGTGACCGTGGACTTCCAGTCGGAAACCACGCCCAACGATGTGGTCACGGTGATTGCCACGGAGCCGCTGACCGACAACGAGAACTGGACCCTGATGCAGGGCGGCGAATGGATGCTCTGGTGGCGCGGCGAGATCGTCACCCAGGGCCGCATCTGAACGGGACGTGAAGCATTCCCGGAATGCCGCCTCGGCAAACGGGAGAATCCCGCGTCGCCTTGCACACCATAAGAAGAGAGGGGGAGAGAATGCTGCGCAGTTATGTACGCATGGTGCTGTTCGCACTGGGCCTGATGGTCGCGGTCCAGGTGCCGGGCTTCATCAAGGATTACGCACAACGCGTCGATGCCCACCGCATCGAGGCGACCCAGGCGTTGCAGGGCTTCAAGGACACGTCCGGACAGTTCTTCCAGGGCGACCTGAATGCTCTGGTAGCGCACTACCGCGGCAGTCCCGACCCGGTGTTCCAGCGGGATGCCGATAACATCGAGCGACTGATTCGCCGCGCCCGGCTGTTCGAGAGCGAATGGCAGGCCCTGCAGGGCAACTGGTACCAGCGCGCGCTGCACATGGTGACGGCGCCGAACCATGAGTTGCTGCAGGAAACCTACGAGAACTACCGCTACCAGGTGGTGCTGGAGCCCGAGGCCATCGGCTGGGCGCTGGCCGGCGGCCTGGTGCTGGCATGGATTGCCGAGGTGCTGATGGCTTCGGTGGCGGCGCTGGTGGGGTTGGGGGATAACCGTCGCGCTTCGCGGCGGCACTGGAACTGAGTATCAGCCTGTAGGCGCGCGCCTCGGGGCCTCCGGTAGGCGCGGCTTCCTCCGCAGGGGATTTTTCCGGCAACGGCCGCTCCTGCATCAGAGGCTCCCTGCTGGCCTCGCCCTGTCTGGATCAGCGCGCCAGCGCCTCCTCGGGTGACTCGTGGCGGCGGTAGGGGAAGACGTCGATGACTTTCCCTGCACGAATCTGCTCCTGCAGGCTTTTCCAGTAGTCCGCGTCGAACAGGTTGCCGTGCAGCTTGGCGAATTGCCGGCGCAGCTTCAGGTCGACGAACAGGAAGCGCGGGAACTCCTCCGGGAACACGTCCATCGGCCCCACCGAGTACCAGGGCTCGGAGGACATTTCGTCCTCCTCGTAGCGCGCCGGCGGGATGTGGCGGAAATTCACCTCGGTCAGGTAGCAGATCTCGTCGTAGTCGTAGAACACCACGCGGCCGTGGCGGGTGACACCGAAGTTCTTCAACAGCATGTCGCCGGGGAAGATGTTCGCTGCGGCCAGTTGCTTGATCGCCAGCCCGTAGTCCTTCAGTGCCTCGTCCACCTGCGCCTGCGTGGCGTGTTCGAGGTAGATGTTCAGCGGGGTCATGCGGCGCTCGGTCCAGCAGTGGCGGATCAGTACCACGTCGCCTTCGAGCACCACGGTGGAGGGCGCGACGTCCAACAGCTCGGCGAGGCAGTCCGGGTCGAACTTGCGGACCGGGAAGCGGAAGTCGGCGAACTGCTGGGTGTCGGCCAGGCGTCCGACGCGGTCGTGGTTCTTCACCAGCTGGTACTTCTGGATCACCGTGGCGTGGTCGACGGTCTTGGCCGGGTTGAAGTTGTCCTTGATGATCTTGAACACGGTGTTGAAGCCCGGCAGGGTGAACACGCTCATGACCATGCCGCGCACCCCGGGGGCCATGACGAAGCGGTCATCGGTGGTCGCCAGGTGGTTGATCAGCGCACGGTAGAACTCGCTCTTGCCTTGCTTGTAGAAGCCGATGGACGTGTACAGCTCGGCGATGTGCTTGCCCGGCAGCAGGCGCTTGAGGAAGGCGACCATCTCCGCCGGCACCGGCGCGTCGACCATGAAGTAGGAGCGGGTAAAGGAGAAGATGATCGAGACTTCCGCCTCGTCGGTGATCACCGTGTCGAACTGGATGCCACGCCCCTCGTGGTGTACCAGCGGGAACACCAGCGGCCATTGTTCGTCCGGGGTGAACAGGCGGCCGACCAGGTAGGCGCCCTTGTTGCGGTAGAACACCGAGCCGATCAGTTCGATGGTCAGGGTCGGATCCTTGCACACCCAGTCCGGCAGGTTGGCGTGCAGCAGGCTGTCCATGCGCGCCAGGTCGCGTTCGCGGTCGTCGTAGTCCACCGTGAATCGGTAGTCGTCGAAGATGTTCTCCAGCGCTTCGCGCAGCTTGCCGCCGGGGCGGTAGATGCGGGTGTGCGGGTCGCGGGAGTGAGCGCGCAGCGATGGACGGGTGGTGTGCACGAACATCGTGCCGTCGCTGATGTTGTCGTGGCTGAACAGGCCGCAGAAGATCGAGTTGAACCAGGTTTCCGCCAGCTCGTCGTCCAGCCGTGGGTCGATCAGGGTGATGTAGGCGCTCTTGGCGATGGGCCAGCGCTCCACGTCGACCAGGTCGATGCCGACCATGGTGCGGGTCAGGCGGCCCACCGTCGCGGCGACCATTTCTTCGTACAGGTCGATGCGCTCGGCGGAAGCGCGCTGGGCTTCCTGCCACTGTGCCTGTTCGAAGCGCGCAGGCGCCCCGGCGGTGATCTGGTGGAACTTCGCGCGGTAGTCGTCGAAGCCTTCGAGGATCAGGGTCGCGATCTCGGTTGCCGGCCAGTGCTGAGCCATGGGAACGCCTCTGCTGAGTGCTGGTGCAGCGAGCTTAGCCATGGGCAACGGTCAGGGAAAGGCTGATTTCGCCGGAGGATCGTGCAGATTTCCGGCGAATCTAACGCGTATGCTGGTCGGCCGAGCGCGTGGACGACGCGCACAGGAAACAGACTCTTCGGCAAGGAGCCGGTACGCAATGGACGACTTTCGCATCGAGCGCTGCACTGAGCAGCACATCAATGGTCTTGCAGCCCTCTACAACGATCCGGCGGTCGCCCGTCAGGTCCTGCAGATGCCGTTCCAGGCGCCGGATCTGTGGCGCAAGCGTCTGGTGCTGGACGACGAGCGCCGGATCACCCTGATGGCGATGCATCAGGGAGACGTGATCGGCAGCGCCAGCCTGGAACAGTACCCGCGCGTGCGCCGCAGCCAATGCGGCAGCATCGGCATGGGTGTCGCCGTGGCGTGGCAGGGGCGCGGTGTCGGTACGCGGCTGCTGGCCGAGTTGATGGAGGTGGCGGACAACTGGATGGGCCTGCGCCGCGTCGAGCTGACCGTCTACACCGACAATGCACCGGCCATCGCGCTGTACCGCAAGTTCGGTTTCGAGGTGGAAGGAACACTGCGCGAATTCGCCCTGCGCGACGGGGTCTACGCCGACGTGCTGAGCATGGCGCGCCTGCGTTGCATCTGACGATGGACTTTGAAAGTCAGCTGTGGATGGATGGTGGTTGCCGTCGGCGTAGGCTGGCGGCTTACCTGCCCTGGAGCTTTTCGCGATGAATCCCGCTGCTCTGCTGAATATGTTCGGGCTGGCTGCCATCTGGGGCGCCAGCTTCCTGTTCATGCGCCAACTGGTGCCGGCCATCGGCGTGATGCCGACGGCGTTCTTCCGTGTCGTGCTGTCGGCGCTGGGGTTGGTGGTGATCATGCTGGTCCTGCGCACGCGCTGGGATTTTCGCGGCAAGCTCGCGCGCATCCTGCTGATCGGCGTGATTGCCTCCGGCATCCCGGTGCTGATGTACAGCCTGGCGGCGCAGTTTCTGCCGGCGGGGTACTCGGCGATCTTCAACGCCACCACGCCGCTGATGGGCGTGCTGATCGGTTCGCTGTTCTTCGGCGAGGCGCTCACCGGCGGCAAGGCTCTCGGCGTGCTGCTGGGGTTGGCGGGCGTCGCAGTGCTGACCCGCGCCGGGCCCGTGCCCTTCGATGCCCAGGTGCTCTGGGGCGCCGGGGCCTGCCTGGTGGCGACAACCTGCTACGGCTTTGCCGGCTATTTCACCAAGCGCTGGATCAACGACCAGGGCGGGCTGGATTTCGCCGTCTCGGCGCTGGGCAGCCAGACCGGTGCGACCCTCTGCCTGCTGCCGTTTTTCCTCGGCACCAGCCTGAACATGCCGCTGGCGCCGCTGGCCGAACCGAAGATTCTGCTGGCGCTGGCCGGACTGGGCTTCCTCTGTACGTCCTTTGCGTACGTCCTGTACTTCCGCCTGCTGGCCAGCATCGGCCCGCTGAAGACCATGACGGTGACCTTCCTGATTCCGCCGTTCGGTGTGTTCTGGGGTGTGCTGTTGCTGGATGAGTCGCTGTCCTGGGCGCACCTGCAGGGCGGCGTGCTGATCGCCCTGGCGTTGTGGCTGGTGCTGCGCCCTGCGCCGCAGCCCAAGGTGGAAGCGACGAACTGAGAGAAGCGCAGGCGAGGAGCGATCCTCGCCTGCGTGCGTCAGGAGCGGCTAGCGGTTATCCACAGCCTGACTGGTCTCGGCATCCCGTGCCGGGGCGGCCTGGCGAAACACCAGCATCAGGCCCAGCACGATCAGGCCCATGCCCAGCAAACCGAGGGCGGACAGGCGATTGCCGAACACCCCGTAATCCATCAGCGCCGTGACCGCCGGCACCAGGTAGAACAGGCTGGTGACGTTGACCAGGTTGCCCGCCGCGATCATGCGGTAGAGCAGCACGGTGGCCAGCACCGAGACCATCAGGCCCATCCACAGCGCGCTGAGGATGAACGCGGCGTTCCATTCCACGTGCAGCGGCTGGAAGGGCGCGACGCCGATGCACAGCGCGAGCCCGGCCATGTATTGCAGGGGCAGGGTGCCCAGCGGGTTCTCGCGGATGTTCTTCTGCAGGATCGAACCGCCGGTGATCGACAGCAGCGCCAGCAGGCAGCAGGCCAGCCCGGCGAAGGTCAGGCCTGACAGCCCGATGCTCTGGTAGACCACCATCACCAGCCCGATCAGTCCCAGCGCGAGGCCGGCCAGGCGCGGCGTCGAATGCCGGCGTTCGAGCAGGAAGCTGGTCAGCATCGGCTGCACGCCGAGCACCGTGGCGATCACGCCGGGGGTGACGTGCAGGTCCAGCGCCATCAGGTAGAAGATCGGGTAGATGCCCAGCATCACCAGGCCGGTGAGCACGGCGTGGCGCACCTGCCTGCGCTCGCGCGGCCAGCGCAGGCCGATCAGCGGGGAAAGGATCAGCAATGCCACCAGTGCGGTGCCGAAGCGGGCGATGAGGAAGACCATCGGCGACGCATGGGCCAGTCCCCATTTGCTGATGATGGCGGCGCTGCTCCACAGCAGCACGAACAGGGAGGTACTGGCCAGGGCAGCCAGGGAGGAACGGTTGAGCGAAATCATGCAATACACCTGTCGTCAGGCAGATCACGACCGGCCTTCGATGGCCGGACACAGGCCGGGAATCGCGTCAGTGAGGCGCAGGAAACCGGGCGGTGGGAAACGCGTGTGGCGTCAGAAGCTCACGCTGGGTGGCGGGTAGGCCGCACCGGGTGGCGGAGGCGACGCGACAGCGACGACAGGGGGCGGAGGAGGGCAGGCCGCACCCGCACCCGCGCCGCGTGCCGGGGAGGCTGCAGCGATGATTGCCGGATCGGGCAATGGGTATCGGGACATGGAAGGCGAACCTGTTCAGTGGGGCAGCATCTGCGCTGCGTAGGCTGACTATAGCGGCCTGGATCGGTGCTGGCGAGCGTTGTGCGAGTCACGCGGCAAAGTGCGACTCCTGCGACGAAAACGACAACGCGCGGCCGGAGCCGCGCGCTGTCAGGCAAGGGTGACGCTTACTTGCCGGTCTTGATGGTGTTCCAGGTGCGGGTACGCACGCGGTCGATCTTCATCGGCATGGATTCGAGGGCGAACAGCTTGGCCATCTTGTCCTGCGGCGGGTAGATCGCCGGGTCGGCCTTGATTGCCTTGTCCACCAGCGGATCGGCAGCCAGGTTGCCGTTGGCGTAGTGCACGTAGTTGCTGACACCGGCCATCACGTCGGGGCGCAGCAGGTAGTTCATGAAGGCGTAGGCGGCTTTCTCATCCGGCGCGTCGTTGGGCATGGAGACCATGTCGAACCACAGCGGCGAGCCTTCTTTCGGCGTGGAGTACTGGATTTCCACGCCGTTCTTGGCTTCCTTGGCGCGGGTAGCGGCCTGCAGGATGTCGCCGGAGAAGCCGACGGCTACGCAGATCTCGCCGTTGGCCAGGTCGCTGACGTACTTGGAGGAGTGGAAGTAGCGGATGTACGGACGCACCTTCAGCAGCGCTTCCTCGGCCTTCTTGTAGTCATCCAGCTTCTGGCTGTGATGCGGCAGGCCCAGGTAGTTTAGGGTGATCGGCAGCAGCTCCGGGCCGTTGTCCAGCACCGCTACGCCACACTTGGCCAGCTTCTCCATGTACTCGGGCTTGAAGAAGATGTCCCAGGAGTCGATCGGCGCGTTGTCGCCCAGTACTTCCTTGATCTTCGCCGGGTTGTAGCCGATGCCGGTGGTGCCCCACAGGTAGGGGAAGCCGTGCTCGTTGCCCGGGTCGTTCACTTCCAGCGCCTTCATCAGCACCGGGTTGAGGTTCTTCCAGTTCGGCAACTGGCTCTTGTCCAGCTTCTTCAGCGCGCCGGCCTGGATCTGCTTGGCCATGAAGTGGTTCGACGGCACCACGATGTCGTAACCGGATTTGCCGGTCATCAGCTTGCCATCGAGGGTCTCGTTGCTGTCGTAGACGTCGTAGGTCGCCTGGATGCCGGTTTCCTTGGTGAAGGTCGGCACGGTGTCCGGGGCGATATAGTCGGACCAGTTGTAGATCTTGACGCTGTCGGCCTGGGCGGCGCCGGCGGCAACGGAGAGGGAGAGTGCAAGGGTGGAGAGCAACGGGGCGGAAATTTTCATTCTTGTGTTCCTGACAACGGTGCGGAAAGCCCGGGCCATCCGCGAAAGATGGGCGACGCTTCGTCGCGGGCTGGGCAAGAATTAACCATTTTGCCGGAACATGGCGAGAGGCCATGGCTGCCTGCGGGTCCGCAGACAGCGCACATGACCCGAGCCGCACCCGAGTGGTGCGGCGGCAGGAAGTCCGCCCGCAAAGGGGCGGAATAGAGCTTACTGGACCAGTTCCTGGTCCTCGAACAGGCCGTCGAAGAGCATGGTGGAGAGGTAGCGCTCGCCCGAGTCCGGCAGTACGACCACGATGGTCTTGCCTTGCATGTTCGGCTCTTCGGCGAGCTTCACCGCGGCAGCCATGGCGGCGCCGCTGGAGATGCCGCAGAGGATGCCTTCTTCCTGCATCAGGCGCAGGGCCATGTTCTTGGCGTCCTCGTCGGCAATGGTGGCGACGCGGTCGACCAGGGACAGGTCGAGGTTCTTCGGCACGAAACCGGCGCCGATGCCCTGGATCTTGTGCGGGCTGGGCTTGATTTCCTCGCCGGCCAGTGCCTGGCTGATCACCGGCGAGGTGACCGGCTCCACGGCCACCGAGAGGATCGGCTTGCCCTTGGTGTTCTTGATGAAGCGCGACACGCCGGTGAGTGTGCCGCCGGTGCCGACGCCGGCCACCAGTACATCCACCGCGCCGTCGGTGTCGTTCCAGATTTCCGGGCCGGTGGTCTTCTCATGGATCGCCGGGTTGGCCGGGTTGTCGAACTGCGCCGGCATGAAGTACTTGGCCGGGTCGCTGGCGAGGATTTCCTCGGCCTTGGCGATGGCGCCCTTCATGCCCTTGGCCGGCTCGGTCAGGACGATCTCGGCGCCCAGCGCCTTGAGCACCTTGCGGCGCTCCAGGCTCATGGAGGAGGGCATGGTGAGGATCAGCTTGTAGCCACGAGCGGCGGCGACGAAGGCCAGACCGATGCCGGTGTTGCCGGAGGTCGGCTCGACGATGGTCATGCCCGACTTCAGGCGGCCGCCGGACTCGGCATCCCAGATCATGTTGGCGCCGATCCGGCATTTCACCGAGTAGCCCGGGTTGCGTCCTTCGATCTTGGCCAGGATGGTGACGCCGCGCGGGGCGATGCGGTTGATCTGGACCAGCGGCGTGTTGCCGATGGACTGCGCGTTGTCGGCGAAAATGCGGCTCATGATGCGTTCCTTAGGTTCGGAGCTGTGCAGACCCAGCAGCCTATGCCTGGCGGGCGTTCGAGTCCAGTCGACGGGCGAGCGCTCAGCCGTCGGCCGCGTCGGTGAAAATGGCCTCGATGGGCATGCCGAAGACCCGTGCTATACGAAAGGCCAGCGGCAGGCTGGGGTCGAACTTGCCACTCTCGATGGCGATCACGCTTTGCCGCGAAACCTGCAGTTGCACGGCCAGGTCCTGCTGGCTCCAGCCGCGTTCGGCGCGCAACGCCTTGAGACGATTCTGCATGGTTGTTCCTTGCTCGGATCGGTCAGGCGAAGCGTCGGCGCAGCAGCACCACGGCGATGCCGTAGGCAGCCCAGAACAGCGGGAAGGCGAGGATCACCGGGAAGCGTGGCCAGGCGGCGTACTGCTCGAGGAAGCCCCAGGCGCTGAACAGCCCGACCACCACGCCGCCGGCCAGCATGGCGGCGCGGGACAGCAGGAAACGCAGGAACTCGTCCGGCTCGCTGCGCAGGTAGCGGTCGAACACGTAGAGCATCGCCAGCAGCGGCAAAGCCGGAGAGGCGGCGGCGAGGACACGCAGGGCATATGGCAGCTTCTGCAGGTCCAGCCCCCAGCTGATCAGCGCGACCAGAGCGGAATAAATGAACATGAGGGCGGCGCAGGACAGGGTGTAGCGGCGCAGGGCGGGATTCATCGCGGTCTCCTTGTGATGTAAAGCAAACTTAACATCTGGATTTTGCCGATGTAAAGTAAACTTGTCATCGGCAGGCCATTTGCGATCAGTCATCCCCTGACCCGCCATTCAATGACTGAATGCCGCGTCTGCGTTCACACTCGCCTTGGCTGCGCGGTATAGTCGCAGCTTGTCCGACCATTCGCCCGGCCCGGCAGAACGCCCGGCCCGCTATCGTTCGAGGATTCACCGATGAAGTTCGAAGGTACCCAGTCCTACGTCGCCACCGACGACCTCAAGCTGGCGGTCAACGCCGCCATCACCCTGCAGCGTCCGCTGCTGGTGAAAGGTGAGCCGGGCACCGGCAAGACCATGCTCGCCGAGCAGCTGGCAGAGTCCTTCGGTGCCAAGCTGATCACCTGGCACATCAAGTCCACCACCAAGGCCCACCAGGGCCTCTACGAGT
>CBIGPF010000034.1:0-40418 GCA_966191535.1 uncultured Pseudomonas sp. | reverse complement strand
GTTGCCCAGCATGCCCAGCTGGGCGCCACGGGCGACCTGGCCGCCGGCATAGGCGGGCGGCAGGTCGCCGGGCTGCCGTGCTGCGCCGCTGACGGTGGTGGCGTCCATCTCCAGCGCGCCGCTGTCATCGGGGGCAGCCTCCACGCCATATCCGCTGTTCTTGCGTACCAGGCGGTAGCCGCTGCCGTCGAGCAGGTGCTCCAGGCCCTGCTCGGGCGCGAAGCTGCCCTTCAGGCCCGCGCTCTGCAGGTGGTTCAGCGCCTGCGCCTCGAACGCCAGCGGCACGCCGGCCTGGGCGGCGAAGCGCGCCAGCACCTCGCCCAGCGGGCCGGGGGCGATGTCGTACTGGCGCTGCTGGCTGGCGGCTTCGGCGGCCAGGCTGGGCAGCACGACGCCACCGGTCAGGGCCAGGCCGACGGCCAGGGCAAGGGAATGGGGGCGGAGGCGAGTGCGGAGGAGCATGGAGTGTTCCTGTCGGCAAATAGAGGTTGTCTTCCTCTTCACCGGGCGAGATCGAAAAAGGTGTCAGGGATGGGCGAAAAGTTTTTCAGGCAGTGATCTTTGTAGGACCGAAGGGGCACCAGGCCCTTGTTCGCGAACTGACTCCCTGGCCGTTTTGACGTTGGGCAGTTCGCGAGCAAGCTCGCTCCTACAGACACATCTTTGCGTTGGATGCAGGAGCGTGCCATGCGCGCGATCGCAGGCGTGGCCCGCTCCTTCAGGTAAATGGATGGCCCGGTATGGAAACGTCGCGGGTGCAGGAGTAACCGTTCGTTGGGTTGATAACGCACCAGCGCTATCCGCCCCGCAGGGCACTCACGCCGGCTCCACCGTGACCCAGTACCGCGTCATCCGACGCAGCTTCACCGGCAGCATGTCCGCCAGCAGTGCGAGGCCGGCGTCGCTGTCGCCCACTGGGATCGCGCCGGTCACGCGCAGGTTCGCCAGGCGCGGGTCGCAGCGCAGGAAGCCGCTTCGATAGCGCCCCAGTTCGCCCAGCAGTTCGTCCAGGCGCATGCCCTGGGCCAGCAGCATGCCGTTCTCCCAGGCGCTGGCGTTGGCGTCCGCTGTCTGCAGGGACTGGAAGCCCTGCGCGCCGAACACCAGTTGCTGGCCGGCGCCGACTGTCTGGCTCGCATAGCCCGGCAGTTCCACGCTGACCTCCTTGTCGAGCACCGCGACGCGGCACGCATCGCCCAGGTCTCGCAGGCTGAACCGTGCGGCCTCGGTGCGCAGCAGGCCGTGGCGGCTGTCGACGAGGAAGGGGCGTGGGTCGGGCAGGGCGTCGACGAGAATCTCGCCTTCGAGCAGCTTCAGGCGCCGCTCGCGGGCGTTGAACGCCACGTTCACTGCGCTGGCGGTGTTCAGGGTGATCTGGCTGCCATCGGGCAGGCGCAGATGCTTGCGCTCGCCCACGGCGGTGCGCAGGTCGGCGTTCCATTCCGCCCAGGGCAGCTGTCGCGCTGCCAGCCAGGCAGCTGGCGCCACGGCCATCAGTACGCCCAGGCGGTTGAGCATCTGCCGCCGGCTCAGGCCGCTGCGTTGCAGGCTCTGCCGGCCGAGGCCCGGCGGCAGCTGGCGCAGGCCCAGCAGGGCTTCGGCGCGGCGCCAGGCTTCGGCGTGCTGGGCGCTGCGTGCGCGCCATTGTTCGATGGCCTGCAGGTCGGCGCTGCTGGCCGGGTGTTCGTTGAGGCGCACCAGCCAATCGGCGGCTTCGCCGAGGATGCCGGGGTCCAGCGGTTGCTCGCGCATCAGGCGACGCTCAGGCAGGCGACGAAACCGGCGCGCATGTAGCGCTTCACGCTGGCCAGGGAAATGCCCAGGCGCTCGGCGATCAGCGGGTAGGTCAGGCCGTCCAGTTGCGACAGCAGGAAGGCCTCGCGGGTCAGCGCCGGCAGCTCGCTCAGGGCGGCGTCGATGCGCTCCAGCGCTTCGAGGATCAGCTCGCGGGTTTCCGGGCCGGGCGCCAGCTCTTCGGGCAGCGCGGCGACACTTTCCAGGTAGGCACGCTCGATCTCCTGGCGCCGCCAGCGGTCCACCAGCAGGCCCTTGGCGATGTGGGTGAGGAGGGCGCGCGGGCGTTCGCCGAGGTCTTCCAGCGGGCGCCGCAGCAGGCGTAGGAAGGTGTCATGGGCGAGGTCGGCGGCATCCCAGGCGTTGCCCAATCTGCCGCGCAGCCACTGCTGGAGCCAGCCGTTGTGCTCGTTGTAGAGGGTGTGCAGATGCTGCGGGGACGGGGTTTCGACGAGGGCCACTGTGCGTGCGTCAGATTTTCATTTGAGAATGCCTATCATTTTATGGTTTTCCCGCGGCAGAGTGCAATGGCACCGCGGCGCAGTCGGTCGGACGGCGACTGCCGCAACCCTCCGACACTGGAATTGCCACGAAGACGCGCTACCTTGAGCCTGTTGCGCTCAGAAATTTCTGACGCTGCACTTCCTTCCGCCGTCCCGCGCAGGCAACGGACCCGCAGCAGCAGGCCCGGCAGTCACCCAGCAGATACGGAGCACACCATGGCTCGCACCACGCCCATCGAGCTTTACCGCAACATCGGCATCGTCGCCCACGTCGACGCCGGCAAGACCACGACGACCGAGCGCATCCTTTTCTACACCGGTGTGAACCACAAGATGGGCGAGGTGCACGACGGCGCGGCGACCATGGACTGGATGGTGCAGGAACAGGAGCGCGGCATCACCATCACCTCGGCGGCCACCACGGCGTTCTGGCAGGGCTCCTCCAAGCAGTACGACCACAAGTACCGCTTCAACATCATCGACACGCCCGGCCACGTGGACTTCACCATCGAGGTGGAGCGCTCCCTGCGCGTACTCGACGGCGCGGTGGTGGTGTTCAGCGGCGCCGATGGCGTCGAGCCGCAGTCCGAGACGGTCTGGCGCCAGGCCAACAAGTACCACGTGCCGCGCCTGGCCTACGTCAACAAGATGGACCGCCAGGGCGCCGACTTCCTTCGTGTGGTGGCGCAGATCAAGCAGCGTCTGGGGCATACCCCGGTGCCGATCCAGCTGGCCATCGGTTCGGAGGAAACCTTCTCCGGGCAGATCGACCTGGTGAAGATGAAGGCCATCGTCTGGAACGACGCCGACCAGGGCACCAGCTACACCGAGGAGCCCATCCCGGCCGAGCTGCAGGCGCTGGCGGACGAGTGGCGCGCACACATGGTCGAGGCCGCGGCGGAAGCCAACGATGACCTGATGAACAAGTACCTCGAAGGCCAGGAGCTGACCATCGAGGAAATCAAGGCCGGCCTGCGCCAGCGCACCCTGGCCAACGAGATCGTCCCGGCGGTGCTGGGCTCTTCGTTCAAGAACAAGGGCGTGCCGCTGGTGCTCGATGCGGTGATCGACTACCTGCCGGCGCCCACGGAAATCCCCGCGATCAACGGCACTGACCCGGACGACGAAGAGAAGCACCTGGAGCGCCATGCCGACGACAGCGAGCCGTTCTCCGCGCTGGCCTTCAAGATCGCCACCGACCCCTTCGTCGGCACGCTGACCTTCGCCCGCGTGTATTCCGGTGTGCTGAGCAGCGGCGACGCCGTGCTCAACTCGGTGAAGATCAAGAAGGAACGCGTCGGGCGGATGGTGCAGATGCACGCCAACCAGCGCGAGGAGATCAAGGAAGTGCGCGCCGGCGATATCGCCGCGCTGATCGGCATGAAGGACGTCACCACCGGCGACACCCTGTGCTCCATCGACAAGCCGATCATCCTCGAGCGCATGGACTTCCCCGATCCGGTGATCTCCGTGGCCGTGGAGCCCAAGACCAAGGCCGACCAGGAGAAGATGGGCATCGCTCTGTCCAAACTGGCCCAGGAAGACCCCTCATTCCGCGTGAAGACTGATGAGGAAACCGGACAGACCATCATCTCCGGCATGGGCGAGCTGCACCTGGACATCATCGTTGACCGCATGCGTCGTGAGTTCAACGTCGAGGCCAACATCGGCAAGCCGCAGGTGGCCTACCGCGAGGCGATCCGCAAGAAGTGCGAGATCGAAGGCAAGTTCGTCCGCCAGTCCGGCGGCCGTGGCCAGTTCGGCCATTGCTGGATTCGCTTCGAGCCGGGCGACGAGGGCAAGGACGGGTTGGAGTTCGTCAACGAGGTGGTCGGTGGCGTGATCCCGCGCGAGTTCATCCCGGCCATCCAGAAGGGCATCGAGGAACAGATGCAGAACGGCGTGCTCGCCGGCTACCCGCTGATCGGCCTGAAGGCATCGGTGTTCGACGGTTCGTACCACGATGTCGACTCCAGCGAGATGGCGTTCAAGATCGCCGCGTCGATGGCTACCAAGCAGCTCTCGCAGAAGGGTGGCGCGGTGCTGTTGGAGCCGGTGATGAAGGTCGAGGTGGTGACGCCGGAGGACTACATGGGTGACGTGATGGGCGACCTCAACCGCCGCCGTGGGCTGATCCAGGGCATGGAGGATACGCCGGCAGGCAAGGTCATCCGCGCCGAGGTGCCGCTGGGCGAGATGTTCGGCTATGCCACGGACGTGCGTTCGATGTCCCAGGGGCGGGCGAGCTACTCGATGGAGTTCACCAAGTACGCCGAGGCGCCGGCGAACATTGCCGAGGCGATCATCAAGAAGTCCCACGGGTGAGGGTTCCCTGAGCGAACGACGGCGCCTTCGGGCGCCGTTTTTCGTAGGAGCGAGCTTGCTCGCGAACAGCTCTTGGTTCTTGGCTTATTTGTTTGAAGTCTTCCAGTGAAACAACCGCACGCGCCGAAGGGCCCCTTTCAGGAGGCCGAAGCAGAAAATCTGCGGCGCCGGAGCAAAGGGTAGACGCCGGCCCTGCCGACGGATCGCGGGCATGGCCCGCGCCTACAAGGGGGGCGCCGGGGTGTTCCTCACTCCGCCAACGGCAGCTCGAAACAGAACATCGCCCCGCACGGCTCGACGTTCTGTGCCCAGATATCCCCGCGATGCCGCGAGACGATGCTCTGGCACAGCGCCAGGCCAATGCCGTTGCCGCTCACTTTCGACGTGAAGAAGCCATCGAACAGCCTTTCCTTGGCCCCGGCATCGATGCCCCGGCCCTGGTCGAGGACTGACAGCCGCGCACTGTTCCCTTCATGAGACGTGCGGATGCGCAGCAGGCGGCGGTCCTCGGGGAGGTTGAGCATCTCCTCGATGGCGTTGAAGGCGAGGTTGAGGATCACCTGGCCGACGAGCACCTTCTCGCAGTTCACCCACAGTGGTTCGGAACAGCGCTCCAACTCCACGCGCACGTTGCTCGGCTGGGCCTTGAGGCTGATGAAATAGAGCGTTTCACCGAGCAGTTCGTTGAGGTCGATGCGCTGCTCGGCCTGCTCCAGCTTCACCACGTATTCGCGCACGCTCTTGATGATCAGCGAGGCGTGTTCGATCTGCCGCACGGCGCTGTCCAGGCCCCAGGCGGCGGAGGCTTCGGTCTTCTGTTCACGGTCCAGGCGGATCAGCGCGCCCTCGATGAAGTTGCGCGTGGCTGCCAGCGGTTGGCTGAGCTCGTGGGCAATCGCCAGGGCCATCTCGCCCATGGCGTTGTAGCGCGCCAGGTATTCCAGCTTCTGGTCGCTCTGGCGCTGCGCCTGGGCCGCGCGGACCTGGTCGGTGACGTCGCGGAACAGCAGCAGGTGGCCGACCAGGTCGTCCTCGATCTCGATGTAGCGGCAGGTCGCGTGGTGCCAGCGCCATTCGCCATCCAGCCGCTGTAGCTGGTAGCTGACCGAGTACGGCTCGCGGCTCGGTGGCTGCATGGCGAGGTGGTGCTCCAGGCGCGGGCGCGTGGCGCTGTCGCAGCGGCCCAGGAAGTTGTGCGCCAGCCAGTCATCCTGGCTGCCGCCCAGCAGGGGCAGGGCGGATTCGCTGAGGAAGCGCAGGTTACCGTCGCCATCCAGCACCGCGACTCCTTCGGCGAGATCCTGCATGAAGGCCTTCAGGCGGCTCTCGAATCGCTGCAGGTCGCGCTCGACCTGCTTCTCCTTCGAGATGTCGCGGAACTGCACCATCAGCACGTCGCGCTCCTGCAGGTGCACGCGGGTGGCGACGGCTTCGGACAGGATCTCCACGCCCTGCTTGGAGCGGTAGCACCACTCGATGGTGCGCTGGCCGGTGCGCGCGGCGCCTTCCAGCCAGCGCAGGCCGACCGAGCGGCGGTACTGCGGGGCGTTGGCGGTCATGTCCGGCGCTTTCAGTGGCACCAGCTCCTCCAGGGTGAAGCCGAGCACCGCGAGCGCCGCGTTGTTCGCCCAGAGGATCTCCTTGGTCTGCACGTCGTGGAGGATCACGCACAGCGGCATGGCCTGGAGCAGGGCGAGGAAGTCGTCGGGCTTGGGCTGGAACATCGAAGCTCGCTCTCGATGGCAGGGACGGGAAGGCAGTGGCGTCTTTATACCGCGCAGCGTAGCGCGAAGGGACTGCGGAGTAACCCGGCGCCGACTAGGGGATTTCTTTAGGCATGGGGCTGCACGCACCAATAGTTGGGCGGGCAGGGCGGTTCATACACTGGCCCAACGACGACCAGCCCGCATCGAACGGGCCGGCCCTACAAGAACAACCGGAGATGACGCCATGCTGCGTGCCGCCCTCGCCGAACCGCTCGATGCGGACGGCCGTGCCCTCGAATTCCAGCGCGTACTGGATGAAGTCCGCCAGCGCCGCGAGGAGTTCGACACCCGCTCCCATGTGCCGCGCGACATGATCGAACGTTTCCGCGACGTCGGCATCTACCGCGCCGCGACCCCGCGCTGCTTCGGTGGCGATGCGCTGCCGCCGGCCCAGTTCCTGCGCCTGGTCGAACGCATCGCCGAAGCCGACGGCTCCGCCGGCTGGGTTGCCAGCTTCGGCAGCGCCAGCACCTACCTCACCGCGCTGCCGCGCCACACCCTTGCCGAACTCTATGCCGACGGCCCGGACCTGGTGTTCGCCGGCGGCCTGTTCCCGATCCAGCCGGCCACGCAGGTGGAAGGGGGCTGGCGCGTCAGCGGCACCTGGAAGTTCGCCAGCGGCTGCAAGGGCGCCGACGTGCTCGGTGTCGGCATCGGAATCGGCGGGCCGGGCGGCAAGCCGCGCACCGCACTGCTGCGGGCCAGGGACGTGGAAATCGTCGAGAACTGGAACGTGGTCGGCCTCAAGGGCACCGGCAGTCACGACCTGAAGCTGGACAACGCCTTCGTCGCCGACGACTGGACCTTCATTCGCGGCGGCCAATCGAACATCGACGAACCGCTGTACCGCTACCCGACCATCGCCTACGCCGCCCAGGTGCTCGCCGTGGTCAACCTCGGCCTGGCCCGCGCGGCGCTGGACGAGATCACCCGCATGGCCTCGTCCAGCGGCGTGACCGGTGCGCCCAAACTGGGTGATCGGGCCTACGTGCGCATCGAGATCGGCAAGGCCGAAGCCGAGCTGCAGGCCGCGCGCGGCTTCTTCTATGACGCCACCGAGGCGGTCTGGGAATCCATCCTCGCCGGCGACGCGGTCAGCCCGGAGCAGATCAGCCAGCTGCGCCTGTCCGCCGTGCACGTGTCCCGCGCCGGCGCCGACGTGGTGCGCCGCGCCTACACCCTGGCCGGCACCACGGCGATCTATATGCACCACCCGCTGCAGCGCTACCTGCGCGACGCCATGGTGGTCACCCAGCACGCCTTCTTGAGCGATGGCATGTACGACGGCGCCGGCGCGGTGCTGCTCGATGTGCCGCCGTTCCCCGGATACATCTGATTCGAACCACAAGAATAAGGACCGAGACATGACCCGTCCCACCACCGAACCCTTGCGCGTACTGTTCTGCATCGGCATCGCCCAGCCGTTCTTCGACCTGCCCACCGGTGAAGGCATCACCGTGTGGAAGGGCTTCTCGCAGATGATGGGCGACCTCGGCGCGCTGCCGGGCATGAACGTGCTCGGCGTGCTGGATGACGACCGTCTGATGGTCGGCCCGTCCACCACCTCGCCCTGGACCGTCTACATCATGGCCGACGTGGACTGCCACCAGACCGTGATCGACGCCTGCAATCTGTTCCGCACCACCCCGGTGGGCGAGTACAGCCTGTGGAAGTACGCCAAGGTCGAGGCGCGCATCGGTCGTCCGCTGACCATTCCCGAAGCCGCGCGGACCTGAGCCATGAGCAGCCTGAGCATGGCCGAGCTGAACCGCCGCCTGGAGACCCTCGAAGGGGAGAGCCAGGTGCGCCGGCTGATGGCCCGCTACATGGACCTCTGCGACGTGCCGCACGCGCCGGTGGCGATGAGCGAGCTGGCCGAGCTGTTCAGCGAGGATGCCGTGTGGGAGGGCATCGGCACTTCCACTGCGCAGACCTTCGGCCATCACCAGGGACGCGAGGCGATTGCCGCGTTCGTCTTCGGCTACCTGCCGCCGTCGCCGCACTTCACGCTGAACCTGCACTTCCTCACCAGCGAGTCGATCCGCGTCGACGGTCGTACCGCGCGCGGGCAATGGATCATGCAGCAGCTCTCGACCTATGCCGAGGGCCACACCGAGCTGTTCGGCACGCGCCTGGACATCGATTTCCGCGAGATCGACGGGCGCTGGCAGATCAGCCACTTCCGCACCCAGCGCCTGTCCCAGCGCCTGCTGAGTCGCGCAGAGGAGAGCCGCCCATGAGCACCTTTGTCAGCGAATTCCTGCTGGGCAGCGGCGGAAAGCGCGTTGCGGTCAAGGACAGCATCGACATCGCCGGCCATCCGACCCGTTGCGGCACTCGCGCGCTGGCCGACGCCGCGCCGGCCGAGCGCAACGCCTTCGTGGTCGATGCCGTGCTCAACGCCGGCTGGCAGATCGTCGGCAAGACCAACCTTCACGAACTGGCCTTTGGCGTCACCGGCATCAACGACTGGACTGGCACGCCGATCAACCCGATGGCGCCGGACCGCGTGCCGGGCGGCTCGTCCAGCGGTTCCGCATCGGCCGTGGCGGCGGGGCTGGCGGACATCGCCCTGGGCACCGACACCGGCGGTTCGGTCCGCGTGCCGGCGGCCTGCTGCGGCATTGCCGGCCTGAAGCCGACCTTCGGCCGGGTCAGCCGCGACGGCGTGCACCCGGCGCAGAGCAGCCTGGATTGCGTCGGCCCCTTCGCCGCCAGCATGGCTGACCTGATCGCCGCCATGCAGGTCATCTGCCCCGGCTTCGGCGAGGTACAGATGCCGGGCGAGGGCGCCCGCGTGGCCTTCCTCGAAGTGCCGTCGGCGCCGCACATCCAGGCCTGCCTGGGCGCTGCCGCCGACCGCGCCGGCTGGCGCCGCAGCCACCTGTTCCTCGGCGAGTTCGAGGCGGCCTTCCAGGCCGGGCTGGTGGTGATCAACCACGAGAACTGGGCCGCTTATGCGGCGCTGACCGGCAAGGGCCTGATCGGTGCCGATGTCGAGCAGCGCCTGCTGCTGGCCAGCCGCACCACCGATGCCGAGCGCGCCGAGGCGGAGAAGGTGCGCGATGGTTTCACCCGCGCCATCGACGCCGCGCTGGAGGACTTCGAAGTCCTGCTGTTGCCGACCATGCCCGACCTGCCGCCGCTGCTCAGCGACGCGCGCAACGGCAAGTCCGTGGCCGGCATGACGCCCCTGGTACGACCTTTCAACCTGAGCGGACACCCGGCGCTGACCGTGCCGGTGGACCTGGATTGCGGCGGGCTGAAAGTCGGCCTGCAGATTGTCGGCCGCAAGGGCGACGACGAACGTGTGTGCGCCTTCGGTGCGCAACTCGAACACAGCCTGGCTGCCACGCGGCCTGCGCCAAAACATAAGAAATCGGCATGAGGAGATGGGCATGAGCGCTCACGAATACCGGCTGATCGCCCGGTCGCGCAGCGTCGAAGAGCTGGTCGGCGACGACCGCGTCGATGTTTCGCTGTACAACGACCCGCAGCTGTTCGAAGCGGAGATGGACAAGATCTTCTACCGCACCTGGGTGTGGGTCGCCCACGAAAGCGAAGTGCGCAACGCCGGCGACTTCAAGACCACCAGCGTCGGTCGCCGTCCGGTGATCGTGGTGCGCGACAAGAAGGGCCACATCAACGTCCTGGAAAACCGCTGCCGCCACCGTGGCGCCACCGTGTGCGAGAAGCACAAGGGCAATGCCACCGGCTTCACCTGCCCGTACCACAGCTGGTCCTACGCACTGGACGGCAAGCTGCGCGCGCTGCCGTACCCGGACGGCTACGAGGACATCCTAGACAAGTCCGAGCTGCCACTGACCAGCCTGCGGGTCGAGAGCTACGCCGGCATGGTGTTCGCCACCTACAACGACGACATCGAGCCACTGGAAGACTTCCTCGGCGGGGCGAAGCACTGGATGGACCTGTTCATGAAGCAGGGCGCCGGCTACCCGATCAAGACCCAGGGCGAACACAAGTTCACCTTCCGCGGCAACTGGAAGATCCAGCTGGAAAACACCACCGACGGCTACCACTTCCCCATCGTGCACAAGTCGTTCATGTCCTCGGTGGATGAAGAGACCGAAGAGATGCTCTCGTTCATGAGCGACGAGCAGGCGGTCACCCACGCCCTGGGCAACGGCCACAGCGTGATGGTGATGGTCCCCGAGCACGTCGACCTCGACCATGACGACGGCACCGAGCAGCTCCAGGAGCGCTTCGCCCACGTCACCGAGGAACTGTCGAAAACCATGCCGCCGGAACAGGTCCGCCGCATCGTCCGTTCGCTGCATGGCGCCGGCTTCAACCTCAACCTGTTCCCCAACGTGGCGATGTCCATGTCGTTCTTCCGCGTGCTGCGGCCGATCTCCGTCACCGAGACCGAGATTCGCCACGTCGCGCTGGGCATGGACGGCGGCCCGGAAATCGCCAATCGCGAGCGCATGCGTATCCACGAGCACTTCCAGGGTCCGTTCGGCTTCGGCAGCCCGGATGACGCCGAGGCCTGGGACCGCGTGCAGCGTGGCTCCTACGCCGGCGTCGACGCACCGATCCTGGTCAACCGCGGCCTGAACCGCGAAGTGGTCGCCGCGAACGGCGACAAGGTCTCCCACGCCACCGACGAAGGCGGCATGCGCGAGGCGTACCAGATGTGGAAAAGGATGATGAGCCAATGAGCAACGACACCCTGAACGGCTTCTCCGGCCCGCTGGCCAAGGCCATCGAATTCGTCTGGCGCGAAGCCGAATTGCTGGACCGCAAGGACTACGCGCAGTGGTCGCAGCTGTGGAGCGAGGACGGCGTCTACGTGGTGCCGATCGACGGCGAGGATGACGATTTCGCCTCGCGCCTGAACTACGTCTTCGACGACGCGCGCATGCGCGCCCTGCGTATCGAACGCCTCACCGGCGGCCACTCGCCGTCGGCGGTGGATGCGGCGAAGACCGTGCGCACCATCTCGCGCTTTTCCCTGGTGGAAGCGGCGGGCGATCGGGTCGAGGTGAACTCGGCGCAGGTGCTCTACGCCTACAAGCGCGGCGTGGCGACGCCGTTCATTGCCGACCTGAACCACCGTATCCGCTTTGTCGACGGCCAGCCGCGACTGGAGCGCAAGGTGATCCGCCTGATCAACGCCGAAGATGCGCTCAACGCGCTCGGCTTCCTGCTCTGAGGGCCGTGCCATGCAACGAGTAGCCCTGGTAACCGGCGCCGCACGCGGGCTGGGTGAAGTCATTGCGCGTCGCCTGCACGCTGCCGGCCTGCGCGTGGCGCTGGCCGACCTGAACGAAGACGCGGTACAGCGCCTGGCCGACGAGCTCGACCCCGAGGGCCGCACGGCCGTCGGGTTGAAGCTGGATGCGCGGGAGAAGGTTGATTTCGAACGTGCCCGCGATCTGCTTGCCGAGCGTTGGGGCGGCACCGACATCCTGGTGAACAACGCCGGGATGTCGAAGGTGGCCGGGCTGATGGACATCAGCCCGGAGGACTTCGACGCCTCCATGGCGGTGAACCTGCGCGGCACCTTCGTCGCCTGCCAGGTATTCGGCACGCACTTCGCGGCGCGCGGTTTCGGCCGCATCGTCAACATCGCCTCGCTGGCCGGGCAGAACGGCGGTACCGCCACCGGCGGCCACTACGCAGCGGCCAAGGGCGGCGTGGCGACCCTGACCAAGGTGTTCGCCCGCGAACTCTTGGGGCAGGGCGTGACCGTCAATGCCATCTCGCCGGGGCCGCTGGACTTGCCGGTGGTCTACGAGAGCGTCGCGCCCGAGCGTCTGGAACAGATCCTCAAGACCATTCCCGCCGGCCGCCTGGGCGACCCGACCTTCATCGCCGACAGCGTACTGCTGCTCTGCGCGGAGAACGCCGGGTCGGTGACGGGCGCCTGCTGGGATATCAATGGCGGGTTGTTCATGCGCTGAGGCTTTGGCGCGGGAGATGGGGTTTCTCAAGAGCCCCTCTCCCTAACCCTCTCCCGCAAGCGGGAGAGGGGACTGATCGGCAGGGCTGGAAACACAGTGCCACCCGGAGATACCGAACTGCCTCCTCTCCCGTACATCCGGAGTGAGCCGAACTCGCTCCGATATCGAATCGTAAACCCGTCCGCTCGTGAAAAAGAGGCCGGAAAGGGGCCACAGAGCCCGCACTCAACGCCTTGCAGGTAACGCCATGATGAAGGTCAGAATCGAAAGGATCGTCGAGGAAGCGCAGGACATCCGTTCCTTCCGCCTCGTACGTTGTGATGGCCAGCCGTTCGACGCCTACGAGCCGGGCGCCCACGTCGACGTCACCGGCCCCACTGGGGTGACGCGCCAGTATTCGCTGTGCAGCCCGCCGGACGACCGTGCGGCCTACCTGGTGGCGGTGAAGAAGGAGGGCGCCTCGCGCGGTGGTTCCAGCGCGCTGCATGACGTGCGCGAAGGCATGGAACTGGACATCGGCGCGCCGCGCAACCTGTTCCGCCTGGCGCCGGAAGCCCGCGAGCACGTGCTGTTCGCCGCCGGCATCGGCGTCACGCCACTGCTGAGCATGGCCTACCGGCTGAATGCCAAGGGCGAGTCCTATCGCCTGCATTACTTCGCCCGTTCCGCCGAGCACGCCGCCTTCGTCGAACTGCTGGCCAGCGAGGCCTTCGCCGGCAAGGTGGAACTGCACTACGGCGTCGAACCCGCCGACCTCGACCGCGTGCTGTGCAAGTGCCTGGAGCGCGCGCCGCAACAGGCCCACGTCTACACCTGCGGCCCGGCGCCGTTCATGAACAAGGTGGTTGAGATCGCCGCGCGCAGCCGCCCGGAAGACGCCATCCACCTGGAACACTTCCAGGCCGACCCGGCTGCCAGTTCGGCACCGGCCGGCTGCTTCGAGGTGGAGCTGGCCAGCTCCGGCGTGGTGCTCCATGTGCCGGCGGGCTCGACTCTGGTGGACGTGCTCCAGGCCCACGGCTGTGACATCGACACCGAGTGCCGCGAAGGCATCTGCGGCACCTGCATCGTCGAGGTACTGGAAGGCGAGCCGGAGCATCGCGACAACTGCCTGTCGAATAAGGAAAAGGCCGCCAACAAGCAGATCTGCGCCTGCGTCTCGCGGGCGAAGTCGGCACGGCTGGTGCTGGATCTCTGACGTGGGTTGAATCCTCTGTCGATACCCAGCGCCGGCGACCGTGCCGGCAACGATGGGTATCGCACGCTGCCGGATTGCAATGCCGTGCGTGCCGCTCCCTGGCGCGCCGGCCCCCTCAGTCGAACGCCGGAATTGCCTCCAGCTCATGCAGCAGCCAGTCGGCGAACTCCCGCGCCAGGGCCTGGTTGCCGTGCGGCGGGATGATCAGGAAGTAGGGGTGGGGCGCCGGGAAGTCGATGTCGAACAGGCGTACCAGCCGGCCCTGATGCAGTTCTTCACCGGCCAGGATGTGGTCGCTGATGGTCACGCCGCCGCCGGCCAGGGCAGCGCGGATGGTCAGGTAGGCGTCGGGCAGGAAGACGTTCTGCCGCGCCTGCAGGCCGGGCACGCCGGCGGCCAGGAAATAGCGGCTCCAGTCGAAGCCATCATCCTCGTGCAGCAGCACCTGGCGCGCCAGGTCGCGGGGTTTGCGCAAATGCTCCTGGGTGTTCAGCAGGCGCGGGCTGCACACCGGGAAGTAGCGGATATCGCCCAGTGCAGCGAAGCGCTGGCCTTCGATGTGCGTCTCGCCGAAGGAAATCACCATGTCCACGTCGCCCAGGTCGCTGCTCATCGGCAGCAGGTGCAGGGCGACTTCCTGGTAGTTGCGCAGGAATTTCTCCAGCAGTGATGACACCCGCGCCAGCAGCGCCGGGGCGCAGGCGATGCGCAGTTCACCGGCGGGCTCTTCGGTGGGCAGGGCGCGGCGAATGTCGCGCAACTGGTCGAAGGCGCTGCTGATCTGCTGGCTCAGCTGGCGCCCGGCCGGGGTCAGCTTGACGCCCTTGCCCTGGCGCTCCACCAGCGCCATGCCCAGTTCTTCCTCCAGCTTCTTCACCTGGTGGCTGACCGCCCCGTGGGTGACGTGCAGCTCCAGTGCTGCGCGGCTGATGCTGCCTTGGCGAACCAGCGCTTCGAAAGCGCGCAGGGCGATGAGCGAGGGCATGCGAAACGCACTGTTCTGACGCATGAAGGACCTTTTTTCGTGAATTTGACTAACGATTCAGGCGGAAATCTATTGAATTGTCGTTAGTTAAATTTGCACAGAAGATGACTCCAAGCCAACACCCAAACACAAGAACAAACGGCTGGAGATCCGCCATGCAGCATTTCGTCGACTTGCTCGGCCTGGGCAAGCGCTACGGCAACCTGCAGGTCCTGAGCGACCTCAGCCTGAGCATCCGCCAGGGCGAATTCCTCACGCTCCTGGGCCCATCCGGCTCGGGTAAGAGCACCACGCTGATGATGCTTGCCGGCTTCGTCGAACCCAGCGAAGGGCGCATCGAGCAGGACGGTCGCGACATCACCCAGCTGTCGCCGGACCAGCGCGAATTCGGCGTGGTGTTCCAGGGCTATGCGCTGTTCCCGCACATGAGCGTGGCGCAGAACGTCGCTTACCCGCTGCGCATCCGCAAGGTGCCGGGCGCCGAGATCGCGTGCCGCGTCGCCGAGGTCCTGGAGCGTGTCGGCCTCGCTGGCATGGGCGAACGCGGTATCAGCCAGCTCTCCGGCGGCCAGCAGCAGCGTGTGGCGCTGGCCCGCGCGCTGGTGTTCAAGCCCAGACTGCTGCTGCTCGACGAGCCGCTTTCCGCCCTCGACCGCCGCCTGCGCCAGGAGATGCAGGGCGAGCTGGCGCGCATGCACAAGGACTTTGGCACCACCTTTGTCTTCGTCACCCACGACCAGGAAGAAGCCCTGGCGCTATCCGACCGCATCGCCGTGTTCAACAAGGGCCGGCTGGAGCAGGTCGGGACTCCGCGCGAGGTCTACGAACGCCCGGCCAGTCGGTTCGTCGCCAATTTCCTCGGCGACACCAACCTGCTGGAAGTTGGCGTGGTGGGCCGCGAGGCAGACGCCACGCTCTGTGATTTCCGTGGCCAGCATCTGCGGGCGGCGTATTCGGCCCAGGCCAGCCAGGGTGGCAAGAACTGGCTGGCGGTACGCCCGGAACACATCGACCTGCGTCCGCTGCAGGATGCCGGTCGCGACAACGGTCTTTGCGCCACCGCCGGTATGGCGACCTACCAGGGTGCCCACGTCAATCTTGAACTGACCCTGGAGCAGGGTGATCGCCTCGACCTGCGCCTGCCGGTGTCGCACCCGCTGCTGGGCAGCCTGCGCAGCGGCCAGCGCTACTGGTGCAGTTGGTCGCCGCAGCACTGCCACCTGTTGTCCGCCTGACTAACCCATAACGAAAACAAACGATCGGGGAGCAATCACATGAGCGACCATGTAAAAGCAGGCCAAGGCTTCATCGAAGACGCCATCGAGATCGCCGCCCAGAAGGGCGAGCGCGCCGGTATAAGCCGCCGCGATTTCAACCGCAGCCTGTTGCTGCTTGCCGCGGCCAGCGCGCTGCCGTTCGGCACTGGCGGCCGGGCCTTCGCCGCCGGCGGCAGCCTGGTGCTGGCCAACTGGGGCGGCGATGCGGTGCCGGCCTTCGAGAAGAGCTTTGGCGGTTTCGACCAGGCGTCCGGCCTGACCCTGAAAGTGGACGGCAGCGGCCCCACCGAAGGCGCGCTGAAGACCCAGGTGAGCAGCGGTGCGGTGCGCTGGGACGTGTGCGACGGCGAGATGTACTCGTCCTATCGACTGGGCAAGGACAAGTTCCTCACCCCCATCGACTTCGGCATCGTCGACAAGTCGCTGATCGGCTACGGCGATGTGCATGACTTCGGCCTCGCCAACTACACCTACAGCTACGTGATCGGCTACGACCACGAGCAGTTCGGCAGGAACCCGCCCAAGTCCTGGGCCGACTTCTGGGATGTGAAGAAGTACCCGGGCAAGCGCACCCTCTACAAGTGGATGAGCGCCAACCTCGAATGCGCGCTGCTGGCCGACGGCGTGCCGCCGGAGCAGCTCTACCCGCTGGACGTGGATCGCGCCCTGCGCAAGATCGAGGAGCTGCTGCCGCACATCGCCACCCACTGGTCCACTGGTGCCGAGTCGCAGCAACTGATCCGCGATGGCGAGGTGAGCATGGCGCAGATGTGGCACACCCGCGCCGAACTGGTGAAGAACGATACTGCCGGCAAGATCGACTGGAGCTTCGACGGCGGCATCGTCTCGCCTTCGGTGTGGATGGTGCCCAAGGGCAACCCGGCCGGCGCCAAGGCGGCCATGGACTTCATCGCCTACGCGCTGCGTCCGGAGGTGCAGGCCAAGCTCATGGAGGTCTACAACATGGGCCCGGTGAACCTTGCGGCCAACGACCTGCTCAGCGCCCCGCTGCAGGCGATCAACCCCACTGCGCCGGACAACCTGAAGAAGCAGGTGTCGCTGAACAACAAGTGGCACGCCGAACACTACGGTGAAACCCTGGAGCGCTACCTCGCGCTGATCGGTGGCTGAGATGCGACGTTTCGCACCGGGCGTGCTGCCGGTCTACGGCCTGCTGATCCTGCCCCTGCCAGTACTCGTCGTGGTCGGCTACCTGCTGCCGACCCTCGGTGTGCTGGGCTGGAGCTTCAGCCTGCCGGAGTGGGGCACGCAGAACTACGCGGCCATCGCCGACAACGCCAACCTGCAGGCGGTGATCTGGCGCACCCTGCGCATCTGCCTGCTGACCACCGCGATCAGCGTTGCCATCGCCTACCTGATCGCCTACCGCTGGCGTTTCGCGACGCCACGCGGCCGGCAGTTGATCGAGCTGTTCGTGCTGCTGCCATTCTGGCTGTCGATGCTGATCCGCGCCTTCGCCTGGCTGGTGCTGCTGCGCAATGGTGGGCTGGTCAGCCAGGGGCTGATGGCCACCGGCTGGTTCGACGCGCCGCCGCCGCTGGTGCGCAACGAGCTGGGCGCGCTGATCGGCATGGTGCACTTCATGGTGCCGTACGCAGTGCTGCCGCTGCTGTCCTCGCTGAAACAGGTGGACGACAGCCTGCTGCGCGCCTCCAGCAGCCTGGGCGCCAGCCACTGGCAGACGCTCAAGGACATCTTCATCCCGCTGACCTTGCCAGGCGTGGTCGCCGCGTCCGCCATCGTCTTCGTGTTCAGCCTCGGCTGCTTCGTCACCCCGGCGCTGCTCGGTGGCGGCAAGGCCGCAATGCTCGCCGAGTACATCTACGTGCAGATGTTCCAGCTCTCCAACTGGGGCCTGGGCGCGGCGCTGAGCATCGTGCTGATGCTGCTGGTGGTGGGCTGCGCGCTGCTGTTCGGACAACTTGTCGGCTACCGCCGCCTGCTCGGGAGGACTGAGCTGTGACCCCGCAGGGAACCTTCGTCTCCGCCATGCCCAAGCCGGGCAAGCCGCAACTGCCGCGCCCGCCGCTGGGGCGCTGGCTGTCCTGGACCGCGCTGGTGCTGTCCGCGCTGTTCCTGCTGCTGCCGATCCTGGTGATCGTGCCGCTGTCGTTCGGCAACCAGCGCTACCTGGCCTTCCCGGATGGCGGCTGGTCGTTGCGCCACTATGCGACGCTGTTCGACGGTGCCTGGATGCTGTCGATCCTGCAGAGCCTCGGGCTGGCGCTGGTGGTTGGCGCGCTGTCCACGGCGCTGGCCTTCCTGTTCGCCACCGGCATCTGGCTGCAGCGGCGCTTCCGTACCGTGCTGACGCTGATCGTGCTACTGCCGATGATCGTCCCGCAGGTGGTCTCGGCGATGTCGATCTACTACCTCGACGCACGCCTGGGCACTCTCGACAACCTGCTGGGCGTCGGCTTCGGCCACCTGCTGATGGCGCTGCCGTACTCGGTGATCGCCATGCTGGTGGCCTACGCGCGGCTCGACCTGAGTTTGTACAAGGCCTCGCGCTCGCTGGGCGCCGGGCTCTGGCCGACGCTCTGGCACGTGCTGCTGCCCAACGTGCGCGGCGGCATCCTCGGCGGCTTCTTCATGGGCTTCGTGATGAGCTGGGAAGAAGTGGTGGTGACCCTGTTCACCAGCGGCCTGAACGTGGTGACGCTGCCCAAGCGCATCTGGGACGGCCTGCGCTACAACCTCGACCCGGCGATTGCCGCCGTGTCCACCCTGATGATCGTCCTCACCCTGGCGGTGATGCTGCTGCGCATGGTCCTGGAGCGCCGACAGCCGCCTTCCTGATCACCCTGATCTACATCCGGTCGCCACGCTGGCGACCAGCCAATCTGCCTGTTGCTTGCACCTTGTCCCTGAGGAGGGAATCCCCATGCTTACCGCTTTCCCCGCGCGCACCTACCGTCAACGCGTCGAAGCCGTCAAACGCCGCATGGCCGATCGTGGCCTGGATGCCCTGGTGGTCAACTACCCGGACAACATCAACTACCTGACCGGCTTCGACAGTCTGGGCTTCCTCTGGTACCAGGCGCTGATCATCTCGCCGAAGCTGGCCGAGCCGGTGTTCCTCACCCGCACCAGCGAGGAGCCCTGCACCTGGGAGCTGTCGTGCATCAACGAGGCGATCTTCTATGACATCGCCAAGCAGGACCCGCTGAAGATCGTCGCCGATGTGCTTGCCCAGGCCGGCCTGTCCCAGGCGCGCATCGGCCTGGAAATGACCGCCTCGACCTTCTCTCCGGCGCAGTACAACGCATTACTGGGCTACCTGCCCGAAGCGCGCTTCGAGGACGCCGGCCCCCTGGTCGCCGAGAACCGCCTGATCAAGACCGCCGAGGAAATCGAGTACCAGCGCAGCGCCGCGCGGATGGCCGACCAGGGCATGCTGGCCGCCTTCGAGGCGCTGCGCCCGGGGATATCCGAAGTGGAAGTGGCGGGCATCGTCGCCAACGCCCTGGGTCGCGCCGGCAGCGAGTACTCGGCGATCAGCCCGATGTGCGCCACCGGCCGCCGCAGCACCATGACCCACGCCATGCCGCACCGCCAGACCATCAGCCACGGCGACGTGGTGATCCTCGAACACGCCGGCGTGTGCAACCGCTACCACGCGATCCTCATGCGCACCGCGGTGATCGGCAAACCCAGCCCGCGGGTGAAGGAAGTCGCGACCCTGCTCACCGAGGCCTTCAAAGCTGCCATCGAGATCGCCAAGCCGGGCACCCCGGTGGGCGAGGCCAACCGCGTGTGCAACCAGATTCTCGACCGCATCGACCTCTCGCGCACCCGCGTGCACCGCATCGGCTACAGCCTCGGCCTGGCCTACCCGCCGACCTGGCTGGAAGCGATGATGGTGGACGAGGCAGACGACCACGTGTTCCAGCCGAACATGTCGTTCTCCATCGAGCCCAACCTGTCCTTGTACAACGAAGGTTTCGGTATCAAGCTCGGCGACACCGTGCTGTGCGGCGAGAAGGGCTCGGCGAGCCTGTCGGAGATACCGCCGGAACTCACCATCATCGACTGATACGGGCTCGCCTTCAGCCGTATGACGTCGTGGGCGGCCTTGCCGTGCTAAAGCACTGTCTTCGGCCGCCCGCCTGGTTCTCCAGCTGAATGCAAACCCGTATGAACCTGATTGAAGCGTGTCTGCGCCTGCGGGCGCAGTGATGAAGTCCGAGGGTTTCCGATGAGTCACACGATGGATGTTTTCTGGCACGACGACGTGCTGCGCCACGACACCGCCGCCGGTGTGTTCGAAGCGCCGCCCAGCGACCTGCTGGCCGAACAACTGCTGCACCCGGAGAGCAATCCCCGGCTGCTCAACATGCGCGCCATCCTCCAGCGCGGGCCGGTTGCCGGCTCGTTGCGCTGGCACGAAGGCCGCCATGCCAGCGAGGAGGAACTGCTGCGCTTCCACGATGCCGACTACCTGCGCGGTATCTTCGAGGCAGATGCGCAGGGCAAGCGTTTCAGCAGCACGACCCTGATGTCCGCCGGCAGTCTCGCCGGGCTGCTGGCTGCTGCCGGCACCAGCCTGCTGGCGCTGGAAAGCGTGCTGGCGACCGGCAACCCGGCCATGGCCCTGGTGCGTCCGCCGGGCCACCATGCCGCGCCGGCGATGGCCGACGGCTACTGCTTCTTCAACAACGTCGGGGTTGCCGCGCGGGCTGCGCAGGCGGCGGGACTGGAGCGCGTGGCCATCGTCGACTGGGACGTCCACCACGGCAACGGCACCCAGGAAGGCTTCTACGACGATCCGTCGGTGTTCACCGTGTCCCTGCACATGGACCATGGCGCCTGGGGCCCGAGTCACCCGCAAAGTGGCGCGGTGGACGAGCGCGGCTACGGCGCGGGGCTCGGGAGCAACCTCAACCTGCCGTTGCCCATGGGCTCGGGAGACCAGCTCTACGAGATGGTCTTCAGCCGCTTCGTCGAGCCGGCGCTGCGTGCCTTCAAGCCGGACCTGCTGATCATCGCCAACGGCCTGGACGCCTCGCAGTTCGACCCCAATGGCCGCCAGCTGGTGACCATGCAGGGCTTCAACCGCCTGGCCCGCCGCGCCCGCGCGCTGGCCGACGAGCTCTGCCAGGGGCGGTTGCTGGTGGTGCAGGAGGGCGGCTACAACCCGGCCTACAGCGCCTACTGCCTGCATGCCGCGACGGAAGGCTTCCTCGGTGGGGCGTCCACGCTGCCCGACCCGCTGGCGTACATGCCGGAGCCGGCGGCGCGGGTGGAAGCCGATCTGGCTGCGCTGGACACGCGGCTGGCGACGGCGGGGTGGAAGTTCGCCTGAGCCATCGGCGCGCCCCGTTCGCGCCGGGCTGGCCGCCTTTGCAGGGCTCTCCTGTAGGAGCGCGCCATGCGCGCGATCGCGGGCATGGCCCGCTCCTACAGGAGAGCGCAGGCGTTTGGCCGTTTGTAGGAGCGAGCTTGCTCGCGAACTCTCGCCGCACCAACCCCATCAGCGATGATTGCGATAGCGTTCGGTCAGGGACTGCACGCGGGCGACGTAGGTTTGTGTCTCGCTGTAGGGCGGTATCCCGTTGTACTTGTCGACGGTCATTTCACCGGCGTTGTAGCTGGCCAGCGCCAACCTCTGATTACCGTTGAAGCGCTTGAGCAGCCAGGCCAGGTAGCGCACGCCGCCACGAATGTTCTGCCGTGCATCGAATGGGTTGCTGACGTTGAAGCGCACGGCGGTGTCGGGCATCAACTGCATCAGCCCCTGAGCGCCGGCGACGGAGACGGCGTTGGGCTGGAACGCCGATTCGGCATGGATCACGGCGCGGACCAGTGCCCTGTCGACGCCATAGAAACTCGACGCGGCCTCGATCTCCCGGCGATAGGAGTTGGTGTCCAGGCGCAGGGTGGCGACATTGAAGTCCTTCGGCGCCATGCACAGGTAGCAGCCCTTGATGTAGTACACATCGATCACATCGACCCGCGCGGAGATTCCGACCGGGCGGCGGCTCACATACTGGCGAACGCCCTTGTGGACGAAGGTATAAACCCGCACCCGCCCGGCACCTGGCTGGTCCCCGCGTTCGGGCGCTGGCGCGGCCTTCGACCTGGCGCCGGCAATCGCGCCCGTCTTGCCGGTCTGGCCTGTCTTGCCGTTTTGAAGAGTGCAGCGAGATCCGGCAACGGCGTGGCTGCTGTGGCTGACGGTCCCGTTGGGGGCCTGGCACTTGAACAGGGCATTGGCGTACAGCGGAGCGACCAGCAGTGCCAGCCCGATGCAGCCAGGAAAGCTCCTGCGAGCCCATCGCCATGCTCTGAAACTCATCAAACCGCTCCGCGCCGCGGGCGCCGATCAGGCCGGGGAGTGCCTGATCCATGCAAGGGGGAAACGCCGTCTGGGGCCGTCGCTGCAGGCTGTTGCCTGTCGACCTGCCGTTTCGTTTCGCTAGTTATAGCCCTTTCAAACGGTTGTGGAACGTGGGGGGACGTACGGCCTGCCGGCGCTCCAGGTCGTGGTCCAGGTCCGGTGATTCGCGAACAAGCCCGCTCCTGCGCAGAGCATATGGCGGCTTTGTAGGAGCGAGCTTGCTCGCGAACCAGCGCGATGCCGGACTCAACCGAGAATGAAGTACACCTTGCGCACCGGCGTGAGGTTTTCCCAGGTGCCTTTGAAACCCGCCGCCACCACGAACGAGTCCCCCGGCCCGAAGGTCTTCGCCACGCCGTCGGCGTCGGTCAGGCGCACGGTGCCCTCGAGGATGTGGCACAGCTCGTCGTAGTCGCACTCGCAGCGTTCAAGGTGCATGCCGGCCTCCCAGATGCCGGCGATGGCGTTCTTTGCAGGCTCTGCGAAGTGTCGCCAGCTGCGGCTCTGGTACGGTGCATCGACGATGGCCGGGTCGTTGATCTCGCGCTCCTGCGGGGCAAGGTCGGGGTCGGCGAAATCGATGACATGGCGGGGCAGGGTGGACATGAGGTTCTCCATCAGGAATCGAAACCGATGCCGAAGGCATCGAAGGCCTTGAGCAGCAGGTCGCGGCGGCCGGTGCGGTCTTCCTTCGCCAGCGAATGCTGGGCCAGGCGCACGCCAACGTAGCGCAGCGGCTCGGGCGGGAAGGGGAAGGGCTTCTGCGAGGTCATGCGCAGCTCGGTGCGTTCGGTGCGCTCGCCGCCCAACTGGTCGAGCATGTTCAGCGCGGCGAAGCGGCTGGCCGCCACGCCCTGGCCGGTGAAGCCCAGGGCATAGGCGACGCGTCCACCGAGCACGCAGCCGGTGAACAGCGTGGTGCGCGCCGAGGTGTCGATGATCCCGCCCCAGGCGTGGCTGAATTCCACCGGGCCGAGCTGCGGGAACGCCTCGTGGAACTGTTCGACCAGGCGCTGGAAACTCTCCGGACGCTGGGTCAGGGCTTCGTCGCGGCGGCTGCCGAAGTGGTAGATGGCATCGAAGCCGGCCCAGAGGATGCGGTTGTCGGCGGTCTTGCGCAGGTAGTGGAACTGGTTGCCGGCGTCGGCAATACCGTAGCGATCGACCCAGCCGATGCTGCGCAACTGGTCGTCGGTGAGCGGCTGGGTGACCAGCGAGTAGTCGTACACCGGGATCACGCTGGTGTTCAGGTGGCCGAGCAGCGGCGGCGCGATGTTGGTCGCCAGGGCGATCTGCCCGGCCTCCAGTTCGCCACGGTCGCAGCGCAGCATCAGGCGGTCGCCGCGCTGGTGCAGTTCGTGTACGGGGGTGTTCTCGAACAGTTCGATGCCCTGTTCCAGACACACCCGACGCAGCTCGGCGGCCATCTTCGCCGGGTTGAGCAGTGCGTAGTTGGGCTCGAACACGCCGGCCTTGTACATCGGCGAGTCGAGTTTCTGCGCCAGCTCCGCGCCCTCCAGCCACTCGCAGTCGATACCGAAGCGGTGGTAGTTGCGCTGCATACCGCGCAGGCCCTCGACCTGCCAGGGCTGCATGGCGACGCTGAGCTTGCCGCGGCGCTCGAATTCCACGCTCATACCGAACCGCGTCAGGTCGGCCTCGAATTCTTCGAGATTCTGACGGCCGAGGCGCACCAGGGTTTCGGCTTCTTCCGGCCAGCGGCGCAGGGCATTGCCTACGCCGTGGGAAATGCTGGGTGCGCAGAACCCGCCGTTGCGTCCGCTGGCCTCGCCGCCGCAACGACGTGCCTCGACCACTGCGATGCTCGCGCCGGGCCAGCGCAGGCGTGCGTGCAGGGCGGTCCAGAGACCGGTGAAACCACCACCGACCACCACCAGGTCGAAGCGGCGATCCGCTTCCAGCGCCGGTGCGGCGGGAGCGGGATCGAGAGTATCGAGCCAGAAGGGTCTGGGAATGGCGTGCGCAAGAAGGGCGGATGTCATCGGAAAACTCCGGCAGAATGTCGGAAGAAAAAGCGGTCTTCGGGCCGCATCGAAGGTTTGTAATCGCTCCGGGGGGCCCAGGCATACGGTCCACTGCTCTTTGCGGGCACGCCCGGAGCACGACATGCCGGCTGAGACCGGCAGGGGAAAACAATGATCGAAGAACAGGGCTGGAGTGCCACGCTCGAAGGCACGACCTGCCAGCCCGACCCGGCGAGCGCCGCTACCCACGCGGTGGTGATGCGCTATCACCAGGCCTGGCGCAGCCATGACATCGAGGCGCTGATGGCGCTGTTCGACCCGCAGGTGGAGTACAACGACTTCTTCCAGGGGCGTCGGATCGCGCCGAATGAACTGCGTGACTACCTGCAGACCAGCATGCCGGCAGCGGGCGATGAGTCGCAGGTCTACACCGACCGGCTACGGGTGGATGGTGATACCGCCTTCCTGCAGTACCAGGTGACGCTGCGTGGCACCCAGGGACTGGTGTCCTTCCGCGCCACCGAGGCCTACACCGTGCGTGACGGCCGGATCATTCGGGTCAACGAGCACGCGGCGCTGATCGGCCAGCCGCAGAAAACCGCCAGCGAGCCGCAGCCGCGCATGGCGGACAGTCGCCTCGGGCTCTCCGCGCGGCAGCTGAGCCTGCTGGGCGGCGATATCCAGCAGTACTTCCAGCAGGCCCGGCCGTTCCTCAATCCCGACCTGGACATGCCCCAGGTCGCGGCGGCCACTGGCTACACACGCAACCAGATTTCCTACTTCCTCAACCAGGTACTGGGCCTGAGCTTCTACCAGTACCTGAACCAACTGCGCCTGCGCCACCTGCTTGGCCAGCTCGACGGCGCGACCAGCGTCACGCGTATCGACGAGCTGGCGCGTGCGGCGGGATTCCGTTCGCTGTCGACCTTCTATCGCTGCTTCCGTGAGGAGACGGGGCTGTCGCCCAAGGCCTATCTGGAGCAGCAGCGGGCGTGATGTTTTCGCAGGAGCGAGCTTGCTCGCGAATGCTCTGGAATAACGTTGAGCCCTCTCCCTGAAGGGGGGGCTATCCGACCTTTGGTCCGAGCACAGCATCCGCGCGCGCCGAGGCGGCGCTGAAATACCCAAGCCGAAGCAGCAAAGAAATCCGCACCATTGGAGCCAGGGTAAGCGCCGGCCCTGCCGGCGGATCGCGGGTATGGCCCGCTCCTACAGGCTGGTCTCAGCGTTCGTGTTGTAAATGCAGCCGCCCCTCCGCGCGTGCCCGCATGCACGGCGCCCGCGTTATCAATCCCGCGCCCATTTCCCTATGCTCGGCCGACAAGTATTCCAATCAGATCAGGAGACCTTCGCATGCGCGACCAGCTCTATATCGACGGCCAGTGGCAGGCGCCCGCGCAGGGCGGCCGCTTCGAGGTGTACGAACCCTCCAGCGAAGCGGTGCTGACCGAGGTCGCTGCCGCCACCGGCGAAGATGTCGACCGTGCCGTGCAGTCCGCGCGCAGGGCCTTCGATGAGGGCGAGTGGGGCCGCAGCAGCGGCAAGGAACGCGCCGGTTACCTGCGCGCCATCGCCGACAACCTGCGTGGTCGCCGCGAAGACCTGGCCCGCCTCGAAGTGCAGGACAACGGCAAGCCGCTGCCCGAGGCGCAGTGGGATATCGACGACGCCATCGGCTGCTTCGATTACTACGCCGAGCTGGCCGACGGGCTGAACGACCAGGGTGAAGTAGTCGCACTGCCCGACGAGCGTTTTGCCTGCCGCGTGCTGCGCGAGCCGGTCGGCGTGGCCGGGCAGATCATTCCGTGGAACTACCCACTGCTGATGGCTTCGTGGAAGGTTGCGCCGGCGCTGGCCGCTGGTTGCACTGCCGTGCTCAAGCCTTCGGAACTGACGCCGCTGACTTCCCTGGAACTGGCCGCCGCCGCCGACGCAGTGGGCCTGCCCAAGGGCGTGCTCAACCTGGTCACCGGCCTGGGGCGTGACGCCGGCTCGCCGCTCTCGGCACATCCGGGCGTGGACAAGCTGGCGTTCACCGGCAGCGTGCCGACCGGGCGCGCGATCATGCAGGCGGCTGCCCAGGACATCAAGAACGTCAGCCTGGAGCTGGGCGGCAAGTCGGCCTTCATCGTCTTCGATGACGCCGATGTCGAGGCCGCCGTGGAGTGGATCCTCTTCGGTATCTTCTGGAACCAGGGCCAGGTGTGCAGCGCCACCTCGCGCCTGCTGGTGCAGGACGGCCTGCACGACCGGCTGATCGAGCGCCTGGTGGAGGAGACCCGCCGCATCACCATCGGCAACGGCCTGGAGCCGGGCGTGTTGCTTGGCCCGCTGGTCAGCGCCGGGCAACACGCCAAGGTGCTGCAGGCCATCGAGGCCGGCGTACGCGATGGCGCCAACCTGGCTACCGGTGGCAAGCGTCCGGCGCATCGCGAGAAGGGCTGGTTCGTCGAGCCGACGGTGTTCATCGACGCACCGCTGGACAGCGCCGTGTGGCGCGAGGAGATCTTCGGACCGGTCCTCGCCGTGCGTCGCTTCAAGGACGAAGCCGAGGCACTGCGCCTGGCCAACGACAGCCAGTTCGGCCTGGCGGCTGCCGTGATGTCCGTCGATCCGGCGCGCTGCCAGCGGGTGAGCCGCGGCCTGCGTGCTGGCATCGTCTGGGTCAACTGCTCGCAGCCGACCTTCACCCAGGCGCCCTGGGGTGGCTACAAGCAGAGCGGCATCGGCCGCGAGCTGGGTGTATGGGGGCTGGACAACTACCTGGAGACCAAGCAGGTCACCGAGTACCTCAGCGACCAGCCGTGGGGGTGGTACATCAAGTGATGTGATGGGGCGGCGGATAACCTGTTCCAGGTTATTCGCCCTACGCCGACATTCCTTTGTAGGAGCGGGCCATGCCCGCGATCGCGCGCAGGGCGCGCTCCTACAGGAAAATGCCGTCGTTCCGCCTCAGACCAACCCCTTCCCCTGCAAATGCTCCCGCAGGTAGTCGATGAACACCCGCACCTTGCGCGTGCTGCGCCGGTGCGGCAGGTAGAGCACATGCACCCAGGGCCCGAAGGCGCTCTGGTCGCGCCAGCAGTCGGGCAGTTGCTCCACCAGTTCGCCGCGTTCCAGGTAGGGCAGTGCGCTCCACTGCGGCAGGAACTGCAGCCCCTGGCCGTCCAGCAGGCACGCCAGCAGGAAGTCGTAGTTGTCGCTGGCGACGCGCGGCACCGGCTGGCGGATGCGGATGCGCTCGCCGTCCTTCTGCACCCACCAGAAATTCCGGTTCAGCAGCGGGTGGCGGAAGATCAGCCAGTCGTGCTGCTCGTAGTTTTCCAGTGTCACATCCAGGCCTTTTTCCGCGAGGTACTTCGGGCTGGCACAGAGCATCAGGCGGTTTTCGAGTAGTGGCTGGGCGATCACATCCGGCAGGTCGATGGGGCCGTCGCGCAGGGCGATGTCGTAGCCGCCTTCGACCAGGTCGACGAATTCGTCCAGCAGGTCCACCTCCAGGCGCACCTGCGGGTGCTCGCGCAGGAAGCGGCAGCACACCGCGTTGAAGAAGGCTGGGGCGAACGACGGCGGCGAGACGATGCGCAGGCTGCCGCGCAGTTCGGTCTGCAATTGTTCGACCTCCTCGCTGGCGCGTTGCAGCTGCATCAGCGCCGAGCGCGCGCCTTCCAGGTAGATGTGCCCGGCTTCGGTCAGGGCCATGCGGCGCGTCGTGCGTTCGAACAGGCGCTGGCCCAGGTCGGCCTCCAGCTGTGCCACCCCCTTGGTGATCGCCGACGGCGTCTTGCCCAGCTGTTCGGCGGCGCGGCTGAAGCCGCCGTGGTCGGCGGTGGCGACGAACATGGTGAGGGCAGTCATCTTGTCCATGGATTGCTTCCTGGCAGGAACAGAAGTTGTGCGGGAAGTCAGTGTTAAAGCCGCCGGGGCTTTTGCTTAACCTTCGTCACAGATCAACAATAACGAAGGCTCTGCGATGAAACTACTGATTCCGGCGCTGGTGTCGGCGGCGTGCGCTTTTTCCTCGATGGAAACTATGGCCGCCGCTGACCTTATCTTCCATGGTGGCAAGGTCTACACCGCCGAACCCGACCAGGCGCTGCAGCAGGCGGTGGCGGTGGAGAACGGTCGCATCCTCGCGGTCGGCTCCGATGCGCAGATCCTCACGCTCCAGCAGCCGGAGACGAAGGTCATCGACCTGCAGGGCCAGGTGCTGATGCCCGGTTTCATCGACGCCCATACCCACCTGGTCAAGGGCGGCCTGCAGATGCTCCAGGCCAACCTGGACAACCAGGACCTGCCGCTGGCCGAGTTCGAGAGCAAGCTGCGCCAATGGCGTGACGACGGCCGTGCGCGGCGTGGCCAGTTCCTTTATGTCGGTGGCGTGCCGACGGGGTTCTGGGACGAGATTGGCGAATTGCAGCAACGCTTCAACCAGGGGGAATGGGCGAAGCAGCCGATTCTCCTGGCCGGCGGCGACTACCACACCGGCTGGGCCAACCAGGCGCTGCTCGACCTCGCCGGGATCGACGTCGCCAAGGTCAAGTCGCTGAAAGGCGAAGAGCAGGCCACCATCGGCCATGACGCCGACGGCAAGCCCAACGGCTTCCTGGTGGACGCCGGCCTCTACCCGGTGCAGGCGCTGTTGCCGCTGGCGAGCAACGATGAGCTGCTCAAGGCCCTGAAAGGCGCGCAGCGCTATTACCACGAATTGGGCATCACCGCCTGGATGGAACCGCTGGCGAACGAGAACCCCGGTGGCGACATCCACAACGATTCCGTCGGTGTGTTGCCGGCCTACAAGATGCTCGCGGAGGAGGGCGGGTTGACCGCGCACGTCGCCGCCTTGCTGATGGCCGACTCCAAGGCGACTCCCGCCGACCTCGACGAACTCGACAAGGTGCGCCAGCAGTTCCTCGGTGTGGAGAACCTGACCCTGCCGGGCATCAAGGTCTTCGCAGACGGCGTGGCCGAGGTGCCGGCGCAGAGCGCGGCGATGATCGAGCCCTACAGCAATTCGAAGAAGTACGGCGAGCTGCTGATCGACCCCAAGCACTTTGGCGAGCTGGTCAGCGCCGCCGACGCCCGTGGCTGGCTGGTCCACATCCACGCGATCGGTGATCGCGCGGTGCGCGAGTCGCTCAACGGCATCGAGCAGGCGCGCAAGGACCGCGACAGCGGCATCCCGCATTCCATCACGCACCTGCAAATGGTCAACCCGAAGGACTTCCCGCGCTTCAAGGCGCTCAATGTGATCGCCGCCATGCAGCTGTACTGGGCTGCCGCCGACGAGAACAGCGTCGACCTGGTCAAGCCCTACGTCAGTGCCATGGCCTTCCTGCACATGTACCCGGCGCGCTCGCTACTGAAGAACGGCGCGACCATTTCCGGCGCCAGTGACTGGCCGATCACCACACCCGATCCGTGGAAGGCGATCTACCAGGCGATCCAGCGCGTCGGTCCGAAAGGTGTGCTCAACGCCGCCGAGGACATCGACCGTCAGACCATGTTCCAGGCCTACACCCTCAACGCCGCGCGCACCATTCGCCTGGAAAAGAGCATCGGTTCGCTCAAGCCGGGCAAGCAGGCCGACCTGGTCCTGCTCGACCGCGACGTGTTCACGGTCAAGCCCGAAGCGCTGCGCGATACGCGGGTGCTCAAGACCTGGTTCGCCGGTCGCGAAGTCTATAGTCGATCGAGCGAATAACTCTGATCCATCCGGAGTGCTCCGCGCTCCGGTGTCGTTTAAAAAGCAATTGCAGGAGCCTTGCCGTGATTCTTCACACCTTCACCACCGACATCCGCGACCCGCTGCAGCGTGGCCGGCAGATCGGCGAAACCTTCGCCGAGCAGATCCGCCAGACCGTGGCGCTGTACCTGGACTTCTTCCCGCGCGTCGGCGTGGAGCTGGACAAGGCTCGCGCCATCGGCGAAGCGAGCCTCGCAGCGCTGGCTGACTGGTGCCCGGCCCTGGCGAAGGAAGTCGAAGGCCTGGCACTGGGCGTCGGCCTGCCGCTGTGGCAGCTGGCGGCGCTGAACGCACGTACCGAAGTGCTGGCCGTGATGCCGGAACAACCGGTGGAAGGCGAGTGCTCCACCTCCGTCTACGCCCCGGCAGGCGCTCTTGCGCCACGCAGCCTGCAGACCTGGGACTGGCACGACAGCCTGGTGCCACACGGCCTGCTGCTGGGCTTCACTGGCAGCACCGGCCTGAGCGCCAAGCTGTTCACCGAGTTCGGCATGCTCGGTAAGATCGGTGTGAACAGTGCCGGGTTGGGCGTGCACTTCAACATCCTGCATCACGCCAGTGACGACGGCAGCGCCGGCGTGCCGGTGCACGCCATCGCCCGCCGCGTGCTGGAGGAAGCCACCAGTGTTACCGAGGCCATCGACATGGCGCGTTCGGCGCGGGTCAGTGCCTCCACGGTGCTCAGCGTGTTCACCCGCAACGACCTGCGTGCCCGCGCCGCCAGCATCGAGATGAGCCCGGCGCACACCGCCGTGGTGGTGCCGCGCGAGGATGGCTGGCTGCTGCACACCAATCACTTCCTCGATGGCGAACTGAGCTGGGGCGAGCGCACCGCGGACGTTTCCACCACCTACGCGCGCCTGGAACACCTCAAGGCGGCCACCGCCGGCATGACCGGCAGGGCCCTGCGCGAACGTGCCGACGCCTTCTGCGGCGCCGACGGCGACCAGGCGGTGGTGTGCTTCCATCCGGACATGAGCGAGCCGGACACCGAGCGCTGGGAAACCCTGCTGAGCATCGGCCTGGATACCGCGAACTGCGCCCTGGAGTACGTCGCCGGCACGCCGAAGAAACTGGCGGATGAGGGGTTCCTGCGGTTCTGAGACTGTGATGCCGGTCGGCTAGCCCCTCTCCCTTCCGGGAGAGGGCTGGGGAGAGGGATGCCAGAGCACCAGTAGTTGGCGGCGGACAACCCGTTCCGGGTTATCCGCCCTGCGTACTACCCCATACAAACCAACGCCTCCGTGGCGGCCAGCCGGCCGCCACGCGGGTTTCGTGTTGCCACAAAAACAAGAGTGAACCGCCATGATCGACCACACGCCCGCCGCGCCGGGCTCGCGCTCGGCCTTTCGCACCTTCTGCGTCTCCGGCATGGGCACCGCGCTGGAGTTCTACGATTTCGTCATTTACGGCTACGCCGCCGCGCTGATCTTCCCGCAGCTGTTCTTTCCCGGCATGGATCGCCTGACCGCCGTGCTGGTCGCCTTCGCGGCGTTCGGTGCCGGCTTCTTCGCCCGCCCGCTGGGCGGTGTGGTGTTCGGTCACCTGGGTGACCGCTACGGCCGGCAGAAAGCGCTGGTCGCCACCCTCGTGCTGATGGGCCTGAGTACCTTGCTGATCGGCTTCCTGCCGACCCACGCCAGCATCGGCGCGGCCGCACCCGTCCTGCTGGTGGTCTTGCGCCTGGTGCAGGGTTTTGCCGCCGGCGGCGAGTGGGGTGGGGCGGCGCTGTTCGGTATCGAGGTCGCACCCAAGGGGCGTCGTGGTCTCTGGGGCAGCTTCACCAGCATGGGCATCGGCATCGGCGGCATCTTTGGTTCGGCCGTGTTCGCCATTGTCAGCTTCGCCTTCGACGATGACCTCAGCGGCATCGCCTGGCGTATCCCGTTCTGGCTAGGTGGCCTGCTGGTGCTGACCGGCCTCTATGCACGCCTGCAGAACACCACACCGCCGCCCAAGGCCGCGCCGCAAGGCGAGGCGCGCCTGCCGCTGATGGAGGCCTTCCGCCGCCGCCCGCGCGAACTGCTGCTGTGCATCGGCATTGCCTTCGGCTACGTCACCATCGCCTACATCGGCAGCACCTTCTTCCTCGCCTATGCGACCGATATCGGCTACAGCAGCAGCCACGCCTTGCTCTTCGACTTCTCGCTGTCGGTGGCCATCGTCGCGTCCGCGCCGTTCTTCGGGCATCTTTCGGACCGCTTGGGTCGCCGCGCCGTGATGATCTTCGGCGCAGTGATCATGGCCCTCGGACTGTTCGCCTTCTTCCCGTTGATCGGCCTGCACAACCTGCCGCTGGCGCTGCTGGCGTACGTCGCCGTGGGCTTCTTCATGGGCGCGACCCAGGGACCGATCCCGGCTTTCCTTGCCGAGCAGTTCCCGCGGGAAATGCGCTATTCGGGGATTTCCTTCAGCTACCAGATCGGCGCGGCACTGGGCGGCGGAACGGCGTCGAGCATCGCCACCGCCATCCTCATCGCCACCGGGCGCAACCCGTTCGGCGTGGCGCTCTATGGCGCGGCGGCGCTGGCACTGGTCGCCGTGTGTTCCTGGCTGCTGCGGGAAACCTCGCGCCTGCCGATGGAGGTGATCGACCGCGACGACGCCGCGCCAGGCGCGGCGGCCGTGCAGGCGCTCAACTGACCGCGCGCGCCTTGGTGCCCGGCATCAGGCCGAGCACCAGGGCGCAGCCGATCAGGATGATCAGCGCGCCGACGCCCTGCATCAGCGACAGGCTTTCGCCCAGCACCAGCGCGCCCACCAGCACGGCAACCACGGTGACGACGAACTCCACGCTGATGGTTCTGGTCGCGCCGATGCGCGAGACGAGCTGGAAGTAGACGACGTAGTTCACCGCGCTGAGTACGCAACCGCAGAGCAGCAGGAAGAGGAAATCGACCGGTTGCGGCGTGCCCGGCACCGGCACCCAGATCAGCAGCGGCAGGGTCAGCAGGCCGCCGATCAGGAAGGCGCCGCAGGTCACTTCCCAGGGGCCGGCGGTGCGCAGCTTGAGACTGGCGTAGTTGCTGCCGAAGGCGGCGCACACTGCGCCGAACACCGAGGCCGCGCTGCCGAGGATGAATTCGTGGGTGATCGGCACCGCCGGGAAACCCACCAGCAGCACCATGCCGCAGAAGCCCAGCACCAGGCCGCCCAGGCCACTCCAGGTGATGCGCTCCAGGCCCCAGACGCGGCCGATGAGCATGGAGAACAGCGGAATTCCCGCGACGAAGATCGCCGCCATGGCGGTGCCGATGCGCGGGGTTGCGTAGGTCATGCCGATCAGTTGGCCGGCCACCGTGGTCGCGCCGACCACGCACAGTGGCTTCCACAAACCCTCGAAATTCAGCCGGCGCCCGGACAGCTTCGCCACCGCGAACAGCGTGAAGCTGGCGATCAGCGCACGGAAGCTGACGGCGCCGACCCAGCCGAAACCGGCAATGGCCTTGAGCAGCACGAGAAAGGACAGCCCCCAGCCGATCGCGAGGAACAGGTAGGCGGCAAGGTCGCGCGGTTGCATACGACTCCGGTGGCGCAAGGCAGAGGAGGGGCCACCAACGTGCGGTGGCCAATGTGGTGATTGGAATGTGGCTATCTTGCCGGGCGCCGAGGATGCTTGGGAAGGCGGCGCACCGACGTTTTTCTTTCTGCCAGCGGCGCCCGGTGGCCGTGCGGGGGATCAGGGGGAACGGTGCGTTCGTGCTTGGGTTGAATGCACAGGCACCGGCGCTTCAACGCTCCCCCGTGTGGGAACTGCAAAGCGAACTACGCTCCTCCAGTCGATACCCTGGAGAGATCACGATGATCCGTGCACTGCTGAGCGCTTCACTGCTGGTGGCCCTGAGCATTCCGGCCCATGCCGGGGTAGCAGCCTTCCCGGCTTCCTTTCGTACGCAAGACGTCGCCGTAGACGGCGCGACCATCCACGTGCGCGCCGGCGGGAGTGGCCCGGCGGTCGTGCTCCTGCACGGGTTTGGCGATACCGGCGACATGTGGGCACCGCTGGCCGCGGACCTGGCCAAGGATCACACCGTGGTGGTACCGGACCTGCGCGGGATGGGCTTGTCATCAATCCCTGCCAGCGGCTACGACAAGAAGACCCAGGCGGGTGATGTCCGGGCCGTGCTGGCGTCGCTGGGGATCGAGCACTCGGTGGTCATCGGTCATGACATCGGCACCATGGTCGCGTACGCCTATGCCGCGCGCTATCCGCAGCAGACCGATCGCCTGGTGGTCATGGATGCGCCGGTTCCAGGTATCCCGCCATGGAACGACATCGTTCGTTCGCCGTTGCTCTGGCACTTCGACTTCGGCGGCGCCGACATGGAGCGGCTGGTAGCTGGGCGCGAGCGGATCTATCTGGACCGTTTCTGGAACGACTTCGCCGGTGATCCGCACAAAGTGGACGAAGCCACCCGCGAGCACTACGCGAAGCTCTACGCGCGTCCCGGCGTGATGCATGCTGCCTTCTCACAGTTCCGCAGCATCCGCCAGGATGCCGTGGACAACGAAGCGTCGAACAAGACACGCCTGACGATGCCCGTGCTGGCGGTTGGCGGTGAGAAGTCCTTCGGCGCCAACGAAGCGATCGTCATGCGCAATGCCGCCGACAACGTCACCGAAGTGGTGGTGCCGGGCGCCGGACACTGGCTGATGGAAGAAGCGCCCACCCAGACGATCCAGGCGATCCGCCAGTTCATCGCCCCCTGAGCAAGGCCGACGCACCCGGGTGCGTCGGCCTTTGAGTCCTGTCAGGCGCTCGCTGGCTTGAGCATCGGGCTGCTGCGCTTACATCCCGTTGTGGAAGTCGCTGTGCTCGAGCTGGATGCGGTCCCTGAGCCCCTTCATCGAGTGGGCGTATTCGCTCAGCACGCGCAAGGCCCAGTCTGCCCGGCGGCGGATGCGCTGGTCGTCGTCGCTGGCGGGGGCCACGTCGTTGAGTACCTGATCGACCTGGCGGATGACCAACTGCTCGGGCAGGTAGCAGATGCGCGAGTTCTTGTAGCTGGAGGCGCGCAATTCCGAGAGGGGGTAGGCGCCGCCAACGCCTGCCGAGACGCCCACCAGCAGCGCTGGCTTGTGGGCCAGCTCGCGGTAGCCGGCATACAGGAACAGGTTCTTCAGCGCCGGGCACGCCATGCCGTGCCACTCGGGCGAGATCACTACCAGCGCATCGGCGCGTTGCAGTTGCTCGGTCTGTTCTACCCAGGCGTTGTCCTCGATCGGTGCCGGCCACAGCGGCAGCGGGGTACGGCCGAGGTCGATGACGTTGGCGCTGGCGCAGATCTCCAGTGCGTGCAGGCGCTCGGCCAGGTAGCGGGCCACCTTGGCGGACTGGCTCGATTGCTGGCTGGAGCCGGCGATCAGGGTGACGTTGAGGTTCATCGGGCGATCTCCGGCGCTTCCTGCGGCTGGGGTTGCGATTGGGATTGCGGATCACGCACCAGCGGCCAGAACACTTCCTGCTGCCAGCTCACCGGTTGCATGTCTTCGATGCCATAGGCCGGTGGCCGGCGGCGGGTGATCTTCGCGGTGCCGAACAGCACATCCCAGAAGAACAGCAGGTTGCCGAAGTTGCCCTTGTAGTGGGTCACGCCGTCGTCGGCGTTCAGGCCGTGGTGCGCCGAATGGGTGGAGGGCGTCGAGATGGTCCGTTCCAGCAGCCACATCAGGGGGCGCAGGGCGCGGATGTTGTAGAGCTTGTCGTCCCAGGCAACGCTGCTGTGGGCGCCGAAGATCACCAGCATCTTCACGATCAGGTAGCCGTAGTAGACGTTCGCCAGGCCCAGGTAGACCAGCGCGCTGGTCAGCCAGAGTCCGGGCATCAGCAGGTAATAGAAGCTGTTGTTGCGGTAGACGATGCGGATACTCATGTACGGCGCCGAGTGGTGAGCGCGGTGCAGGGCATAGAGGAACGGCACGCGGTGGGTCAGGCGGTGCCACCAGTACTGGGTCATGTCGTCGAGCACCAGGAACAGGCCGAGGGCGGCGTACCAGGGCAGGTCCGCGAGGCGACCCTGCAATTGCGGGGCGAAGTGCCCCAGCAGTTGGTGGGTGACGAACAGGATCAGCGGGAAGGTGATCAGCAGCAGGATGCCTGAACCGAAGATTTCCACCATGGCGTCGCGGCGCCGGGAGGCGGGTTGGCTGAAGCGGGCACAGGCCATTTCCAGCACGATGAAGGCGATGAAGATGGCGACCACCACGGGGGTCGGATTGTTGGCGAGCAGTTCGGAGTTCATGGCACTCTCTTATTGGATGGCTTATTGGATGGCTAGCTGGATGGCTTGTCTGCCCCTCGGGGCGCGGCATGAACAATAAGAAAACAAGGGCTCGGCCCGCGTCAGGCGTGAAATGGACAGAAATCCCCGAGAAGTGGCCAATCCGCAGCGCTATCACCGCGGTGCGCTGGGACAGGTGCTGGAGCGTTACCTGCTGGGTATGCGCCGGCATCGCGAAGGCGACTACAGCATGGTCGCCCTGGAAGAGTTGCTGGCCGAGGCGCAGCAGCATGACCCTGCCATTGGCCTGCACCTCTTCAAGCACTTCACCGTCCAGGACCGCCATATCCTGGCGATCTCCGCCAGCTACTGTGCCGATGTGGGCGAGGGCATGCGCCTCTGGTCGCGCTATGGCCGGCTGGCGTCGGACATGGACACCATCGATTTCATCGAGGATGACGGCGCCGGCTGTGTCGAGGTCATGATCGATGCGCCTGCCGATCTGGCCCGTTTCACGATCGAGCACTATTTCTTCATGTCCCTGACGGTCATCCGGGAAGCGACGGGCTGCGCGATCACACCCACTCGGGTGGAGTTCGGCCATCCGCGGCCGGCCTATCACGCGCAGTATCACCAGGCCTTCGGCGTGCCCGTGGAATTCGGCTGCACCGGCAATCGCCTCCACTTCGCGGCACAGGACCTGGCCAGGCCGCACCTGACCCGCCACAGAGGGATGCTCGAGGTGATCTGCCAGGAGCTGGACCGTCGCCTGGGACGCCAGTTGCAGCTCAGCGGCTGGGCCGGAAAGCTCGCGCGGAACATGCGCCGGTCGCTCGCAGAAGGACGGGTGCCGGGACTGGAGGAGCAGGCGGTAGCGCTGCACCAGAGCGCTCGGACCTTGCGCCGCCGCCTGGACGAACAGGGCCTGAGTTTCCGGCAACTGCTCGACCTGGTCCGCAGCGAACTGGAGCAGCACTTCGAACTGCAGGGCCTGGCGATCGGCGACATCGCCACGCGCCTGGGCTACAGCGATCAGGACGCGTATCTCCACGCGCGCAGACGGTGGCGGGAGTCCGCTCCTGGGGGATGACTTCCTGCTGCGTCGATTCCCATGCAGGTTCGCTACCTTGTATCTACGCTTGAGGTGCAATCACCCAGTCGCTGGGCAGTGATGCCAAACAGCGCAGCTGTCGATACCGTCAAACCGCCTAGCCCTCATGGCCGATGAGTAAGGAAACCGCGTGCTGCTGCGCTACGTGCTGATGCTTTTGCTGTTGTTGGGTTGCGGCTCCTCGATGGCGGCGACCTCAGGGGCCAAGCCAGGGTTGGCGAAGGATCGCGAAGGCTATGCCGATGCTGCCAGTTGCATGGGCTGCCACCAGGAGCAGTCCGAGCAGTGGCAGACATCCGATCATGCGTGGGCGATGCGTGATGCCACGGCGGGCAACGTGTTGGGCAACTTCGCGGACCAGACCTTCGAGGAGGCCGGCGTCAGCGCGCGTTTCTACGAGAAGGACGGTCGCTACTTCGTCCATACCGAAGGGCACGACGGCAAGCCGGGGGACTTCCCGATCCAGTACACCTTTGGCCATTACCCGCTGCAGCAATACCTCGTCGCATTCCCCAACGGCCACTTGCAGGCGCTGACGATTGCCTGGGACAGCCGCCCGAAGGACGCCGGCGGGCAGCGCTGGTTCTCGCTCTATCCCGGGCAGCGCTTCACACCGGATGACGCATTGCACTGGACCGGGCGTTTCCAGAACTGGAACGCCATGTGCGCCGATTGCCACTCGACCCGGCTGATGAAGCACTACGACGTCACGACCGATGCCTTCGCCTCGACCTGGCAGGAAAAGACGGTCGGTTGCCAGGGCTGCCATGGTCCGGGCCAGGCGCATGTCGACTGGGCGAAGCAGAACAGGAGCGCAATGAAGACCTACGCCTCGGCGAAGGAGATCGGGCTACCGTTCGATTTCAAGTCGCTGGGGAGCCAGGAGCTGGTGGGCCAATGCGCCTTCTGCCACAGCCGCCGGCAGACACTGGGCGTGGGCCAGCAGCCGGGCCAGCCGCAGCTGGATACCGCGCTGCCGGCGACCTTGCGCGCGGGTCTGTACCACGCAGACGGGCAGATCGATGGCGAGGTCTATGAATTCGGCTCGTTCAGCCAGAGCAAGATGTATGCAGCCGGTGTGGCCTGCACCGACTGCCACAATCCGCATACCGGCAAGGTACGCATCGAAGGCAACGGCCTGTGCACGCAGTGCCACAATGCCAACCCGCCGGTGTCGCGCTTTGCCGGTTTGCAGGCGAAGAACTACGACAGCCCCGAGCACCATCATCACCCTGTCGGTTCGCCGGGTGCGCAGTGCGTCAACTGCCACATGGCGAGCAAGACCTACATGGTGGTCGACCCGCGCCGCGACCATGACTTCCGCCTGCCGCGTCCCGATCTGGCCGACCAGACCGGCTCGCCGGATGCCTGCACGGCCTGCCACAGCGACCAGAAACCCGCCTGGGCCGCCAAGGCCATCGACGGCTGGTTCGCTTCGCCGAAGCGGCCGAAGCACTATGGTGAGTCCTTCCATGCCGTGCGCATGGGCGACCCCGCTTCGGTGAGCCTGCTGGGGGCGGTGATTGCCGATATCGGCAGCCCGCCCATCGTCCGGGCGACCGCCGCGCAGCAGCTGGTCGAGCTGGGCCAGCCGGGTTTGACGACGCTGCGCTGGGCGCTCAATGACGACAGCGCCCTGGTTCGCGCCTACGCGATTCCCGGCTTCTCCCGCCTGCCGCCCGATGCTCGCGTACGGCTGCTGGTTCCGCAGTTGGGTGATGCGACCCTGGCCGTGAGCGATGAGGCCGTGAAGGCCCTGGCCGACGTGCCGTTCGAATCGATTCCGGCGGAGCGTCGCGAGGCGTTTTCCCAGCAGTTGGCGGACTATGAAAAGCGCTTGCGCAGCAATGCCGACCTGCCCGGAGGACGCCTGAACCTGGCTGTCTTCCTCCAGCGCCGAGGCGCGATAGCGCAGGCCATCGAGCAGTACCAGCAGGCCTTGCGCCTGGACGCCCACTTCATTCCGGCACGGGTGAACCTGGTGACGCTCTACAGCGGCTCCGAGCAGAGCGGAAAAGCCGAGCAGTTGCTGCGCGAGGGGCTCGCCCTGGACGGGCTGCCTGCGACGGACCATGGCAACCTGGCCTACATGCTGGCGCTCTTGCTGGTGGAACACGGCAGCCCGGAGGAGGGGGTCAGGTGGATGTCCACCGCGGCAGACGAACTGCCAGGTAACGCCCGGGTTCGCTACAACCAGGGCCTGTTGCTGGCCCAGCTGCGACGCCCGGGCGAGGCGGCCGCCGCCCTGGCCAAGGGGCTGGAAAACTCGCCCGACGATCCCGACCTGCTCTACGCGCTGATCTACCTGCACACCTCGGCTGGCCAACTGGATCAGGCGAAGGGCTACGTGCAGCACCTGCAGCGGGTCGCGCCGAATGATCCTCGTCTCGAACCCATCAACCGGCAATGGGGCAATCCGGCTCAGTAGCGGCCCGTCTCGATGAGGCTGTGCGTCAGGGCTGCGCTTGCAGGCGATATTCGATGGGCGTTACGCCGAACCAGCGATGGTGGGCACGGCAGAAGGAGGTTGTGCGCCGGTAGCCCAGCTCCACGGCTATCTGCGCCACGGTCAGGTGAGTGTCGCGTAGCAACTGGGCGGCCTGCTGCCGGCGGATCTGGTCGACTCGATCCTCGAAGTCCATGCCGCTGGCGGCCAGACGGCGCTGCAAGGTCCGGGGATGAATGTCCACCAGGCGTGCGACTTCCTCGAGTGAGCAGCGGTTGCGTGGCAGCAACGCCAGAATATGACGCTGAACCTGAAGGTAGAGGTTGTCGTTCGGCGCGCAGTGGGCATCCAGGTAGAACCTGACGATTTCATGCAGCGTTGCGTCGGCCTGCGAGCAGGGCCGCCTGAGGTCGTCAGGGCACAGCACCAGGGCGTTGTGATCCTGGCCGAACAGCACCGGGCAGTTGAAGTAGCGCTGGTAGGTGGTCAGGTCGCCAAGCGGTTGGTGGCGGAACAGCACGGCCTGCGAGCTGAAGGGAGAACCGAGCAGTTCGGCGATCATCAGTTGGCCGTGCAGAACCGACTTCTCGACGATCTGCGGTATTTCCGTGCTGCACGGCAAGGCGTTGTCGAAGCACAGCACCGCGCGCCCGGGCCGCTGTGTGAGGCGATAGCGAATAGAGGGGCTGTACTGGCCCATGTAGCGCAATACCGCCACCAGGGCATCGCCGACGGTGGCGGCCGTCCTGGCCAGGTGCTGCAGCGGGCCGAGC
>CBIGPF010000033.1:0-40674 GCA_966191535.1 uncultured Pseudomonas sp. | reverse complement strand
TCGACGAAGAGCGTCGTCGTATCTCCCTGGGCATCAAGCAGTGCAAGTCCAACCCGTGGGAAGACTTCTCTGGCCGCTTCAACAAGGGCGACAAGATCTCCGGCACCATCAAGTCGATCACCGATTTCGGTATCTTCATCGGCCTGGAAGGCGGCATCGACGGTCTGGTTCACCTGTCCGACATCTCCTGGAACGAAGTTGGCGAAGAAGCCGTTCGCCGCTTCAAGAAGGGCGACGAGCTGGAAACCGTCATCCTCTCCGTTGATCCGGAGCGTGAGCGCATCTCCCTGGGCATCAAGCAGCTGGAAGACGATCCGTTCTCCAACTACGCCTCGCTCAACGAGAAGGGCACCATCGTTCGCGGTACCGTGAAGGAAGTTGACGCCAAAGGCGCTGTCATCAGCCTGGGCGGCGAAATCGAAGGCGTTCTGAAAGCCTCCGAAATCAGCCGTGACCGCGTTGAAGATGCTCGCAACGTTCTGAAAGAAGGCGAAGAAGTCGAAGCCAAGATCATCAGCATCGACCGCAAGAGCCGCGTCATCTCCCTCTCCATCAAGTCGAAAGACGTTGATGACGAGAAAGATGCGATGAAAGAACTGCGTCACAAGCAAGACGTAGAAGCTACTGGTCCGACCACCATCGGTGATCTGATCCGTGCTCAGATGGAGAACCAGGGCTAATCCCTGATTCACCATCCAAGGAAAAGGGCGACTTCGGTCGCCCTTTTTCGTTTCTGCCTTTCGCAGGGCGCGGGCGCGCAGTGCTTTCTCTAGGCTGAGACTGGCGCTATGTTGCCTGCCCCGTACCGGTCGCCTTTTCCATGCCATACCTGCTTTTCGTCACCGTCCTCTGGGCGTTCTCCTTCAGCCTGATCGGCGAATACCTCGCCGGGCAGGTCGACAGCTATTTCGCCGTGCTGACCCGTGTGGTGCTGGCCGGCCTGGTGTTCCTGCCGCTGACGCGCTGGCGCGGCGTCAATCCGCGCTTCATCGCTGGTGTGATGCTGGCGGGCGCGCTTCAGTTCGGTATTACCTACGTCTGCCTCTACCAGAGCTTCCGCGTGCTGACGGTGCCGGAAGTGCTGCTGTTTACCGTACTGACGCCGCTGCATGTGGCGCTCATCGACGACGCGCTGAACCGTCGCTTCAACGCCTGGGCGCTGCTGGCGGCTGCCGTGGCAGTGCTGGGCGCCGGGATCATCCGTTACGACGGCGTCAGTGGCGACTACATCCAGGGCTTCCTGCTGCTGCAACTGGCCAACGCGACCTTCGCGGCCGGGCAGGTGTTCTACAAGCACCTGGTGCAGCGCTATCCGTCAGACATCCCGCAATATCGCCGCTTCGGCTACTTCTTCGTCGGTGCGCTGCTGATCGCGCTGCCGGGCTGGCTGCTGTTCGGCAATCCGCAAAAGCTGCCGACCACCGACCTGCAGTGGGGGGTACTGGTGTGGATGGGCCTGCTGGCCACCGCGCTGGGGCAGTTCTGGTGGAACAAGGGCGGCACGCTGGTGGATGCCGGCACCCTGGCGGTGATGAACAACCTGCACGTGCCGGTGGGCCTGCTGATCAACCTACTGATCTGGAACGAGGCCGCTGATCTGCCGCGCCTGGCCCTGGGCGGTGCGGTGATCGTCGCGTCGCTGGGCGTCAACCGCTTCGGCCTGCGCCGTCAGAAGGAGCGCTTCGCATGAACATCTCCGGGCGTGGCGTAGCGCTGTCCCTGGCGTCTTCCGTGCTGTTCGTGACCTTGCCGGGCTATATCCATTCGCTGGAGCCGCTGACCAGCATCCAGGTGATTGCTCACCGGGTCGTCTGGTCGATTCCCATGGTCTTGCTGCTGGTGCTGTTCACTCGCCAGGGTGGCGTGTTGCGGGATGCCGGTCGGCGCCTGCTGCGCGAGCCCTGGCTGCTGGCGTGCTTCCCGCTCACGGCGGCGATGATGCTGATCCAGTGGGGCGTATTCATCTGGGCGCCCATGGTCGGGCGCACGCTGGAGCTGTCGCTGGGCTACTTCCTGTTGCCACTGACCATGGTGCTTTGCGGTCGGGTGTTCTATGGCGAGCGTCTGACCACGTTGCAGGGCATCGCCGTCGCGTTCGCACTGGCCGGTGTGCTGCACGAGTTGTGGCTGACCCGCGCGTTCTCCTGGTTCACCCTGATCACCGCGCTGGGCTATCCGCCGTATTTCATGCTGCGCCGCAAGATGGCGGTGGATTCGCTGTCTGGCTTCGTCTTCGAGATGATCGTGCTGCTGCCGTTCGCCCTGGCAGCGCTGTGGCTGACCGATAGCGGCAAGGTGCTGGAAGAGGTGCCGCGCCTGTGGGCGCTGCTGCCGTTGCTGGGGCTGATCAGCGCACTGGCGTTCGGCGCCATGATGGCGGCCAGCCGGCTGCTGCCGATGGGACTATTCGGGATTCTGAGCTACGTCGAGCCGGTGCTGCTGTTCGCCATCGCCGTGCTATTCCTGGGCGAGGCGTTCAACCCGGCGCAGATCTGGACCTACGGGCCGATCTGGATCGCCGTGCTGCTGACCGGTTGGGATAGCGCGCGCCTGCTGCGTCGTCAGGCACGTCGCGGCCTGTAAGCGAAGGGCGAGAGGGAAACGCTCTCCCGCAAGGGGAGAGCGTGGGTGGTCAGTCGAAGCGGCGACCGGTATCAGCCTTGGCCAGGGTTTCCGGAAGGATGCGGCGGGCGGCGGTGTAGTGCTTCTTCCAGTAGTCGCCACTGAGGTCGGAGACGCGGACCTTCTGGCCGCGGCGCGGCGCGTGGACGAACTGGTTGTCACCGACGTAGATGCCTACGTGGTCGACGTTGCGACGGTTGTGGATGCGGAAGAAGACGAGGTCGCCGGGCTGCAGGTCGCCGCGGTCGACTTTCGAATTGCCACGCATGCTGAACATCTGCTGCGCAGTACGCGGCAGATCGACTTCGTCGACGTTCTGGAACACATAGTTCACCAGGCCGCTGCAATCGAAGCCGCGCTTGGGCGAAGTGCCGCCCCAGCGGTAAGGCGTGCCGATCATGCTGTAGGCACGCTGGGTAACCTGATGCGCCTCGCTCTTGGTCGGTTTGACCGGCTTGGTGTTGAAGGTCAGCAGGGCACTGCCCTGGACCGGGACACGAAGATCAACCGGTGCGGGTTGATAGGTGCGCGTGATCTTGGATGAGGCGGTGGCCTCGGTGGCGGCCAAGAGGGTCGCCAAGCCTATGGAAAGGCATGTCAAAAGGGTACTTCGCATTCGGCATGTCTTCTTGCTGGTTGATGTCGCCCAGACTCCGCTGGATCGCCGCTGTTGTCGGCGTGGTTTCCTTTGGTCCGCTCAAAAATTCCACGCATTCTGAACGACTTTTCATGACAGTTCGTACCGTTTGTCGATTCTGCCGTTGCCCTTGTGACTCCCCGGACTTTGCGTGACATGTGCTCGGACTGCTTGGTCACGGCCTGACCTTATAGCCCAAAGCCCTATAAACCGGGCGTTTCGGCCGAGCAAAAGAACGCCGTCGGCTTACTGGCCAGCCGCCAGTTACTTAAGGCTTCTTAAGGAAAAACCCGACGAAATGCAGGTATTTGGGCTGAACAACTCAGCCCAGATGGGCAAGCAGAGCGGCAAGCACCTGCTCGCGCAGCAGCGGGGCGAGGTTGCGCGGGTAGTCGCCGGCCGGGTCCAGCCAGGCCAGCTCTTCCAGCTCGGCTGCGGGCTGGACGGCGTGGGGCAGGGCGGCGACGAAGACTTGAGCATCCACGCGCATGTCCGGCTCGTTGGCGGCGTTGGCCTGGAAGTGGCCGAGCGGGGTCAGCGCGGAGGGTGCCAGGTGCAGGTTGAGTTCTTCGCCCAGTTCGCGCAGCAGGGCCTGGACCGATGTCTCACCGGGTTCGTGCTTGCCGCCGGGCAGCATGAAGGCCTGGGTGCCACGCTTTCGCACCAGCAGCAGGCGCCCGGTGTCATCGAGCAGACAGGCGGCGGCGATACGAATGGTGGTGGTCATGGCGAGGGCGTTTCCTTCAGAACCTGGTAGCGCATCTGCACGATGCCGCTGGGGAAGCTGCGCTGCTCCAGCAGCTGCAGGCGTTGCTCGAGGCCGATGCTGAACAGGGGAATGCCGGCGCCGAGCAGGTGCGGAATGATGCTGACGATCACTTCGTCGAGCAACCCTCCTGCGAGGAAATTGCCCGCCAGGCTGCCGCCGCCCACCAGCCAGATACGCTCGCAGCCACGCGCTTCCAGCGAGGCGAGGGCGTCCACCGGCGTGTAGTGCTCCAGTTCTACCTGCGGCGCGGCCTTGGGCAGATGGTTGGAGCGGGTCATGACCAGCGCGGGTTTGTCCGGGTAGGGCCATTCGCCTTGGTTCAGGCAGAACAGGTAGGTGGCGCGGCCCATGAGAAGTCCGTCGATGCTGGCGTAGAAGGCGTTGTAGCCGTGATCGTCGGTCGCGCCGCCGTAGCCTTCGAGCCAGTCCACGCTGCCGTCGGGTCGAGCGATGTAGCCGTCGAGGCTGGCGGCCACATAATAAATGAGAGTCGATGGCACCTGGATTCTCCTTTTTGTCAGGCCCATCAAAGCATGGCATCGCCTTTCGCAGCGCGTCGGTACGTTTGTCGGGTTATTGACGCGGGGGGCCCACACCGGCTTCACCGGCAATATTTCCAGCGCGCCGGCTCGGCAAACATTAAGCTATGCAGCTATTTGGTCTTTACGTGATATCGAGGTCTGCCTTGTTCTCCCAATTCGCCCTCCACGAACGCCTGCTCAAGGCGCTCGATTCGTTGTCCTTCACCGAGCCGACCCCGGTCCAGGCTGCGGCCATTCCGAAGGCCCTGGAGGGGCGCGACCTGCGAGTGACGGCGCAGACCGGCAGCGGCAAGACCGCGGCCTTCGTGCTGCCGCTGCTGCATCGCCTGCTCGCCGAGGAGAAGCCCAAGAGCGGCGCCCGGGCGCTGATCCTGCTGCCGACCCGAGAACTGGCCCAGCAGACCCTGAAGGAAGTGGAGCGCTTCGCCCAGTTCACCTACATCAAGGCCTGCCTGATCACCGGTGGAGAAGACTTCAAGGTGCAGGGCGCGCGCCTGCGCAAGAACCCGGAAATCATCATCGGCACCCCGGGCCGCCTGAACGAGCAGTTCAACGCCGGCAACCTGCCGCTGGGTGACGTGGAAGTGCTGATCCTCGACGAAGCCGACCGCATGCTCGACATGGGCTTCTCCGAGGATGTGCTCAAGCTGGCCGCGCAGTGCCCGGCCGAGCGCCAGACCCTGCTGTTCTCCGCCACCAGCGGCAGCGGCCTGCACGAGATGGTCGAGAAGGTTCTGCGCGAGCCGGAGAACCTGCAGCTCAACCGCGTCAGCGAACTGAACGAGGACGTCAGCCAGCAAGTGATCCTGACCGACCACGTCGGCCACAAGGAAGAGCTCCTGCAGTGGCTGCTGACCAACGAAACCTACGAGAAGGCCATCGTCTTCACCAACACCCGCGCGGCTGCCGACCGCCTGACCGGTCGCCTGATCGCCGCCGGCCACAAGGTCTTCGTGCTGCATGGCGAGAAGGATCAGAAGGACCGCAAGCTGGCCATCGAGCGCCTGAAGCAGGGTGCGGTGAAGATCCTTGTCGCCACCGACGTGGCTGCCCGCGGCCTGGACGTGGACGGCCTGGATCTGGTGATCAACTTCGACATTCCGCGTCGTGGCGACGAGTACGTGCACCGCATCGGCCGCACCGGTCGCGCAGGTGCCGCCGGTACCGCGATCTCGCTGGTGGGCCACGGCGACTGGAACCTGATGTCGAGCATCGAGCGTTACCTCAAGCTGCGCTTCGAGCTGCGTACCATCAAGGAGCTGAAGGGCACCTACAAGGGGCCGAAGAAGGTCAAGGCGTCGGGCAAGGCAGCCGGCACCAAGAAGAAAAAGGACGATGCGAAGAAGTCCGGCAGCAAGGCACCGGCGAAGAAGAAGTCCGCTGCCAAGCCGAAATCCGGCCCGTCGAAGGTCGTGAGCCAGGACGGCATGGCGCCGCTCAAGCGCAAGAAGCCGGCGGCGGAGTAGGCCGTCCGCGTCAGCCGAAACGCCTCCCCTGACCGGGAGGCGTTTTTGTTTGTGCGCCGCTAGCCCAGCGTCTCCGGCGGCGCCTCGTAGCTGCCCGACTCGTAGCTCACGCCGTGGCGGATCACGGGCGGTGCATCGCCAGCATGCAGGCTGGTGACGTTGTCGATGATCGTCTTGTCCTCAAGAGTGAGGCGGTCGAGCATGCGCAGGTGGCCGATCCAGTTGTCCACCAGGAACAGCTCCTGCCAGATTTCCGGGTTGCTCACGTCGCGATACAGCGCCCAGCGTTCCGCGCCATTGCGCAGGCGCAGGCGACGCAGTGGCTTGGCCGCGCGGACGAAGTCGCGGGTGCGCTCGGCGGGAATCCGGTACTCGATGGACACCAGCACCGAGCCGCGCTCGGGGTTGAACACGAAGGTCGGCTCGCCCGGTACACCGCCCGGCGCTCGAGCGATGCTGGCGGAGTTCAGTTCCGGCAGGCGCGAGTTGTACAGCAGCGCCACCGAGACCAGCAGCAGGCAGCCGGCGGCGATCAGCGCACCTTGCACGCCCATGGTTTCGGCGAAGTGGCCCCAGAGGAACGAGCCCGCCGCCAGGCCGCCGTAGATCGCGGTCTGGTACAGCGCCAGGGCCCGCGCCTTGACCCAGTCGGGCACGAGGATCTGCACGGCGGAGTTGTACGTGGCCACGGCGGCGATCCAGCAGGCGCCACCGAGGACCAGTGCGGGGAAGATCACCCAGAGGTTGTCGACCCAGCCCAGGATGAGCATGACCACCGCAAGCGTGGCGGCGGCGAAGCTGATCAGCCGGCTGCTGCCCAGCCATTGCCGCGCCTTGCTCACCATGGTGCTGGCGACGATGGCGCCCAGGCCCAGGGCGCCGAGCATGTAGCCGTAGACCGAGGCGCTGCCGTCCGGGTTGCGGTGCGCCAGCAGCGGCAGAAGCGCCCAGACGGCGCTGGCGGAGAGACCGAACACCGCCGAGCGCAGCATCACCAGGCGGGTGACGCTGGAATACTGGGTGAAGCGCAGCGCGGCGATCACGCCCTCGAAGATGTGCTCCGGTGGCAGGGTGCGCTTGGGCACGTCGCGGCGCCATTGCCAGATCGCCCAGATCAGCGCGGCGTAGCAGATGCAGTTGAACAGGAATACCCAGGATGCCCCGGTGGCTGACAGCAGCAGGCCGCCGATGGCCGGGCCGACGGCACGGGCGACGTTGTAGTTGACGCTGTTGAGCAGCACCGCGTCGCCGAGCATGCGCGGCGGCACCTGTTCGTTCACCGCCGCCTGCCAGGCCGGGATGGTGATCGAGCTGCCCAGCGACAGCCAGAGGATCGACACGATCAGCATCAGCGGGTCGAGGTAGCCCATGAACGCCAGCACCGTCACCAGCGCGGCGCCTGAGAGCTCTACCGTCAGGCCGACCAGCATGATCTTGCGGCGGTCGTGGTTGTCCGCCAGTACGCCGGACATGATCGACAGCAACACCAGTGGCAGTGCCGAGGCGACCTGGATCATCGCCACCATCAGCGGGCTTGCGTGGGCCTCGGTGACCACCCAGGCGGCGGCGACCGATTGCGCCCAGGTGCCCAGGTTGGCGAACAGGTTGCAGATCCAGATGATGCGGAACGCAGCGATGCTGAAGGGGGCGAGGACGCCGCTACGGGGTTCGGCTGGATCGGGCTTGAGGGGGAGGTCTTGCTTGGGTGAAACGGACTGCAGCATGGGGACGCCCTTATTTCGAGTGGCCGGCACGCGCGCGCAACCGGTGCCTTTCCATGCCGGGCAAGTGTAGTGGCTGGGACGGTTCGTGCCATTGATGATCGTCAGCCGTGGCGTTATCGGTGACACGCGCTGGCAAGCTTCGACAGTGCCGGCGCGGCTGTGGATTGTTAGGCTGCGTCGGAATTTTCCGCATTGCACTGCCAAATAAGAGCGAAGAGCCGATGAAGCGACTTTCCACCTGCCTGCTGGCGGGCTTGCTGGTCCTGCCACAAAGCCTCTGGGCCTGGTCCAATCACACCCTGGGCAGCTACATTGCCCTGCGGCAATTGCCGGCAGTTGCCCAGGCGCCGGAGGTCGAGGTGGAGCCGCTGGAAAGCTTCATCAGCCAGCAGCGCGCCGGCCTGGTGACGTTGCTGGATGAGCAGGAGGCCTATGCTCGCGAGCACTTCCGCCAGTACCCGCCGCGCCCGGACGATCTGCGCCTGACCGACGATGGCCGCGACGACCCGCGCAAGGCATTCCTCATGGCGCTGCGCCTGAACCCCGAGATCAAGCTGGCGACCGTCGTGCAGCCGCCGCCCGGTGGCGAACTGTCGAGCGGTGAACTGCAGAAGCATGCCGCGTTGCAGCCTTCGGATGTACTGGTGTTCCGCAACCTGTCCGGCTGGAACCAGTGGCACTTCGTGCAGTTGCAGGCAGGGGAGAAGATCCCCGCGCTGGACGTGCTGGCCAGCGCCGCCGACGAGCCTGACTTCGGCCATGACATCAACCTGTTCAGCGACAACCCCGGCGAAGCCGGCCAGCGCTATGGCTTCGGCGTGCAGCCGTTCGGCGACCCACGCTACGAGTTCAGCTCGCAGGCGCCGTTCCACATGGGCTTCTACCACGAGGACGCGATCATCTACACCGGCGCCCCGTACCTGGAGCGCAACTGGCCGGAATGGCGCGCCTACCAGTTCTACGGCCTGGCGCGCTTCGCCTTCGAGAAGGGCCATCCGTACTGGGGCTACCGCTTCCTCGGCTGGGCGATGCATTACATCCAGGACATGACCCAGCCCTACCACTCGACGCCACTGCCGGGTGAAACGACCACCAGCATGTTGTGGACGGCGGGCAAGTCCATGGCGGGCTTCGATGCCGACAAGCAGGCGGCGATCCAGCGCGTGGCGGACCGGCATACGGGCGTGGAGCGTTATCAGCTGGACTGGCTGCGCGAGACGCTGCGTCTGGGTGGCCAGTCGCCGTTGCTGGCGGCCTACGCCGACGTGAGCACGGATGGCACTTATCCACCGTATTCGACGGGGTATCTGCGCGAGGTGGTGGCGAGCGAATCCCATGCCCATGCGGCGGCGTTCGATGCGGCGATCGGCCATTGGCTGGACGGCGAGAAGGTACCGGCGGGGGACTTCAGTGCGGGGAACTCACCGGAGCCGTTCCGGCACGATGAGGCATTGGATGAGCAGATTCTGCAATTGATCCGGCATTTCGGTGCGCACAGTCGCAACATCGCGAAGGCGGCCCTTCAGCCGTAGAGGGAGAGAGGCATTCCCGCCGGGGCTGCGTGGGCCGCGGCGGGAACGCGTAAATCGCTTAGCCGCCGGAGCAGCCGTTGCCCCACACCTGGTACTCGACGGTGTGGCGCTGACCCTGGGAGTCTTCGTAGGTCATGCGCGCCGGCACGATGCCGCATTCGTTGGATACGTCGGTGGTCGAGATGACGTGGGCGACGTCCAGTTTCATGTCGTAGGTGTACTGCTCCACGGCCGCGCTTGGTGCCTGGTCGGCGGCGTTCACCTGCTCGGCAAGGGCGAGCGAAGAGAAGCCCAGCATGGCCAGGATGACTACAGCTTTCATGAATTTACCTGCCTTGTTCCCGGAGTCCGGACGTGACGGGTCCGTGACGTTCAGCTCATGGCTGCATCGGGAAGCGTTGGGGAATGATGATGGGTCTTGGGTGGTGTTGCGGCGCGCGCTGTAACAGCACGGAAATAATAGGATTTGCCTGACCTGAGTCATATATCCAGGCGCCAACAAGACTTCGTACTCAGAGGCAACAATCCAGGTGCGGCGCGGGTTTCAGGGGTGGTCTTGCGGCGGGGTGTCGCAGGTTGGAAGCGTTTTCGGCGTGATTGCAGGAAGCATAGGAGCGGCGCTGTGCCGCGCGCCGATCTCAGGCGTTGCATGACACCGCAGGACTTAGGCGTCGTACATGGAATATCGAGACATGGCGCCGTTGTAGGAGCGGGCCATGCCCGCGATCGCGCGCATGGCCCGCTCCTTACAGGGGAGTGCCGCACTGTTCCGTGCGGTTCGCGAGCAAGCTCGCTCCTACGAAGAGCGGTCCGGCCTATGCCGGAGCTGTAGGAGGGAGGGGGACGCCCAGTTCTTGCTCACGAACCCGCCACTCTCAATCGCGCAGCGGCGACTGCGGATCGAGCAGCGAGGTGCGGATGAAGTGCAGGTAGCTGCACACCCGGCGCAGGGGCGAGGAGTCGAAGTGCGGCGGGCGACGATCATCCGTGGTGCGTGTCGCATGGATGGCGTGCTCCACCGCCGCCAGCGCGCGCTGGCGGTTACTCTCGCTGGGCTGGATGAACAGGCGGATCAGCGCCCGCCCCAGGGCGCGGATCGCGCGGCGCCAGGGCATGCGTTCGGCGTACCAGGGCTCCGTCGGCAGGGCCTCCTGCTCGCGGCGCAATTCGATGATCGACAGGCCGATCTCCTGCACCTGGAAGGTCCAGCGCAGCAGGCGCCGCTGCACGTCCGGGCGGCCTGTGGATAACCCATAGGCCTGGTTCAGCAGGTCGCGGGTGCCGCTCTCGAAGTTCGACGACAGGCCCTTCAGCGGATCGCTGATGACCCGCACCACGCGCAGGCGCAGCTCGGCTTCGAGACGCTCCCACAGCCACGGTCGGTTCGGCGGCAGGATGACGATCGCCGCGACCACGGCCATGCCCATCGACAGCAGCATCGCCAGGTATTCGTTGATGAAGGTGTAGGCGTCGTAGCGCGCCACGTTGGCCGGCAGCGAGGCGATGCAGAACCAGACCAGCAGGCCGACACCGTAGCCGCTCCACTTGGGTCGCGTGATCAGGAAGGCGCCGAGGGCGAACACCGGCGAGAGCACGAAGCACAGCAGCGGGAAGCCATCGATATGCGGCAGCACGCGGAAGGTCAGGATGAAGCCGAGCGTGGCGCCGAGCAGCGTGCCGAGGGTCAGTTGCAATGACAGGCGCTTGGGGTTGGGCGATGCGGAGGAGAGGGCGGCGATCAGTACCGAGGTCAGCGCGAAGGTGGCGCCACTAAGCCAGGAGGTCTCGATCCAGAACACTCCGCCGACGATCACCAGCAGTGCACAGCGGAAACCGGCGACGGCGGCGGCGAGGGCGTTGGCCTTGGGGGTGAAGCGCTCCTTCCACTGCTCGCGTTCGTGCTTGTGCGCGGCCAGCGAGGCGTGGGTCTGGGCGTAACTGTGCATGTCGTCGGCGAAGCGGTAGAGCAGTTCGGCGGCGGTCTCGAAATCCAGCTGGTCGGCCTCCCTCGGGCAGGTGTGGCCGAGGCTGGCGCGGGCTTCGCGGATACGCGGCATCAGGTGGTGCTTGCAGAGTTCGAGCTGCACGCTCAGGCGTTCGGCATCCGCTTCGCTCAGCGGCCGGCCGTGCCAGCTGGAAAGCAGTTCGCTGACGTCGATCAGGCACGGCATCAGCACCTCCAGTACATTGCTGGCCTGGCGCTCGCGCAGCCGGTCAAGCAGGCGCTGCAGGGCGTGGAAGCGCGTGGTCAGCTGCATGAATTCGCTGTTCAGGCGCGCCAGGCGGCCGCTGCGCAGGCGCATGTGCGGGTCTTCGAAGGCGGTGACGTTGCGCAGGCTTTCCAGCCCCACCACTTCGGCGGCGATGCGCGCGCTGGCCTGTTCGAAACGCTCGCGATCCAGCGTGCCGTTGAGCCCGGCGCTGGCGAGGCCGGCGAAGTCACCGAAACGGGTGTTCAGCGCGTTGCGCAGCGCGGCGGTGCTGGTCTGTGGCAGGACCACGGCGCTGACCACGCCGGTGCAGAGAATCCCCAGGGTGATCTCGATCACCCGCCACAGCGCCTGCATGAAGGCGCCCTCGGGGTGCAGGGTGGCGGGGATGCCGATCATCACCGCGGTGTAGCCGGCCAGCAGGCAGGCGTAGGCGCGGAAGTCGCGATAGCGCGCCGCACCAGCAGTGCACAGGCCGACCCAGATGGCCACGCAGAGCAGGAACAGCACGCGCTCCTGGGCGAACAGGGCGATGAAGGTGACCATCACCGTGAGCCCGGCGAGGGTGCCGAGGATGCGGTAGAAACTCTTCGCCAGTACCTGGCCGCTCTGCGGCTGCAGCACGATGAAGGCGCTCACCAGCACGGTGTTGGGCTGGGGCAGCTCGAGACGGTAGGCCAGCCACAATGCCGTAAAGGCGGTGATCAACGTCTTGAGGATGAACATCCAGGTGACGCCGTCGGTGTGCGCCCAGTCGGACAGGGCGAAGCGCACCGCGGCGGCCTTGGGCAGGCGCACGGACAGACTGCTCATCAGGCTTATCTCGGCAGGCGGTGGTCGGGCTGGATCGGGTTTTCGGAACCCTGTAGTTGGAAGGTGGAGCGACGGGGTGGAAGCACGTTGCACGAAAGGCGGAGCACGGCTGCTTGTCCTGGGGCGTTGCGGGAGACCGCGTTGGGGAGGGCGATTCTAGAAGTGCGCCGGGGGGCAGGATAAGCTGACGGTTGGATGAATTATTGTTGCCTGAAAGAGCAATAATCCCGTTGCGACAGGTATGCGACAATTCGCCGCCTGTCATGAATCTGTAACAAGGCGTTGCTCGTTCGAGCGCCGTTGCAGAGGCCGCCCGCCGGGGCGTGGACAGGCTCTCAGGAGAAATGATGGACCTGCTGCACAACATGCGTGCTTTCGTCTGTGTCGCCGAGACCGGCAGCTTCACCGCCGCCGCCCAGCGCATGGACCTCACCACCGCCTACGTCTCGCGGACGGTGGCCAAACTCGAAGCGCACCTGCGCACCCGCCTGCTGCATCGCACCACCCGCCGCATCGCCCTCACCGAAGCCGGCCAGCGCTACCTGCAGCGCTGCCAGCAGATCCTCGGCTACATCGAGGAAGCCGAGGCCGAGGCCGGCGACGCCCACGCCCGGCCCCACGGCAAGGTGAAGGTGCATGCGATGACCGGTATCGGCCAGCACTACCTGATCCGCGCGATCTCGCAGTACTGCGAGATCTACCCGGAGGTCACCTTCGACCTGACCCTGGCCAACCGCATCACCGACATCCTCGACGAGGGTTACGACATCTCCGTGGTCATCGCCCAGGAGTTGCCGGATTCGGGTTTCGTCTCCAAGCGCATCGGCAAGACCTACAGTGTGCTCTGTGCATCGCCCGAGTACGTGGCGCGCCATGGCATGCCGAAGAAGCTCGTCGAACTGACCGAGCACCGTTGCCTGCGTCTGGTGAACTCGGTGATGTCCCTGGACAAGTGGCTGTTCGACGGTCCCGACGGCCAGGAAATGGTCGGCGTCAACCAGACCCATTTCCAGGTCAACACCGCCGACGCCATGACCGAGGCGGTACGTGCCGGCATGGGCATCGGTGCGCTGCCGGTGTACTCCGCCGTGCAGGGCCTGAAGGACGGCAGCCTGGTGCGTGTACTGCCCGACTACAGCCTGTTCCACCTCAACGTCTATGCGCTGTACCCGTCACGCCAGTACCTCGATGCGAAGATCCGCACCTGGGTCGAGTTCCTCCGCGACTGTGTGCCCGGCATGCTCGAGGAACACGAGCGGATGATGCTCGCGCACCGCACGCGACTGCCCGTCTGACGCGGCGCCCCGCCGCCTTGAGCGTGTGAATCCCCCGCACCCGGCCTCTGCCGGGTGTGTTTTTTGGCGGCCGGCGTTCCGGTCTGTCGAACGCGGCTTTGGGAAAAGACGAATTCTCCGAACGCCAACATTTGCGTCAGTCTCCTCGAGAGCCTGTCGCCAGGCTCACCTCGCAAGCACAAGAACAAATTGAGGGTGACGCGATGTTTGGATCCATGGGGCGGGCGTTGCTCGCCGTCCTGGCGTTGGCCTGCGCTTCTGCCGGTCAGGCTGCCGATGAACCGCAGACCGCCGGTGAGCCGCGGCCTGCCAATGAACCAATAGTGATCAAGTTCGCCCACGTGGTCGCGGAGAACACGCCCAAGGGGCAGGGCGCGCTGATGTTCAAGCGGCTGGTCGAAGAGCGCCTGCCTGGCCGGGTGCGCGTGGAGGTCTACCCGAACTCCTCGCTGTTCGGCGACGGCAAGGAAATGGAAGCGCTGCTGCTGGGCGATGTGCAGATGCTCGCGCCGTCCCTGGCCAAGTTCGAGCAGTACACGAAGAAGGTGCAGATCTTCGACCTGCCGTTCCTCTTCGACGACATCGACGCCGTCGACAACTTCCAGCGCAGCCCGCAGGGCCAGAGCCTGCTGACCAGCATGCAGGGCAAGGGCATCCTCGGACTGGCCTACTGGCACAACGGGATGAAGCAGCTCTCGGCCAACCGCCTGCTGCTGGAGCCGGGCGATGCGCGCGGGCTGAAGTTCCGTGTGCAGGCCTCCGATGTGCTCAACGAGCAGTTCCGCGAGCTGCGCGCGATCTCCCGCAAGATGTCTTTCGCCGAGGTCTACCAGGGGCTGCAGACCGGCGTGGTGAATGGCACCGAGAACACCTGGTCGAACTATGAAAGCCAGAAGGTCAACGAGGTGCAGAAGTACTTCACCGAGTCCAACCATGGGCTGGTGGACTACATGGTGATCACCAACGCGACGTTCTGGAACGGCCTGCCGCCGGACCTGCGCGGCGAGCTAGAAAAGATCATGGCCGAGGTCACCGTGAGGGTGAACCAGGAAGCCGAGCGCCTGAACCGCGACGCCCGCCAGCGCATCCTCGCCAGCGGCACCAGCGAGATCCACCCGCTTACCGCGCAGCAGCGCGCCGACTGGCGCGAGGCGATGCAGCCGGTCTGGCAGAAATTCCGCGACAACGTCGGCGCCGATTTCCTCCAGGCCGCCGAAGCCTCCAACCGTCCCCATTGATCCGTCCGACCCCGCCGGCTGGCGGGCGTCGTGGCGATGCCGCGTTGTGGATAATTTTCGTTGTGGAGAACGTTCGATGAATCGATTCGTGCGCGTCTGGAATCACGTCGAGGAGGGCGCCATTGCCTTCCTGCTGGCGGCCATGACGCTGGTGACTTTCGTCTATGTGGTGATGACCAACGTCTTCACCCTGTTCTATGGCCTGGGCGACCGCCTGCCGTCGCTGCAAGGGCTGTTCTACGCCATCGGTGACGCGATCCTCGGCGTCGCCCAGGACATGTCCTGGAGCAACGCGCTGACCAAGGCGCTGTTTGGCTGGCTGATCTTCTTCGGCATCGCCTATGGCGTGCGCACTGCCGGCCATCTGGGGGTGGATGCGCTGGTGCGACTGACGCCGCACCCGGTGCAGCGCTGCATCGGTGTGCTCGCCTGTCTCTGCTGCCTGGGCTACGCCGGGCTGTTCATGGTCGCCAGCTTCGACTGGGTGAAGACCCTGTTCATCGCCGGCATCGGCGCGGAAGACCTCGACCACTTCGGCATCCTCCAGGCCTACATCGCGGTGATCGTGCCCGTCGGCTTCGGCCTGGTGGTCCTGCGTTACCTGGAGATCCTCGTCAACCTGTTGCGCGGTCGCCAACTCGGCCTGGGCCTTGCCGATGAGGCCGCGGAAGCCTCGAAGCTGGCGGGTGAAGAAGCCGTGGAGAGCCGTCCATGACCGTGATGATCCTGTTTCTCCTGCTGTTCGTCTTCATGTTCATCGGTGTGCCCATCGCCATTTCCCTGGGCCTGTCCGGCGCACTGACGATCCTGCTGTTCAGTCCGGATTCGGTGCGTTCGCTGGCGATCAAGCTGTTCGAGACCTCCGAGGCCTACACGCTGCTGGCGATCCCGTTCTTCCTGCTCTCCGGCGCCTTCATGACCACCGGCGGCGTGGCTCGCCGCCTGATCGACTTCGCCAACGCCTGCGTCGGCCACATTCGGGGCGGACTGGCGATCGCGGCGGTGCTGGCGTGCATGCTGTTCGCCGCGCTGTCCGGCTCTTCGCCAGCGACCGTGGCGGCGGTGGGCTCGATCGCCGTGGCCGGCATGGTGCGGTCGGGCTACCCGCGCGAGTTCGGCGCCGGGATCATCTGTAACGCCGGCACCCTCGGCATCCTGATTCCGCCATCGATCGTCATGGTGGTGTACTCCGCGGCCACCGAGACCTCGGTGGGCAAGCTGTTCGTCGCCGGTGTGGTGCCGGGCCTGCTGCTGGGCGTGATCCTGATGGTGGTGATCTACATCGTCGCGCGGGTGAAGAAGCTGCCGGCGCAACCCCGCGCCAGCCTGCGTGAATGGCTGTCTGCCGCACGTCGCGCGATCTGGGGCCTGTTGCTGCTGGTGATCATCCTCGGCGGCATCTACTCCGGCCTGTTCACGCCCACCGAGGCGGCGGCGGTAGCGGCGGTCTATTCGGCCTTCGTCGCGCTGTTCGTCTACAAGGACATGCGCCTGCGCGACTGCCCCAAGGTGCTGGTGGAGTCGGGACGGCTGAGCATCATGCTGATGTTCATCATCGCCAACGCCATGCTCTTCGCCCACGTGCTGACCACCGAGCAGATCCCCCAGCAGATCACCGAGTGGGTGATGCAGGAGGGGCTGACGCCGATCGGCTTCCTGCTGATGGTCAACGTGGTGCTGCTGGTGGCCGGCAGCTTCATGGAGCCGTCGGCCATCGTGCTGATCCTGGCGCCGATCTTCTTCCCCATCGCCATGCGCCTGGGGATCGATCCGATCCACCTGGGGATCGTCATGGTGGTGAACATGGAGATCGGCCTGGTGCACCCGCCGGTGGGGCTCAACCTGTTCGTCACCTCGGCGGTCACCGGCCTGCCGCTGGGCTCGACCATCCGCGCGGCGCTGCCGTGGCTGATGATCCTGCTGCTGTTCCTGATCCTGGTGACCTACGTGCCCTACATTTCCCTCGCGCTGCCCCACGCCCTTGGCATGTGACAGGTTGTCGCGGCCCCGTGAGCCCGTTGCTAAAACAACGGCTTATGGGGCTCATCACTACGACTAAGGATTGGTAAGACCATGGTCGTATGGTTCGGGGAAGGGTGTCGCCGTTACAACTGAGGGCAACAAAAACAACACTCTTCACCGAGGTAAAACGCCATGACTGCGGCATCCGTGTACCCCGTGCGTCCCGAAGTGGCCGCGACCACTCTGACCGACGAGGCCACCTACAAGAAGCTGTACCAGCAGTCGGTGGTCAATCCCGACGGCTTCTGGCGCGAACAGGCCCAGCGTATCGACTGGATCAAGCCGTTCACCAAGGTCAAGCAGACCTCCTTCGATGACCATCACGTGGACATCAAGTGGTTCGCCGATGGCACCCTGAACCTCTCCTACAACTGCCTCGACCGCCACCTGGCCGAGCGCGGCGACCAGCTCGCCATCATCTGGGAAGGCGATGATCCTTCCGAGCACCGCGAAATCACCTACCGCGAACTGCACGAGCAGGTCTGCAAGTTCGCCAACGCCCTGCGCGGCCAGGACGTGCACCGTGGTGACGTGGTGACCATCTACATGCCGATGATCCCGGAAGCCGTGGTCGCCATGCTGGCCTGCGCCCGCATCGGTGCGATCCACTCCGTGGTGTTCGGCGGCTTCTCTCCCGAAGCCCTGGCCGGCCGCATCATCGACTGCCGTTCCAAGGTCGTGATCACTGCCGACGAAGGACTGCGCGGCGGCAAGAAGACCCCGCTCAAGGCCAACGTCGACGACGCGCTGACCAACCCGGAAACCAACAGCGTGCAGAAGATCATCGTCTGCAAGCGCACCGGCTCCCCGATCAAGTGGAACCAGCACCGCGACGTATGGTTCGAGGACCTGATGAAGGTCGCCGGCTCCACCTGCGCGCCGAAGGAAATGGGTGCCGAGGATCCGCTGTTCATCCTCTATACCTCCGGCTCCACCGGTAAACCCAAGGGCGTGCTGCACACTACCGGTGGTTATCTGGTCTACGCCTCGCTGACCCATGAGCGCGTGTTCGACTACCGTCCGGGCGAAGTCTTCTGGTGCACCGCCGACATTGGCTGGGTCACCGGTCACACCTACGTCGTCTACGGCCCGCTGGCCAACGGCGCGACCACCGTGCTATTCGAGGGCGTGCCGAACTATCCGGACATCTCCCGCGTCGCCAAGATCGTCGACAAGCACAAGGTCAACATCCTCTACACCGCACCGACCGCGATTCGCGCCATGATGGCCGAGGGCAAGGCCGCGGTCGAAGGCGCCGATGGTTCCAGCCTGCGCCTGCTGGGTTCGGTGGGCGAGCCGATCAACCCGGAAGCCTGGCAGTGGTACTACGAGACCGTCGGGCAGTCGCGCTGCCCGATCGTCGACACCTGGTGGCAGACCGAAACTGGCGCCTGCCTGATGACCCCGCTGCCGGGCGCTCACGGCCTGAAGCCGGGCTCCGCTGCCAAGCCGTTCTTCGGCGTGGTGCCGGCGCTGGTGGATAACCTGGGCAACATCCTGGAAGGGGCCACCGAGGGCAACCTGGTGATCCTCGACTCCTGGCCGGGCCAGGCGCGTACCCTGTACGGCGACCACGACCGCTACGTGGACACCTACTTCAAGACCTTCAAGGGCATGTACTTCACCGGTGACGGCGCCCGTCGCGACGAGGACGGCTACTACTGGATCACCGGCCGCGTGGACGACGTGCTGAACGTTTCCGGCCACCGTATGGGGACCGCCGAGATCGAAAGTGCCCTGGTTGCCCACCCGAAAGTGGCCGAGGCCGCGGTGGTTGGCGTACCGCACGACATCAAGGGGCAGGGCATCTATGTCTACGTCACCCTGAATGCCGGTGAGGAAAGCAACGAGCAACTGCGCCAGGAGCTGCGGGCCTGGGTCCGCAAGGAAATCGGCCCGATCGCTACCCCGGACGTGATCCAGTGGGCGCCTGGCCTGCCGAAGACCCGCTCGGGCAAGATCATGCGCCGCATCCTGCGCAAGATCGCCACGGCCGAGTACGACTCGCTGGGTGACATCTCCACCCTGGCCGATCCGGGTGTGGTGCAGCACCTGATCGACACGCACCAGGCCATGCGCGCGGCCTGATCCGCCGCCTGCCAAAAACGCCCCGCTTGCCGGGGCGTTTTTCATTTCTGCGCTTTTGTGCCGGCTCGCCCGCGCTGAAGCCCTTTTGGAGCATCAACGCAGGATGGTGTGGAGCGCAGCGATAGCCATCAATTCCGGCACCGACCGGATGCGGTTCGCGAGCAAGGACTGGGCGTCCCCCTCGGTCCTACGAAGTGCACTCCGGCGTTTGGCTGGGCTGTAGGAGCGAGCTTGCTCGCGAACAGATCGTCAGAGTGAGCCCTGACTGCGATCGCTCGCTCCTACAGTGTGTTTCCCTCCCATCGGTAACATTTCCCTGCGACAAAATGAGGCGCCAGGAAACATTTCGCACACCCGCGGTGCGTCTTTTCTGTCCGCTCGGAATGAGTCAATATCGCGCACCCCGCGTGGAGCCTGATCTTGGATATTTATGGCCCGATTACTGCAGGTAATTTTGGTTTTACTATCTGCTTTCGGATCACGTAAAATCCGCGCCGTCAAGCCGCCGGGGCTCTGTCTCCAGCGCTTCTATAATTACTTGTCGCATTGAAGAAATAACCGCTTCGGGGCTGCCGCTAGAATGCCGCTCACCCCGGTAGGCGCGCTTTTCACAAGAATCGCGCCGGCAATGCGCAGACGAACAATAACCTTCACTTCTGCACGGGCAGCCTGGGCCAACCCCTTTCTCCTGCCAATCGAAGTCCTACCCTCGAAGGAGTTACTGATGAAGAAGTTTGCACTTCTCGGTGCGCTGGCCCTGTCCGCGCTTTCCCTGGTTGCCCACGCTGACGACAAGCCGGTCCGCATCGGCATCGAAGCCGGTTATCCGCCTTTCTCCTTCAAGACTCCCGACGGCAAGCTCGCTGGTTTCGACGTCGATATCGGCAACGCCCTGTGCGAAGAGATGAAGGTCAAGTGCACCTGGGTCGAGCAGGAGTTCGACGGCCTGATCCCGGCGCTGAAGGTTCGCAAGATCGACGCCATCCTCTCGTCCATGACCATCACCGACGAGCGCAAGAAGTCCGTCGACTTCACCAACAAGTACTACCACACCCCCGCGCGCTTCGTGATGAAGGAAGGCGTGACCCTGAACGATCCGCTGGCGGACCTGAAGGGCAAGAAGGTCGGTGTGCTGCGCGCTTCCACCCATGACCGCTACGCCACCGACGTCCTGGCCCCGGCCGGCATCGAAGTCGTGCGCTACAACTCCCAGAACGAAGCCAACATGGACCTGGTCTCCGGCCGCATCGACGCGACCATGGCCGACTCGGTCAACCTCGACGACGGCTTCCTGAAAACCGACGCCGGCAAGGGCTATGCCTTCGTCGGTCCGGAATACAACGATCCGAAGTACTTCGGTGGTGGCGCCGGCATCGCCGTGCGCAAGGGTGATACCGCCCTGGCCGAGAAGTTCAACGCGGCCATCGCCGGCATCCGTGCCAACGGCAAGTACAAGCAAGTACAGGACAAGTACTTCAAGTTCGACGTCTACGGCGAGAACTGATCCACGTCCAGAAGTGGCACAGACCCAGGCCTGATCCTGATGTTTGTGCCACTTTTTTATTGGGGGCGTGCCTGCCGTTGTGCTCGCCCTGAACGTCCGTGTCGTTGCGGGCGGCGTCCGGTTTCACGAGGTACGAAATTATGCTCAATGGCTACGGAGCCACCATCGTCGATGGTGCCTGGCTGACGCTTCAGCTGTCCTTGCTGTCGATGGCCCTGGCGATCGCGCTGGGTCTGCTCGGTGCGGCCATCCGCCTGTCGCCGGTGAAATGGCTGGCCTGGTGCGGCGACCTCTATTCCACCGTGATCCGCGGCGTGCCGGACCTCGTGCTGATCCTGCTGATCTTCTATGGCGGCCAGGCCGCGGTGAACTGGATCGCGCCGATGGTCGGCTATGACGACTACATCGACCTCAATCCCTTCGCCTCCGGCGTCGGCACCCTGGGCTTCATCTTCGGTGCGTACCTGTCCGAGACCTTCCGTGGCGCCTTCATGGCCATCCCGAAAGGGCAGGGCGAGGCCGGCTTCGCCTACGGCATGAGTCCGCTGCAGGTGTTCTTCCGCATCCAGGTGCCGCAGATGATCCGCCTGGCCATTCCCGGCTTCACCAACAACTGGCTGGTGCTGGTCAAGGCCACTGCGCTGATCTCCGTGGTCGGCCTGCAGGACATGATGTTCAAGGCCAAGCAGGCCTCGGACGCCACCCGCGAACCCTTCACCTATTTCCTCGCCGTGGCGGCGCTGTACCTGGTGGTCACCAGCGTCTCCCTGGTGCTGCTGCGCATGCTCGAACGTCGCTATTCGGTCGGCGTGAAAGTCGCCGAGCTTTGAGTCAGGGAGCCCTCGCATGATCTTTGATTACACCGTCATCTGGGACAGCCTGCCGCTCTATTTCAGCGGCCTGCTGGTGACCCTCAAGCTGCTGGCGATCTCGCTGTTCTTCGGCTTGCTGGCGGCCCTGCCGTTGGCGCTGATGCGCTGCTCGAAGAACCCGGCGGTGAACCTGCCAGCCTGGCTCTATACCTACGTGATCCGCGGCACCCCGATGCTGGTGCAGTTGTTCCTCATCTATTACGGCCTGGCGCAGTTCGAGTTCGTGCGCGAGAGCGCGATGTGGCCGCTGCTGTCCAACGCTACCTTCTGTGCCTGCGCCGCCTTCGCCATCAATACCAGCGCCTACACCGCCGAGATCCTGGCCGGCAGCATCCGTGCGACACCGCATGGCGAGATCGAAGCCGCCAAGGCCATGGGCATGTCGCGGATCAAGATGTACCGCCGCATCCTTCTGCCCTCGGCGCTGCGCCGCGCGCTGCCGCAGTACAGCAACGAAGTGATCATGATGCTGCAGACCACCAGCCTGGCGTCCATCGTGACCCTGGTGGACATCACCGGCGCCGCGCGCACCGTTTACTCGCAGTACTACCTGCCGTTCGAGGCGTTCATCACCGCCGGCATCTTCTACCTGATCATGACCTTCACCCTGGTGCGCCTGTTCAAGCTGGCCGAACGCCGCTGGCTGGCCTATCTCGCGCCGCGCAAGCACTGAGGAATACACCGTGGAACGTATCGATCATCTGCTGCCGTGGAGCAGCCTGGGTAGCGAGCGCCGCCTGAGCGTATTCCGCTATGGCAAGGGCCCGCGCAAGGTCTACATCCAGTCCAGCCTGCACGCCGACGAGCTGCCGGGCATGCGCACCGCCTGGGAACTCAAGCAGCGCCTGGCCGACCTCGAGTCGCGCGGGCAGCTGAACTGCGTCGTCGAGCTGGTGCCGGTGGCCAACCCCATCGGCCTCGGCCAGACCCTGCAGGCCAGCCACCTGGGTCGTTTCGAGTTCAACAGCGGGAAGAACTTCAACCGTGATTTCGTCGAGCTGTCGGCCCTGGTTGCCGAGCGCGTCGGCGACCAGCTGGGCACCGATGAAGCCGCCAACGTCGAGCTGATCCGCCAGGCCATGCGCGACGGTCTCGATGCGCTGCCGCCGGCTTCGTCCGAGCTGCAGGGCATGCAACGCATCCTGCTGCGGCACGCCTGCGATGCCGACGTGGTGCTCGACCTGCACTGCGACTTCGACGCGGCCATCCACGTCTACGCGATCCCGCAACACTGGCCGCGCTGGAAGTCCCTGGCCGCGCGCCTGAAGGCTGGCGTGGCGCTGCTCGCCGAAGACTCCGGCGGCAGCTCCTTCGACGAATCCTGCTCGCTGCCCTGGCTGCGCCTGGCGCAGGCCTTCCCGCAGGCGGCGATCCCGCTGGCGTGCGTGGCGACCACCGTCGAACTGGGCGGCGTGGGCGATACCCGCGTCGACCAGGGGCAGGCCAACGCCGAAGCCATCCTCGGCTTCCTTGCCGAGCAGGGCCTGATCGCCGGCGATTGGCCGGCGGCACCGGCCGACTGCTGCGAAGGCATGCCCTTCGAAGGCACCGAATACCTCTACGCACCCCACGTTGGCGTGGTGAGTTTCCTGCGCAAGGCGGGGGAGTGGGTGGAGAAGGGCGACGCGCTGTTCGAAGTGGTCGACCCGCTGAACGATCTGGTCAGCACCGTTCGCGCCGGGACTTCCGGCGTGCTGTTCGCCATCGAGCGTGGGCGCTATGCCCAGCCAGGGCTTTGGCTGGCCAAGGTGGCCGGGCGTGAGCCGTTCCGCAAGGGCCGGCTGATCAACGACTGAATTCGAGAACCGACACCATGTACAAACTGGAAATCCAGGACCTGCACAAGCGCTACGGCACCCACGAGGTGCTCAAGGGCGTCTCCCTGGCGGCGAAGGCGGGCGACGTGATCAGCATCATCGGCTCCTCCGGCTCGGGCAAGAGTACCTTCCTGCGCTGCATCAACCTGCTGGAGCAGCCCCACGCCGGCAAGATCCTGCTCAACGGCGAAGAGCTCAAGCTCGTGCCGAGCAAGGATGGCGCGCTCAAGGCCGCCGACGCCAAGCAGCTGCAGCGCATGCGCTCGCGCCTGTCGATGGTGTTCCAGCATTTCAACCTGTGGTCGCACATGAGCGCCCTGGAGAACGTCATCGAGGCGCCGGTCCACGTACTGGGCGTGTCGAAGAAGGAAGCGCTGGAAAAGGCCGAGCACTACCTGGCGAAGGTCGGCGTGGCGCACCGCAAGGATGCCTACCCGGCCCACATGTCCGGCGGTGAGCAGCAGCGCGTGGCCATCGCCCGTGCGCTGGCGGTCGAGCCGGAGGTCATGCTGTTCGACGAGCCGACCTCGGCACTCGACCCCGAGCTGGTCGGCGAAGTCCTGCGGGTCATGCAGGACCTGGCCCAGGAAGGTCGCACCATGGTGGTGGTGACCCACGAGATGGGCTTCGCCCGCGAGGTATCCAACCAGTTGGTGTTCCTGCACAAGGGCCTGGTGGAAGAGGCGGGCTGCCCGAAGGAAGTCCTGGCCAATCCGCAATCCGAACGCCTCAAGCAGTTCCTTTCCGGCAGCTTGAAGTAAGCTGTCCGTTACAGTCGCCTGGTGACCTGACCGCATGACCGCACAACGCATCGGATTCCTCCTCTGGCCGCACACGCGGGCGCTGACCCTCGGTCTGGCCGAGGAGGCCTTGCGGGTCGCCCGCCGACTGCACCCCGAGGCGCTCTATGAACCGGTGTTCATGAGTGCCGAAACGGTGGCCGAGGCCGATGGCTGGCGCCTGCCGGGGCAGTCCTGGAGCGGTGTGCTGGAGCAGTGTCAGCGCATCTTCCTGGTCGCCGACGAGATTCCCCAGACGGTCTCCGCGCCGCTGGCGACCGCGCTCAAGCAACTGTCGCGCAGTGGGGTGAGCATCGGTGCGCTATCCGCCGGTATCTACCCGCTGGCGCAACTGGGCCTGCTCGACGGCTACCGCGCTGCCGTGCACTGGCGCTGGCACGATGACTTCACCGAGCGTTACCCCAAGGTCATCGCCACCAACCACCTGTTCGAGTGGGACCGTGATCGCCTGAGCGCCTGTGGCGGCATGGCGGTACTGGATCTGCTGCTGGCCGTGCTGTCCCGCGACCATGGCGCCGAACTGGCCGGTGCGGTATCCGAGGAGCTGGTGGTGGAGCGCATCCGCGAAGGCTCCGAACGCCAGCGCATCCCGCTGAAGAACCGTCTCGGCTCCAGCCACCCGAAGCTCACCCAGGCGGTGCTACTGATGGAGGCGAACATCGAGGAGCCGCTGACCACCGACGAGATCGCCCAGCACGTCTGCGTCTCGCGCCGCCAGCTGGAGCGCATCTTCAAGCAATACCTGACGCGCGTGCCCAGCCAGTACTACCTGGAACTGCGCCTGAACCGCGCACGGCAGATGCTCATGCAGACCAGCAAGTCGATCATCCAGATCGGCCTGTCCTGCGGTTTCTCCAGCGGCCCGCACTTCTCCAGCGCCTACCGCAACTTCTTCGGCGTGACCCCGCGCGAAGACCGCAACCAGCGCCGCGGCCAGAGCGTCGCCGAAGCCGCTCCGGTGGTTACCGAGCGCGGCTGAAAGCTTGGCGCGGCTCACAATTGCAGCCATGTGCCCCGGACTCTCGATATCCAAGCCTGATCTCTTGCCGTAAATTGGCGCCCTCGTCGCTCCGTCATTGGCCGGGGCGCAATTCGTGTGGTGAGCGGTTGGGCGGGGATCGAGGGAGCGATGAAGTACGGAATTGACTATCGGGCAGACCTGGAAGGACTCAGGGCGATCGCCATCCTGCTGGTGGTGGTGGCTCACGCAAAGCTGCCGGGATGGCAAGGCGGTTTTGTGGGTGTCGATGTCTTCCTGGTGCTCTCCGGGTATCTGATCAGCGGCCTGCTGTGGCGAGAAATCCAGGGAACCGGTCGTATCGACCTGCTGGGTTTCTACGTCCGCCGTATCAAGCGCCTGGCGCCTGCGTTGCTGGTCATGCTGCTGCTGGTGGGGCTGGTGGCCAGCGTTGTGCTGTCGCCTTCCCGGCAGTTGGACCAGGTGGACGCGGCCAGTGCTGCTGCGCTCTGGATGAGCAACTTCTATTTTGCCTTCGCCGAGATGGACTACTTCCAGGCCGGCTCGGCTGAAAATCTGTTCCTGCATACCTGGTCGCTGGCAGTCGAAGAACAGTTCTACCTGATCTGGCCGATGTTCCTACTGCTGCTTGGCGGCGTCGCTCGTGGCCGGAGTCGCTGGTCGGCGACTGCCGTGCGGGCCTGGGGTGTCGGGGTGGTCTTCGTGCTGGGTTTCGCCGGGTGCCTTGTGCTGACCGAGCTGGCTCCCCGACTTGGTTTCTATCTGATGCCATCGCGCATCTGGCAGTTCGCCCTGGGTGCCGGGGTGTGGCTGTGCGTGGGCAGTGGCGGCGCTGATCGCCTGGCTGTCGCTGGCAAAGGATTCGTCTCGCTGCTTGGCTGGGCCGGGCTGTCGCTGATCGTCGGAGCTGCTCTGCTACTGGGGCCCGATACGCCGTATCCCGGTTGGCGTGCGCTGATCCCGTCCCTCGGGGCAGCGGGGTGCATAGCATCGGGAGCGCTGCTGGGACGCTCCGGCGGAGTGTCCCGGGTACTGGCGGCCAAGCCCCTGCAACTGCTCGGGAAGGTCTCCTACTCCTGGTACCTGTGGCACTGGCCAGTACTGTTGATCGGACAGGCACTGATGCCCGAAGCCGGCGTGTCGGATCGTCTGCTGTTGGTTCTGGAGTCACTGCTGCTCGCCATCGCCTCGTATCGTTGGCTGGAGTGGCCGATCCGCCAGCATCGGTCCTGGCTGCTGCATCCCAAGCGCATGTGCCAGCTCTCGGTCATGGCCATGCTTGGGGTCACGGCGGTCGCCTTCAACTGGGGGGCGCTGATCAGCAAGGAAATGGAGAGGCCGGAAGTCGTTCTGCGCAATGCCGCCCGCATGGATGTGCCGGATATCTATCGTCTGGGTTGCGATGACTGGTACCACAGCGCCTCCGTCAAGGAGTGCAGCTTTGGGCCCAGTACGGCCGCGCACGTGGTCGTGGTCGTAGGCGACAGCATCGGGGCGCAATGGATGCCAGCCATTCGCAAGGTCTATGACCGACCGGACTGGCGCGTCGTGGTGTACACCAAGTCGTCCTGTCCGATCCTCGACAAGCCGATCTTCTACCCGCGGATCGGACGCATGTATGTGGAGTGCGAAGAATGGCGGCGGGACGTGCTTGCGCGTGTTGCGCAGATGAAGCCCGACGTGGCCATTCTCGGTTCCGCGGCTACCTATGACTTCACTCCCGAAGAATGGCAGCAGGGATTTGCCAGTGTGTGGTCGCAGATCTCGCGGTCCGCACGCCAGGTCTATGTGCTCAGGGCGACACCGAGCCTGCCTTTCGATGGTCCGCAGTGCCTGGAAGGCTCCGGCCTGGGCGTCTGGCTGACGACCAGTGAGCGCTGCAGCGCATCGGTGGCCAATGCTGGCACGGAACGGGTGTTCGGCATCCAGCGACAGGTCGCTCGTCAGTTCGCCAACCTACGCCTGGTGGATCTCAATGCCAGCATCTGCCCCAATGGAGAGTGCCGGGCGGAGCAGGACGGCTATGTCGTATTCCGCGACACGCAGCATTTGACTGCCACTTTCGTGAGCACGCTGGCGCCAGCGCTGGAGCAATTGGTCCGCTAGCAGCCTGCACCGCCATTGGGCATGTTCGCGAGCGCTGTCGCCAGACGGCTGCTCGCGGGGCAGCCCGTTCAGCGAATTCTCTTGCCTGCCTTATTCCTTTTTCCCCTGTTCGCCGAGCGAACAAATTCCACGCCTCCTTGTACCCGCAGCAGGCCGCAGGCCGTACACTGCGCCTTCCCGACGCTTTCTGTCGCATTTCCGTAAGCCTCGGCAATTCGCGGGTTGGCGCTATAAGAAGTTGTCGCATGGCGGCAATGACGGCCCGCTGTTCGTCCCTACAATCCATTCATCGATAGCCGCCTCAACCAGGCAGGAGAACACCGATGTCCGCTCCGCACGCTCAGGTCCAACGCTCCGACTTCGACCAGGTCATGGTTCCCAACTATTCGCCGGCTGCTTTCATTCCGGTGCGTGGCGAGGGTTCCCGAGTCTGGGATCAGAGCGGCCGAGAGCTGGTGGACTTTGCCGGTGGCATCGCAGTCAGTTCACTGGGCCATGGCCATCCGGCGCTGATGCAGGCGCTGACCGAGCAGGCGAGCAGGATCTGGCACGTCTCCAACGTTTTCACCAACGAGCCGGCCCTGCGCCTGGCCAAGAAGCTGATCGACGCGACCTTCGCCGAGCGCGTGTTCTTCGCCAACTCCGGTGCCGAGGCCAACGAGGCCGCGCTGAAGCTGGCGCGTCGCTATGCCCACGACGTCTATGGTCCGGAGAAGTACGAGATCATCTCGATGGTCAACAGCTTCCATGGCCGCACCCTGTTCACCGTCAATGTCGGTGGCCAGGCCAAATACTCCGATGGTTTCGGCCCGAAGGTCGAAGGCATCACCCACATTCCGTTCAACGACCTGGAAGCCCTGAAGGCGGCCATCTCCGACAAGACCTGCGCCGTGATCATCGAACCGGTGCAGGGCGAGAGCGGCGTGCTGCCGGCTGACCAGGCCTACCTGGAAGGCGTGCGCAAGCTGTGCGACGAGAACAACGCGCTGCTCATCTTCGATGAAGTGCAGAGCGGCTTCGGTCGTATCGGCTACCTCTATGCCCACCAGTACTACGGCGTGAACCCGGACATCCTCTCCAGCGCCAAGGGCCTGGGCGGCGGCTTCCCGATCGGTGCCATGCTGACCACTGCGAAGATCGCCGAGCACCTGGTCGTCGGCACCCACGGCACCACCTACGGTGGCAACCCGCTGGCGTGCGCCGTTGCCGGTGCTGCCTTCGACGTGATCAACACCCCGGAAGTGCTCGCAGGCGTGAAAGCCAAGCACGAGCGCTTCAAGGTCCGCCTGGAGAAGATTGCCGCCGAGCACGGCATCTTCACCCAGGTCCGCGGCATGGGCATGCTGATCGGCGCGGTGCTCAATGATGCTTTCAAGGGCAAGGCCAAGGACGTGCTCAACGCTGCCGAGAAGGAAGGCGTGATGGTCCTGCAGGCCGGTCCGGACGTGGTGCGTTTCGCGCCCAGCCTGGTGATCCCGGATGCGGACATCGACGAAGGCCTGGACCGTCTCGAGCGCGCCATCGCCAAGCTGACCCGCGGCTGATCCCAGGGCTACGCTGAACCGGCGAGGCCCGCGCCTCGCCGTCTGACTGGCCGGGTCGTCCCGGCCGGTTCCCGAGAATGCCCTGATGAGCGCGGCACGGGTTGTGTCGCGCCCATGATTCATCCACCACGAATCACAATTTTTGTCTGGTTAGAGGAGTGACGCCATGCTGGTGATGCGCCCCGCCCAAGTGGCCGACCTGCAGCAAGTGCAGCGTCTCGCCGCGGACAGCCCGGTCGGCGTCACGTCGCTGCCGGACGACGCGGAACGCCTGCGCGAGAAGATCCTTGCCTCGGAGGCCTCGTTCACCGCCGAAGTGAGTTTCAACGGTGAAGAGAGCTATTTCTTCGTGCTCGAGGACAGCGAGACCGGCCGCCTGGTCGGCTGCTCGGCCATCGTCGCCTCGGCCGGCTTCTCCGAACCGTTCTACAGCTTCCGCAACGAGACCTTCGTGCACGCTTCCCGCGAGCTGAAGATCCACAACAAGATCCACGTCCTCTCGCTGTGCCATGACCTCACCGGCAACAGCCTGCTGACCAGCTTCTACGTCGAGCGCGAGCTGGTGAACACGCCGATCGCCGAGCTCAACTCCCGTGGTCGCCTGCTGTTCATGGCCAGCCATCCGGAGCGCTTCGCCGACGCGGTGGTGGTGGAGATCGTCGGCTACAGCGACGACCAGGGCCAGTCGCCGTTCTGGAACGCCATTGGGCGCAACTTCTTCGACCTCGACTATACCGCGGCCGAGAAACTGTCCGGGCTGAAGAGCCGTACTTTCCTCGCCGAACTGATGCCGCACTACCCGATCTACGTACCGCTGCTTCCGGACGACGCGCAGGAAGCCATGGGGCAGGTGCACCCGCGTGCGCAGATCACCTTCGACATCCTGATGCGCGACGGTTTCGAGTCCGACAACTACGTCGACATCTTCGACGGCGGCCCGGCACTGCATGCGCGTACCAGCAGCATCCGCTCCATCGCGCAGAGCCGGCAGGTGCCGGTACGTATCGGCGAAGGCGGCAAGGGCAACCGTGGCTACCTCGTCACCAACGGCCAGCTGCAGGACTTCCGCGCCGTCGTTGCCGAACTCGACTGGGTACCGGGCAAGCCCGTCACCCTGAATCAGGAAACCGCCGAAGCCCTGGGCATCGGCGAGGGCGCCAGCGTGCGCCTGGTTGCGATCTGAGGGGAGAGAGCATGATCGTCCGTCCCGTAACCAGCGCCGACCTGCCGGCTCTCTTTGACCTGGCGCGCAGTACCGGCACCGGCCTGACCACGCTGCCGGCCAACGAACAGCGCCTGCAGCACCGCGTGAACTGGGCCGAGAAGGCCTTCCGCGGCGAAGCCGAGCGTGCCGACGCCGACTACCTGTTCGTCCTCGAAGACGACACCGGCAAGGTCGTCGGCATTTCCGCCGTGGCCGGCGCTGTCGGCCTGCGCGAGCCCTGGTACAACTACCGCGTCGGCCTGACCGTCAGTGCGTCCCAGGAACTGGGCATCCACCGCGAGATCCCCACGCTGTTCCTCGCCAACGACCTCACCGGGCAGTCGGAGCTGTGCTCGCTGTTCCTGCATGCCGACCACCGCGCAGGCCTGAACGGCCGGCTGCTGTCCAAGGCGCGCTTCCTGTTCATCGCCGAATTCCGCGAGCTGTTCGGTGACAAGGTGATCGCCGAAATGCGCGGGATGTCCGACGCTGCCGGGCGCTCGCCGTTCTGGGAAAGCCTGGGTCGGCATTTCTTCAAGATGGAGTTCAGCCAGGCCGACTATCTGACCGGCGTGGGCAACAAGGCCTTCATCGCCGAGCTGATGCCCAAGTTCCCGCTCTACACCTGCTTCCTCTCGGAAGAGGCGCGCTCGGTGATCGGTCGCGTGCACTCCGATACCGAACCGGCGCTGGCCATGCTCAAGGCGGAAGGCTTCAGCTACCAGGGTTACGTCGACATCTTCGACGCCGGCCCCGCCATCGAGGCGCCGACCGAGAAGATCCGTGCCATCGCCGACAGCCAGAGCCTGGTGCTGGCGATCGGCACGCCGGGCGACGATGCCGAGCCCTACCTGATCCACAACCGCAAGCGCGAGGAGTGCCGCATCACCGCTGCACCCGCGCGCCTGGCTGCCGGCTCGCTGGTGGTCGATGCGCAGACCGCCAAGCGCCTGCGCCTGTCCGCCGGGGCTTCGGTCCGCGCGGTGCCCCTCTCCGGAAAACGCAACTGACGCCACCCGGCGTCAGGGGAGCCTGATGATGAATACCCACTACATTGCCGGCCAGTGGCTGGCGGGCGAAGGCGAGCCTCTGGAATCGCTGTGCCCGGTCAGCCAGGCTGTGGTCTGGTCCGGTCGTGCCGCGTCGTCGCAGCAGGTCGCCGCCGCCGTCGCCGCCGCGCGCACTGCGTTCCCGGCCTGGGCCCGTCGCCCGGTGGAAGAGCGTATCGCCGTGCTGGAGCGCTTCGCCGCCGCCCTCAAGGGCCGTTCCGAGGAGCTGTCCCGCGCCATCGGCGAGGAGACCGGCAAGCCACTGTGGGAAGCCGCTACCGAAGTGACCAGCATGGTCAACAAGGTCGCCATTTCGGTCCAGGCTTTCCGTGAACGTACCGGTGAGAAGAGCGGCCCGCTGGCTGACGCCACCGCCGTGCTGCGCCACAAGCCTCACGGCGTGGTCGCCGTGTTCGGCCCCTACAACTTCCCCGGGCACTTGCCCAACGGCCACATCGTGCCGGCCCTGCTGGCAGGCAATGCCGTGGTGTTCAAGCCCAGCGAGCTGACGCCGAAGGTTGCCGAGCTGACCCTCCGGGCCTGGATCGAGGCAGGCATTCCCGCCGGCGTGATCAACCTGGTGCAGGGCGCCCGCGATACCGGTGTGGCACTGGCAGGCAACGACGACATCGATGGCCTGTTCTTCACCGGCTCCAGCCGTACCGGCAACCTGCTGCACAGCCAGTTTGGCGGTCGCCCGCAGAAGATCCTCGCGCTGGAAATGGGCGGCAACAACCCGCTGGTCGTCGACGAAGTGAAGGACGTGGACGCTGCCGTCTACACCATCATCCAGTCCGCATTCATCTCCGCCGGCCAGCGCTGCACTTGCGCCCGCCGCCTGCTGGTGCCGCAGGGCGCCTGGGGCGACGCGCTGATCGAGCGTCTGGTCGCGGTGGCCTCGACCATCAAGGTCGGCCGCTTCGACGAGCAACCGGCGCCCTTCATGGGCTCGGTGATCTCGCTGGTCGCCGCCGAACACCTGATCAAGGCCCAGGAGCAACTGCTGGCCAAGGGGGCCAGGCCGCTGCTTGCAATGACCCAGCCGCTGGCCAACGCTGCGCTGCTGACCCCTGGCATTCTCGACGTGACCGCCGTCGCCGAGCGCCCGGACGAAGAGTTCTTCGGCCCACTGCTGCAGGTGATCCGCTACGCTGACTTCGACGCCGCGGTGCGTGAAGCCAATGCCACCCAGTACGGCCTTGCCGCTGGCCTGTTGTCGGATTCCCGCGAGCGCTACGAGGACTTCCTCATCGAGAGCCGCGCCGGCATCGTCAACTGGAACAAGCAACTGACCGGCGCCGCCAGCAGCGCGCCGTTCGGTGGTATCGGCGCCTCCGGCAATCATCGTCCGAGCGCCTACTACGCAGCCGACTACTGCGCGTACCCGGTCGCCTCGCTGGAAAGCGACAGCCTGAGCCTGCCTGCAACCCTGACCCCGGGAGTGAGCCTGTGATGACCGCCCATGAGATGAACTTCGACGGTCTGGTCGGGCCGACGCACAACTACGGCGGCCTGTCCTACGGCAACGTGGCTTCGCAGAGCAACAGCCAGGCGGCGTCCAACCCGCGCGAAGCGGCAAAGCAGGGCCTGTCGAAGATGAAGGCGCTGATGGAGATGGGCTTCAAGCAGGGCGTGTTCGCCCCGCAGGAGCGCCCGGCCGTTGCCTCGCTGCGCGCCCTGGGCTTCTCCGGCAGCGACGCCGACGTGATTGCCAAGGCGGCGAAAGAGGCCATGCCGCTGCTTGCCGCCGTCAGCTCGGCGTCCTGCATGTGGACCGCCAACGCGGCTACGGTCAGCCCCGGTGCCGATACCGCGGATGGTCGCGTGCACTTCACCGCCGCCAACCTGAACTGCAAGTTCCATCGGTCCATCGAGCACCCGCAGACCAGTCGCATTCTCGCGGCGATGTTCAATGACGAGAAACACTTCGCCCACCACGCCGCTCTGCCGGCAGTCGCCCAGTTCGGCGACGAAGGCGCAGCCAATCACACGCGCTTCTGCAGGTCCTACGGCGAAGCCGGCGTGGAGTTCTTCGTGTTCGGCCGCAGCGCCTTCGACAGCCGCTTCCCGGCGCCGCAGCGCTACCCGGCGCGGCAGACCCTGGAAGCCTGCCAGGCGGTCGCCCGTCTGCACGGCCTGAGCGATGACGGCGTGGTCTATGCCCAGCAGAACCCGGCGGTGATCGACCAGGGCGTGTTCCACAACGACGTGATCGCGGTCGGCAACGGCGAGGTGCTGTTCCACCACGAAGACGCCTTCCTCGACACCGAGCGCGTGCTCGCCGAGCTGCACGACAAGCTGGGACGCCGTGGCGGTCGCTTCCGTGCCGTGTGCGTGCCGCGCGACCAGGTCACCGTCGAGGACGCGGTGAAGTCCTACCTGTTCAACAGCCAACTGCTCACCCGCGCCGACGGCAACATGCTGCTGATCGTTCCGGAGGAGTGCCGCAAGAACGAGCGCGTGTGGAACTACCTCTCGCGCCTGACGGCCGAGGATGGCCCGATCCGCGAGGTAAAGGTGTTCGACCTCAAGCAGAGCATGCAGAACGGTGGCGGTCCTGCCTGCCTGCGCCTGCGCGTGGCGCTGAACGAGGCCGAGCTGGCGGCGGTCAATCCGGGCGTGATCATGACCCCGACCCTGCACGACACCCTGGTCACCTGGGTCGACAAGCACTACCGCGATCGCCTGGCCGAAGCCGACCTGGCCGATCCGCAATTGCTCGTCGAGTGCCGGACGGCGTTGGATGAATTGAGCCAGATCCTTAAACTGGGCTCGGTTTATCCCTTCCAGCAGATTTGAGTAACTGACATGACCGAAAGCCTCCCGCTGATTCTCGAAGACAACACGGGCGAGCGCCGTGAGACCCACACCGCCCGCCTGGCCATCCGCCTGGAAGGTCGCGAGCTGTGGCTGGAAGCCGACGGCAAGGGCGGCCTGGTGATCTACGCCGACTCCCATGAAGACGACGCCGAGATCCCGCTGCTGGTGGTGCGCCCGCAGGCGGTGAACCAGTTGGGCCTGAGCCTTGAACTGGAAGCCGCCGAAGTCCACGAACATGGTCCAGACTGTGGATGTGACCACCACCACTGATCGCGGAGCCCGCGGCCGCTCCGGCTGCGGGCAATGATGGAGGCGTCCGCATGCTAGCTTTGGGCAAACTGCTCGAACTGACCCTCGCCGGCCGTGAGCCGACGGAAAAGATCCAGCTCACCGCCGACGGCACTCGTCTGCACTGGCTGGCCGAAGGCGCCCTCGAAATCACTCCGCCGGTGGTGCGCGACAATGGTCGCGACCTGCTGCTATCGGCGGGCATTCATGGCAACGAGACTGCCCCCATCGAGCTGCTCGACCGCCTGGTGCACCGCATCGCCCGCGGTGAGCTGAAGCCGGCGGCGCGCGTGCTGTTCCTGCTCGGCAATCCCGAAGCCATGCGCCGCGGCGAGCGTTACCTGGAGCAGGACATCAACCGCCTGTTCTGTGGCCGTCACGAGGAGGGCAGCGGCAACGAGGCCCTGCGTGCGGCGGAGCTGGAGCGCCTGGCTGCCGCCTTCTTCGCCCGTGAGGGCCGCCCGCGCCTGCACTACGACCTGCACACGGCCATCCGCGGCTCGAAGATCGAGCAGTTCGCGCTCTATCCCTGGGCCAGCGGCCGCGAGCACTCCCGCGAGGAACTGGCGCGCCTGCGCAGCGCCGGTATCGACGCCGTGCTGCTGCAGAGCAAGCCGGGCATCACCTTCAGCGCCTACACCTACAGCCACCTCGGTGCCGAGGCGTTCACCCTGGAACTGGGCAAGGCCCGGCCGTTCGGGCAGAACCAGGCGGTGAACCTGGATCGCCTGGAAGCCATGCTGCAGGGCGTGATCAGCGGCCAGGAAGCGGACGGCGCGCAGCTCGACGGCCTGCAGCTGTTCGCCGTCTCCCGCGAGGTGATCAAGCACAGCGACCACTTCCGGCTGCATCTGGATGACGCGGTGGATAACTTCACCGAGCTGGATCATGGCTTCCTGCTCGCCGAGGACATCGGCGGCACACGCTGGATCGTGGAAGAGCAGGGCGCGCGGATCATCTTCCCCAACCCGCGGGTGAAGAACGGCCTGCGCGCCGGCATTCTGGTCATTCCCACCGAGCTCTGATCTCGGCTGAACCTCCGCACCTTGCAGGAGCGAGCGTGTCTTGCCCGCGATCGCGCGCATGGCGCGCCTGCAAGGGGCATCCCGCCTTGTTTCCCCTCTGGCGAGCGCTTAGCATCGGCCCTTTCCGCCTGATGCCCGAGGAGCCTTGCCATGTCCATCATCGACCTTCGCAGTGACACCGTGACCCTGCCCACCGCCGGTATGCGCGAGGCGATGGCGCGGGCCGAGCTGGGCGATGATGTCTATGGCGAAGACCCGACGGTGAACCGCCTGGAAGCGACCCTCGCCGAACGCCTGGGCTTCGGCGCCGCACTGTTCGTGCCCACCGGCACCATGAGCAACCTGCTCGGGCTGATGGCCCATTGCGGGCGGGGCGACGAGTACATCGTCGGCCAGCAGGCGCACACCTATAAATATGAAGGCGGTGGCGCCGCTGTGCTGGGCTCGATCCAGCCGCAGCCTATCGATGGCGAGGCCGACGGCTCGCTGGACCTGGTCAGGGTCGAGGCGGCGATCAAGCAGGACGATTTCCACTTCGCCCGCACCCGCCTGCTGGCGCTGGAAAACACCATGCAGGGCAAGGTCCTGCCGCTGACCTATCTGGCTGCTGCGCGGGAAATGACCCACCGCCGGGGCCTGGCGCTGCATCTGGACGGCGCCCGCCTGTACAACGCGGCGGTGAAACTGGGCGTTGATGCCCGAGAGATCACTCGCCATTTCGATTCCGTCTCGGTGTGCCTGTCCAAGGGGCTCGGTGCGCCAGTGGGTTCGGTGCTCTGCGGCGATGCCGAACTGATCGGCCGGGCGCGGCGCCTGCGCAAGATGGTTGGCGGCGGCATGCGCCAGGCAGGCGGCCTGGCAGCGGCTGCCCTGCATGCGCTGGACCACCAGGTCGAACGCCTGGCCGAAGACCACGCCAATGCCGAAGCGCTGGGTCGTGGTCTGGCGGAACTGGGCTACGCCATCGAGCCGGTGCAGACCAACATGGTCTACGTCGGCATCGGTGAGCAGGCCGGTGCGCTGGGCGAGCACCTGGCTGAACGCGGCATTCGCGTCAGCCCGGCGGCACGCCTGCGTCTGGTGACCCACCTCGATGTGAAAAGCGCTGATATCCCGCGTATCGTCGAAGCTTTTGCCGCCTTTCGTCGTTCCTGACAGAAATTATTGCGCGATAGGGGTTAACTATCGCGCAAAGACACTACAACCTTGATGCGGGGCCGATATAATGCGGCCCTTTGCCGGCGATTCGTGGCCGCATTTTTCCGTGGAAGAACCTATGAAAAGCGCTGAAATCCGTGAAGCCTTCCTCCGCTTCTTCGAAGAGAAGGGGCACACCCGCGTAGCGTCCAGTTCGCTGATCCCCGCGAACGACCCGACCCTGCTGTTCACCAACGCAGGTATGAACCAGTTCAAGGACTGCTTCCTGGGTCTGGAAAAGCGCGCCTACACCCGCGCCACCACCAGCCAGAAATGCGTGCGTGCCGGCGGCAAGCACAACGACCTGGAAAACGTCGGGTACACCGCGCGGCACCACACCTTCTTCGAAATGCTGGGCAACTTCAGCTTCGGCGACTATTTCAAGCGCGACGCCATCACTTACGCCTGGGAATTCCTGACCTCGGACAAGTGGCTGAACCTGCCCAAGGAAAAGCTCTGGGTCACCGTCTACGCCAGCGATGACGAGGCGTACGACATCTGGACCAAGGAAGTCGGCATTCCCGCCGAGCGCATGGTCCGCATCGGCGACAACAAGGGCGCTCCCTACGCTTCGGACAACTTCTGGGCAATGGGCGATACCGGCCCGTGCGGTCCGTGCACCGAGATCTTCTTCGACCACGGCGCCGACATCTGGGGCGGCCCGCCCGGCTCGCCGGAAGAAGACGGCGACCGCTACATCGAGATCTGGAACAACGTCTTCATGCAGTTCAACCGCACTGCGGACGGTGTCATGCACCCGCTGCCGGCGCCGAGCGTGGACACCGGCATGGGCCTGGAGCGCATCAGCGCCGTGCTGCAGCACGTCCACTCGAACTATGAGATCGACCTGTTCCAGAGCCTGCTGAAGGCTTCGGCCGACGCCATCGGCTGCGCCAACGACGACGCACCGTCGCTGAAAGTGGTTGCCGACCACATCCGTTCCTGCGGCTTCCTGATCGCCGACGGCGTGCTGCCGTCGAACGAAGGTCGTGGCTACGTGCTGCGCCGCATCATCCGTCGCGCCTGCCGCCACGGTAACAAGCTGGGCGCCAAGGGCACCTTCTTCCACAAGATCGTCTCTGCCCTGGTCGGCGAGATGGGCGAGGCCTTCGTCGAGCTCAAGCAGCAGCAGGCGCACATCGAGCGCGTGCTGAAGACCGAGGAAGAGCAGTTCGCCAAGACCCTGGAGCAGGGCCTGAAGATCCTCGAGCAGGACCTGTCCGAGCTCAAGGGCAGCGTCATCCCGGGCAACGTGGTGTTCAAGCTGTACGACACCTACGGCTTCCCGGTCGACCTGACCAACGACATCGCCCGCGAGCGCAGCCTGACCCTCGACGAGGAAGGCTTCGAGCGCGAGATGGAAGCCCAGCGTGAGCGCGCCCGCTCCGCCAGCGCCTTTGGCATGGACTACAACAGCCTGGTGAAAGTGGATGGCGACACCCGCTTCCTCGGCTACCAGGGCGTTTCCGGCGCCGGCCAGATCATTGCCCTGTTCAAGGACGGCAAGGCCGTCGAGCAACTGGGCGAAGGCGAGGAGGGCGTGGTCGTCCTCGACCAGACTCCTTTCTACGCCGAGTCCGGCGGCCAGGTTGGCGACAGCGGTTACCTTGAAGCTGCCCGTGTGCGTTTCGACGTGCGCGACACCACCAAGGCTGGCGGCGCTCACCTGCACCACGGTGTGGTTGCCCAGGGCAGCCTGACCGTTGGCGCTGCGGTGAAGGCCGAGGTCGACGCTTCCGTGCGCCAGGCCACCGCGCTGAACCACTCCGCTACCCACCTGCTGCACGCCGCGCTGCGTCAGGTACTGGGCGATCATGTCCAGCAGAAGGGTTCGCTGGTCGATAGCCAGCGTCTGCGATTCGACTTCAGCCACTTCGAGGCGATCAAGCCCGAGCAATTGAAGCAGCTGGAAGACATCGTCAATACCGAGATCCGCAAGAACTCCGAGGTCGAGACCGAAGAGACCGACATCGAGTCCGCCAAGAACAAGGGCGCCATGGCGCTGTTCGGCGAGAAGTACGGCGATCAGGTGCGCGTGCTGAGCATGGGCGGCAAGTTCTCCGTCGAACTGTGTGGCGGCACCCACGTATCCCGTACCGGCGACATCGGCCTGTTCAAGATCACCAGCGAAGGCGGTGTGGCTTCCGGCGTACGCCGTATCGAAGCAGTCACCGGCGGTGCTGCGCTGGCCTACCTCAACGGTGCCGAAGAGCAGCTCAAGGAAGCGGCCGGCCTGGTCAAGGGCAGCCGTGACAACCTGCTGGACAAGCTCTCCGGCCTGATCGAGCGCAACCGTCAGCTGGAGAAAGAGCTGGAGCAGCTCAAGGCCAAGGCCGCCAGCGCAGCCGGCGATGACCTGGCGGGCGCCGCCGTGGAAGTCGGTGGCGTGAAGGTGCTGTCCTCGCGTCTCGACGCTCTGGACGGCAAGGCGCTGCTGGCGCTGGTCGACCAGCTGAAGAACAAGCTGGGCAGCGGGGTCATCCTGCTGGGCGGCGTGTTCGAAGAGAAGGTCGTGCTGGTCGCCGGCGTGACCCAGGACCTGACCGCCAAGCTGAAAGCTGGCGATCTGATGAAGCAGGCCGCTGCGGCCGTGGGCGGGAAGGGCGGTGGTCGCCCGGACATGGCCCAGGGCGGTGGTGTTGATGCCGGCAAGCTGGACGAAGCTCTGGCGCTGGCAGTCAAGTTTGTCGAACAGGGCCTCTAAAGGCCCTGAAATACGGGGCCCGCAGCGCGTCCGGCGGGCCTTGGCAGCATGCGGTGATGCATGTTTAATGGGCGCCCTTCAGGAATCAGGCGGCTTTTGAAATGGCTTTGATCGTACAGAAGTTTGGAGGGACCTCCGTCGGCACCGTCGAGAGAATCGAGCAGGTGGCCGAGAAGGTGAAGAAATTCCGTGAAGCGGGCGACGACATCGTCGTAGTGGTGTCCGCCATGAGCGGGGAGACCAACCGCCTGATTGGTCTGGCGAAACAGATCATGGACCAGCCGATTCCGCGCGAGCTGGACGTGATGGTCTCCACCGGCGAGCAGGTGACCATTGCCCTGCTGAGCATGGCCCTGATGAAGCGCGGTGTGCCGGCGGTCTCCTACACCGGCAACCAGGTTCGTATCCTGACCGACAGCTCCCACACCAAGGCGCGTATCCTGAGCATCGACGATGCCAATATCCGTGCGGACCTGAAGGCAGGTCGCGTGGTCGTGGTCGCAGGCTTCCAGGGTGTGGACGAGCAGGGCAACATCACCACCCTCGGCCGCGGCGGCTCCGACACCACGGGCGTGGCCCTGGCTGCAGCGCTGAAGGCTGACGAGTGCCAGATCTACACTGACGTCGATGGCGTCTACACCACCGATCCACGCGTGGTGCCGCAGGCTCGCCGCCTGGACAAGATCACCTTCGAAGAGATGCTGGAAATGGCCAGCCTCGGTTCCAAGGTGCTGCAGATCCGTTCGGTGGAGTTCGCCGGCAAGTACAACGTCCCGCTGCGCGTGCTGCACAGCTTCCAGGAGGGTCCGGGCACCCTCATTACCCTTGATGAAGAGGAATCCATGGAACAGCCGATCATCTCCGGCATCGCCTTCAATCGCGACGAAGCCAAGCTGACCATCCGTGGCGTACCGGATACCCCCGGCGTTGCTTTCAAGATTCTTGGCCCGATCAGTGCCGCCAATGTAGAAGTCGACATGATCGTGCAGAACGTCGCGCACGATAACACCACCGACTTCACCTTCACCGTGCACCGCAACGACTACCAGGCCGCCCTGGAAATCCTCAAGCAGACCGCCACCACCATCGGTGCGCGTGAAGCAACGGGCGACACCAACATCGCCAAGGTTTCCATCGTCGGTGTCGGCATGCGCTCCCACGCCGGTGTCGCCAGCCGCATGTTCGAAGCGCTGGCCAAGGAAACCATCAACATCCAGATGATCTCCACCTCGGAAATCAAGGTTTCCGTGGTCATCGAAGAGAAGTACCTCGAGTTGGCGGTCCGTGCTCTGCACACCGCTTTCGAACTCGATGCCCCGGCCCGACAGGGCGAGTAAGGGGAGATATACCGAAAGGCGCGGCTACCCCGCGCCTTTTGTCGTTTTTGACTGTCTGACAGGAACTTTCTTTCCGGCAGGACTGGTCAATACTTGGGTGAAGGATTCGTGCCCTTGATCTATGCGAATCTGCCACCATTTCTTTTTTTGCAGACTGCTTATCCCGTAACACGTAAGGAGAAAGGAATGCTGATTCTGACTCGCCGGGTCGGAGAGACCCTGATGGTCGGTGATGACGTCACCGTGACTGTACTGGGCGTCAAAGGGAACCAGGTGCGTATCGGTGTGAATGCGCCGAAGGAAGTTGCTGTGCACCGTGAGGAAATCTACCAGCGCATCCAGAAAGAGAAAGACCAAGAACCAAACCATTAATTTTTCTAAAATTTTTCTTTGCAAACGGGGAAAACATGGATATCATGCGCCCCGTGTTGCGGAGAGGTGGCCGAGTGGCCGAAGGCGCTCCCCTGCTA
>CBIGPF010000032.1:0-42412 GCA_966191535.1 uncultured Pseudomonas sp. | reverse complement strand
TGTCGTACTTCTTGCCCGGCAGCATCGGCTCTTCGGCCATCCACACCAGCATGGCGTCGAAGCCGTCGGTCACCTGCGGACGGTTGTCGGCGTGGACCAGCATGTCGCCGCGGGAGACGTCGATCTCGTCTTCCAGGGTCAGGGTGATGGCCTGGCCCGGGCCGGCCTGTTCCAGCTCGCCTTCGAAAGTGACGATGGACTTGACCTTGCTGCCCTTGCCCGACGGCAGGGCGATGACTTCGTCGCCCTTGCGTACAACGCCGCTCGCCAGGGTGCCGGCGAAGCCGCGGAAGTTCAGGTTCGGGCGGTTGACGTACTGCACCGGGAAGCGCATGTCATCGAGGTTGCGATCGCCGGAGACTTCCACGGTCTCGAGGATTTCCATCAGCGACTGGCCGGTGTACCACGGCGAGCGCTCGGATTTGTTGACCACGTTGTCGCCCTTCAGCGCCGACATCGGCACGAAGTGCAGGGAATTGGTCTTCAGGTTGATCTTGTCGGCGAACTGCAGGTAGTCGGCCTTGATCTGCTCGAAGACGCCCTGGTCGAAGCCCTTGAGGTCCATCTTGTTGATGGCAACCACGATGTGCTTGATGCCCAGCAGCGAGGCAATGAAGCTGTGCCGGCGAGTCTGGGTCTGCACGCCGTAGCGGGCGTCGATCAGGATGATCGCCAGGTCGCAGGTGGACGCGCCGGTGGCCATGTTGCGGGTGTACTGCTCATGGCCGGGCGTGTCGGCAATGATGAACTTGCGCTTGGCGGTGCTGAAGTAGCGATACGCCACGTCGATGGTGATGCCCTGCTCGCGCTCGGCCTGCAGGCCGTCGACCAGCAGCGCCAGGTCGACGTCATCGCCGGTGGTGCCGACTTTCTTCGAGTCACGGGTGATGGCCTCGAGGTGGTCCTCGTAGATCATCTTGGAGTCGTGCAGCAGGCGCCCGATCAGGGTGCTCTTGCCGTCGTCGACGTTGCCGCAGGTGAGGAAGCGCAGGAGTTCCTTGCGCTCGTGCTGGGCCAGGTAGGCGAGGATGTCCTCGCTGATCAGATCGGATTGATGCGACATGGTGCGAGAACCTTAGAAGTAGCCCTGACGTTTCTTTTCTTCCATCGAACCCGCGGCGTCGTGGTCGATGACCCGGCCCTGGCGTTCGGAAGTCCGCGTCAGCAGCATTTCCTGGATGATTTCCGGCAGCGTGGTAGCGGTGGACTCCACCGCGCCGGTCAGCGGGTAGCAGCCCAGGGTACGGAAACGCACCATCTTCTTCTGGATGCTTGCCTTCTGCTCGGGCGTGAGGTGCTCGAGGATGCGCTCGTCGTCGATCATGATCAGCGAGCCGTTCATCTCGATGACTTCGCGCTCTTCGGCGAAGTACAGCGGCACGATCGGGATCTGCTCCAGGTAGATGTATTGCCAGATGTCCAGCTCGGTCCAGTTGGACAGCGGGAAGACGCGGATCGACTCGCCCTTCTTCACCTTGCCGTTGTAGACGTTCCACAGCTCCGGACGCTGGTTCTTCGGGTCCCAGCGGTGCTTGCTGTCACGGAAGGAGTAAACGCGCTCCTTGGCGCGGGACTTCTCCTCGTCGCGGCGGGCACCACCGAAGGCAGCATCGAAGCCGTGCTTGTCGAGGGCCTGCTTGAGACCTTCGGTCTTCATGATGTCGGTGTGCTTGGCGCTGCCGTGGGTGAACGGGTTGATGTCCTGAGCCACGCCATCGGGGTTGATGTGGGTGATCAGGTCCAGGCCCAGTTCCTCGACCATCTTGGTGCGGAACGCGTACATCTCCTGGAATTTCCAGCGGGTGTCGACATGCATCACCGGGAAAGGCAGCTTGCCAGGGAAGAAGGCCTTGCGCGCGAGGTGAAGCATCACCGCGCTGTCCTTGCCGATCGAGTACAGCATCACCGGGTTGTCGAACTCGGCGGCGACCTCGCGGATGATGTGGATGCTCTCGGCCTCCAGCTGTTTCAGATGCGTCAGTTTGTCGACCATGGCTACTCACGGAATTGCTTATGGACGGCCGGCGGGCCGTAGACGAGCGCGCACTCTATCACAGCGCAAGGCTCTAACCGGCGGGCGGGTTATACCGAAAAAATATACCGATATAGCCATACGCGCTCAGTACAAAAACAGGCTCCGCCTGGTCCCTGAACGGCATCGACAGGCTGTTCGAACACGATAGGGCAAAGGTTCGCAGACCGTCCCGGAAGCACCTCCGGGACTTTTCCTGCAACACAGGCAAACCCCATCACGGCACGTTCCCAGCTTGTGCCCACGCGGCACTGCGCTAGCATAGCGGGATGATTTCCTGCCCCAGAAGATTTCCCATGCGCCGCATCGCTTTTGCCCTGCCTCTGCTTGTCCTCCTCTCCGCGTGCAGCAGCAAACCAACTCCCGCTCCGCAGCCGACCCAGAAGCCGAAGGCTCCCACCCTGATCACGCCCGATGCCCACCCGGCGTTCGGCTCGGTGCAACCGATCACGCCGCTGCGCGGCGACTTCGCCGGCAACGCCAACGCCCAGCGCTTCATCGACCGCATGGTGAGCCAGCACAATTTCAACCGCCAGGACCTGCAGGATCTGTTCGCCCAGACCCGCGAGCTGGACTGGGTGATCCGCCTGATGGACCGCCAGGCGCCGACCTACACCCCACCCAGCGGCCCGAACGGCGCCTGGCTGCGCTACCGGAAGAAATTCATCACCCCGGACAACGTGCAGAAAGGCGTGCAGTTCTGGGACGAGTACGAAGCCGACCTGCAACGCGCCTCGCGCACCTATGGCGCCCCCCCGGAAATCATCGTCGGCATCATCGGCGTCGAAACCCGCTGGGGTCGTGTGATGGGCAAGACGCGGATCATCGACGCGCTGGCCACCCTCTCGTTCTCCTACCCGCGCCGCGCCGACTTCTTCAGCGGCGAGCTGGAACAGTTCCTCCTGCAGGCCCGCAAGGAAGGCGACAATCCGCTGGAGATGCGTGGTTCCTACGCCGGTGCAATGGGCTATGGGCAGTTCATGCCCTCCTCCTTCACCCAGTACGCCGTGGACTTCGACGGCGACGGCCACATCGACCTGTGGAACCCGCGCGACGCCATCGGCAGCGTGGCCAACTACTTCAAGCAGCACGGCTGGGTCACCGGTGATCCGGTGGCGATCCCGGCAACCGGTCAGGCCCGCTCGCTGGAAGACGGCTTCAAGACCCAGTACCCGATCAGCGCGCTGTCCGCCGCCGGGCTGCGTCCGCAGGGCTCGCTGGGTAACCACCAGAGCGCCAGCCTGCTGCGCCTGGATATGGGCAACACCTACCAGTACTGGTACGGCCTGCCGAACTTCTATGTGATCACCCGCTACAACCACAGCACCCACTACGCCATGGCCGTGTGGGAGCTGGGCAAGGCGGTCGATCGCCAGCGCCACGGCTACCGCTGAGGCAGAAACGAAAAAGGCCGGCTCACTGAGCCGGCCTTTCTGTTGGCCTCGACGAACACTCAGGCCGGGTTCGGGCAATCGATGAACAGGTGCTCGATGGCGAAGCGCTTGGCCAGATAATCCCCCAGCGCCTGCACGCCGTAGCGCTCGGTGGCATGGTGGCCGGCGGCGATGAAGCTGATGCCGTTCTCCCGCGCGCTGTGCACGGTCTGCTCGGACACTTCGCCGGTCAGGTAGGCATCGACGCCAGCGGCAATCGCCTGGTCGATGTAACCCTGGGCGCCACCGGTGCACCAGGCGACGCGACGGATCGGCTGTCCGCCATCGACCAGCAACGGTTCGCGGCCCAGCACATCGCGCACATGCAGTGCCAGATCACTCGGCAGCATGGGCTCGGCCAGCGAGCCGACCAGCACGATGGAGCGCGGGTTTCCCGGCTCCAGCGGCCCTTCGATCTCGAAGCCGAGCTGACGACCCAGTTGCACGTTGTTGCCAACCTCGCCGTGCAGGTCCAGCGGCAGGTGATAAGCCAGCAGGCTGATGTCATTGTTCAGCAGGGTCTTCAGGCGACGCTGCTTCATGCCCACCACGCGAGCGTCTTCGCCCTTCCAGAAATAGCCATGGTGGACCAGCACCACATCGGCGTCCGCGTCCACGGCAGCGTCCAGCAGCGCCTGGCTGGCGGTGACGCCGGAAACGATGCGACGCACCTGCGGACGCCCCTCGACCTGCAGGCCATTGGGGCAGTAATCCTGGATCTTCGCCGCCTCCAGGAAACGGTCCGCTTCCTCGACCAGCGTGCTCAGTGCGATTGCCATCGAAATTCCTCCAACATCGGCTGCGCGCGTCTATTTTCTTGGCTCGCCGCCCGTATAATGGCCGCCACCCTATCGGCCATCCCCCGGCCAAGCAACCCCAAGGATTTTCTTCGATGCTGAAGGCCCTGCGTTTCCTCGGCTGGCCCGTGCTGGTTGGCGTCCTCCTGGCGCTACTGATCATCCAGCATAACCCGCAATGGGTCGGCCTTCCGCAGCAGGAAGTGCACCTGCAACAGGCTCCGCTGCTCAGCCGTCTCCAGCAGGGCCCAGTGAGCTACGCCGACGCCGTGACCCGCTCCTCGCCCGCGGTAGCCAACCTGTACACCACCAAGATGGTGAGCAAGCCGAACAACTCGATGCTCGACGATCCGCTGTTCCGGCGCTTCTTCGGCGATAACCTGCCGCAGCAGAAACGCATGGAGTCGAGCCTGGGCTCGGCGGTGATCATGAGCCCCGAAGGCTACCTGCTGACCAACAACCACGTGACCTCTGGCGCCGACCAGATCGTCGTGGCCCTGCGCGATGGCCGCGAGACCATCGCCCGCCTGGTGGGCAGCGATCCCGAAACCGACCTTGCGGTACTGAAGATCGACCTCAAGGACCTGCCCTCGATCATGCTCGGCCGTTCTGACGGCATCCGCACCGGCGACGTCTGCCTGGCCATCGGCAACCCCTTCGGCGTCGGTCAGACCGTCACCATGGGCATCATCAGCGCCACCGGCCGCAACCAGCTGGGCCTGAACACCTACGAAGACTTCATCCAGACCGACGCCGCGATCAACCCGGGCAACTCCGGGGGTGCGCTGGTAGACGCCAATGGCAACCTGATCGGCATCAACACCGCGATCTTCTCCAAGTCCGGCGGCTCCCAGGGCATCGGCTTCGCCATCCCGACCAAGCTGGCCCTGGAGGTCATGCAGTCGATCATCGAGCACGGCCAGGTGATCCGAGGCTGGCTCGGCGTAGAAGTCCAGCCACTGACCCCGGAACTGGCCGAGTCCTTCGACCTCAAGGACAAGGCCGGCATCGTCGTCGCCGGCGTCTACCGCGACGGCCCCGCCGCCAAGTCCGGCCTGCTGCCGGGAGACATCATCCTGAACATCGATGGCGAGGCCGCCAGCGACGGTCGCCGCTCGATGAACCAGGTGGCCCGCACCAAGCCGGGCGAGAAGATCACCATCGAAGTGCTGCGCAATGGCAAGCCGGTGACGCTCAACGCCGAAGTCGGCCTGCGTCCACCGCCCGCCCCCAACGCCAACTGATCCCGCAATGAAAAACGGCGCCTTCAGGCGCCGTTTTCATTTGCACAGACAACCAGCCTTACAGCTTCAGCCGCAGGGCATCGATCAGAGCCTGGTTCTGTTCCTCGGTGCCAATGCTGATGCGCAGGAACTGGTTGATCCGCTGTTGCTTGAAGTGACGCACGATCACGCCCTCCTCGCGCAGTGCCGCGGCCAGTTCGGCGCCGTCGCGCTGCGGGTGGCGAGCGAAGATGAAGTTCGCCGCCGACGGCAGTACGTCGAAGCCCAGGGTCTTGAGCTCGGCCACCAGTTTCTCGCGGCTGCGGATCACCGCGTTACAGGTCTGCTCGAAGTAGGCCTGGTCCTCGAAGGACGCCACCGCGCCGGCCAGGGCCAGGCGGTCCAGCGGGTAGGAGTTGAAGCTGTTCTTCACCCGCTCCAGCGCTTCGATCAGGTCCGCGTGACCGACCGCGAAGCCGACCCGCAGGCCCGCCAGCGAACGCGACTTGGACAGGGTCTGCGCCACCAGCAGGTTCGGATAGCGGTTGACCAGGGAAATCGCGGTCTCGCCGCCGAAATCGACATAGGCCTCGTCCACCAGTACCACGCTGTCCGGGCTCGCTTGCAGCAGGCGCTCGATGGCCTCGAGCGGCAGCAGGCAGCCAGTGGGGGCGTTGGGGTTGGGGAAGATGATGCCACCGTTCGGCCGCGCGTAATCCTCGACGCGGATCTGGAACTGCTCGTCCAGCGGCAGCGCTTCGAAGTCGATGCCGTAGAGACCGCAGTAGACCGGGTAGAAGCTGTAGGTCACGTCGGGGAACAGCAGCGGCTTGCCGTGCTGAAACAGCGCGTGGAAGGCGTGGGCCAGGACTTCGTCCGAGCCGTTGCCGACGAAGACCTGGGAGGTCTTCACGCCGTGGTACTCGGCGATGGTCTGCTTCAGGCGGTCGGCATTGGGATCCGGGTACAGGCGCAGCGTGTCGTTCAGCTCGGCCTGGATCGCGGCGACCACCTTCGGCGACGGGCCGTAGGGGTTCTCGTTGGTGTTCAGCTTCACCAGCTTGGCCAGCTTCGGCTGTTCGCCCGGAACGTAGGGCACCAGTTCCTTGACGAAGGGACTCCAGAACTTGCTCATGGGTTATTCACTCTTGCCGTCAAGGATGCGGAATTCGGCGCTACGCGCGTGAGCGGTCAACGACTCGCCACGGGCCAGGATCGATGCAGTCTTGCCCAGCTCGGAAGCGCCCGGTGCGGAGCAGAAGATGATCGACGAACGCTTCTGGAAGTCATACACGCCCAGCGGCGAGGAGAAGCGCGCAGTGCCGGAGGTCGGCAGCACGTGGTTCGGGCCGGCGCAATAGTCGCCCAGCGCCTCGGCGGTGTAGCGGCCCATGAAGATGGCACCGGCATGGCGGATCTTCGGCAGCCAGCTTTCCGGGTCTTCCACCGACAGCTCCAGGTGCTCCGGGGCGATGCGGTTGGCAACCTGGCAAGCCTGCTCCTGGTCGGCCACGAGGATCAGCGCGCCACGGTTGGTCAGCGAGGTGCGGATGATCTCGGCACGCTCCATGGTCGGCAGCAGCTTCTCGATGCTCGCGGCGACCTTGTCGAGGAAGGCCGCGTCCGGACTGACCAGGATCGACTGGGCGTCCTCGTCGTGCTCGGCCTGGGAGAACAGGTCCATGGCGATCCAGTCCGGATCGGTGCCGCCATCGCAGACCACGAGGATCTCGGAGGGGCCGGCAATCATGTCGATGCCGACTTGGCCGAACACGTGGCGTTTGGCGGTGGCGACGTAGATGTTGCCCGGACCGACGATCTTGTCCACCTGCGGCACGCTCTCGGTGCCGTAAGCCAGCGCAGCCACGGCCTGGGCGCCACCGATGGTGAAGACGCGGTCGACGCCGGCGATGCAGGCGGCGGCGAGGACGATCTCGTTGATCTCGCCGCGCGGGGTCGGAACCACCATCACCACTTCGTTGACGCCGGCGACCTTGGCCGGAATCGCGTTCATCAGCACGGACGACGGATAGGACGCCTTGCCGCCGGGCACGTACAGGCCGGCACGGTCCAGCGGGGTAACCTGCTGGCCAAGCACGGTGCCGTCGGCTTCGGTGTAGCGCCAGGAGTCCTGCTTCTGCTTCTCGTGGTAGCTGCGCACGCGCTCGGCGGCCGTTTCCAGCGCTTCTCGCTGGGCCGGGGTGATGCGGGTCAGGGCCAGTTCCAGGCGCTCGCGCGGCAGAATCAGGTCGGCCATGCTCTTGGCATCGACGCCATCGAAACGCTGGGTGAACTCCACCACGGCAGCATCACCGCGGCTGCGTACGTCGGCGATGATGTCCAGAACGCGCTGGTTCACGGACTCGTCGGACACGCTTTCCCAGGAGAGCAGATGGTCCAGATGACGCGCGAAGTCCGGATCGGCGGCGTTGAGTCGACGGATAGCGAAGGGTGCGGTCATAGCTGGCCTCTTTAATTGGCATGATCTCGGGCGCCGCAAGACTATCAAGCCTACCGTGCGGGCACCCGAGAAAATTTGGCTATGACACGGATAGGCGGGCGCGGCGGGAAGGCCGCGCTGGGAATTACGCCCGGTGTCGAGACTCCACCGCTTCGCGCAGAGTGTCGATCAGGGCCTGGATGCGAGCATGCTGCATCTTCATGGAGGCCTTGTTCACGACCAGGCGCGAGCTGATGTGCGCGATCAGTTCCTGGGGCTCCAGGCCATTCGCACGCAGGGTATTGCCGGTATCGACCACGTCGATGATCTTGTCGGCGAGGCCGACCAGCGGTGCCAGCTCCATGGAGCCGTACAGCTTGATCACGTCGACCTGGCGGCCCTGTTCGGCGTAGTAGCGCTTGGCGACGTTGACGAACTTGGTGGCCACGCGCAGGCGGCCTTTGGGCTCCGGCGCACCGACCGCACCGGCGGTCATCAGTTTGCAGTTGGCGATCTTCAGGTCCAGCGGCTCGTAGAGGCCCTGGCCACCGTACTCCATGAGCACGTCCTTGCCCGCCACGCCGAGGTCGGCCGCGCCGTGCTCGACGTAGGTCGGCACGTCGGTGGCGCGCACGATCAGCAGGCGCACGTCATCAAGGGTGGTGGGAATGATCAGCTTGCGGCTCTTGTCCGGATTCTCGGTCGGCACGATGCCTGCCGCTGCGAGCAGCGGCAGGGTGTCGTCGAGGATACGGCCCTTGGACAGGGCAATCGTCAGCATTGTCTGGCTCAGCCCTAGCCCGGCACGCGGCGAATCTTCGCCCCGAGCAGTTGCAGTTTCTCTTCGATGCACTCGTAACCACGGTCGATGTGGTAGATGCGGTCGATCATGGTGTCGCCTTCGGCCACCAGGGCAGCAATCACCAGACTGGCGGAAGCACGCAGGTCGGTCGCCATGACCGGTGCGCCCTTGAGCTGCGGTACGCCGGTGACGATGGCGGTGTTGCCTTCGACCAGGATCTGCGCGCCCATGCGGTTCATTTCGTAGACGTGCATGAAGCGGTTCTCGAACACGGTCTCGATGACCGCGCCGGTACCTTCGGCGATGGCGTTCAGGGAGATGAACTGTGCCTGCATGTCGGTGGGGAATGCCGGGTACGGCGCAGTGCGGATGTTCACCGCCTTCGGCCGGTTGCCCTTCATGTCCAGCTCGATCCAGTTGCTGCCGGTGGTGATGTGCGCACCCGCCTCAACCAGCTTGGCCAGCACCGCTTCGAGGATGGTCGGATCGGTGTCCTTGAGCTTGACGCGGCCACCGGTGGCTGCAGCAGCGGCCAGGTAGGTGCCGGTCTCGATGCGGTCGGGCATGACGTTGTACTTGGCGCCGCCACCCAGGCTCTTTACGCCGTTGATCACGATGGTGTCGGTGCCGGCGCCCTGTACATCACCGCCCATGGCGTTGATGAAGTTGGCCAGGTCGACGACCTCGGGCTCGCGCGCGGCGTTTTCCAGCACGGAGCGGCCATTGGCCAGCGCAGCAGCCATCATGATGTTCTCGGTACCGGTCACGGACACGGTATCGAAGAAGAAGTGCGCGCCTTTCAGGCCGCCGGCCGGAGCCTTGGCCTTGATGTAGCCGCCTTCGACGCTGATCTGCGCCCCCATGGCCTCGAGGCCGCGGATGTGCAGGTCCACCGGACGCGAGCCGATGGCGCAGCCACCGGGCAGCGCGACTTCGGCTTCACCGAAGCGGGCGACCATCGGGCCGAGCACCAGGATCGACGCGCGCATGGTCTTCACCAGCTCGTACGGCGCCACCAGGGTTTTGATGGTGCTGGCGTCGACTTCGACGTTGAGTTTCTCGTCGATGATCGGCTGCACCCCCATGCGACCGAACAGCTCGATCATGGTGGTGATGTCGTGCAGGTGCGGCAGGTTGCAGACGGTCACCGGGGTGTCCGCCAGCAGGGTTGCGGCGAGAATCGGCAGCGCAGAGTTCTTCGCGCCGGAGATGCGGATCTCGCCATCGAGACGAGTGCCGCCGGTAATGATCAGTTTATCCATTGCTTATTTCCCCGTGGGCTCAGGAACGCTCGGCCCAGGCGGCGCGGCTGAAGAATTTCATGGTGACGGCATGGATGGCGCCGGAGGCGATCCACTCGTTCAGGTGGGCGTAGATCTGTTGCTGGCGCTTGACCGGGCTCAGGCCTGCGAGCTCGTCGCTGATCAGGTTCAGCTGGAAATTGCAGCCTTCGCCTTCCACTTCGATCTGAGTACCTGGGAGTTTCGATTCCAGGAAGTTTTTGACTTCTACGGCCTGCATGCTCAACCTCGTTCGGCGCCCTACGCGCGCGGGTCGGCCATGATACAAAAAAGCCCCCCGCCTGCGAACCCCGGGAGGGGAAGTCGCGGACGGAGGGCCTTCTCAGTGTTTCAATGCTGTAACGGCAGGATGTCCAGGAGTTCACCGACTTTGGCGATTTCCTGCATGTCCTTGGGCAGGCCGGCGATCTGCAGACTCTTGCCAGCCTTGCGCGCATCACGGGTGTACGACAGCAGCAGCGACAATCCGACGCTGCTGGAGCGCTCGACCGACGAGCAGTCCAGGCGCAACGCACTGGCCTTGCTGGCAGCGATCAGGCGGGAGCCCTGCTGGCGCAGCGCGGGGCCGGTGCTGTAGTCCAGCACACCGGCGAGGGCCAGTTCGCCCTCGCTGCGCTCCGTGATACTGCCCTGACTCATTCTTCGCCGCCCTGCGGCTGGCCCTTGGCAGCATCCTTCGCCTTCGCGACCACCTGGCCCCAGCCTGCGATGGTGGCTTCCAGGTCATTGCGGTTCTTCTGCATGGAGTCAGCGAACTGGTCACGGAACAGCTTGCCGATGTTGATACCGTTGATGATCACGTTACGCAGGCGCCAGCTGCCGCCCTGGTTGACCATGGTGTACTGCACCGGATAGACGGCGCCATTGCCACCGATCACTTCCATGTTCACCGAAGCGCGATCCTGGTCCTGCTTGCCGGTATTCAGCACGCGGATGTCCTGGTTGTCGTACTCCAGCAGCGCATTGCCGTAGAACTGGAACAGGCTGTTCTTGAAGGTTTCCTCGAAGCGCTTGACCTGCTCCGGAGTCGCCTGGCGGGAGTACTTGACGGTCATCACGCCCTTGGCGATGCCCTCGGAATCCACGACCGGGCCGAGAATACGGTTCAGGGTGTCGTAGAACGCCTGGGGATTGGCCTTGTAGCTGGCCTTGTTGGTTTTCAGGTCGGACAGCAGGCTGTCGACAGTCTGCTGCACGACCTGCTGAGCAGTCTGCTCGGCCTGGGCAAACAGCGGCAGTATCGCGAGCAGAACCAGGAAGCCACGGCGCAAGGTTTTCAACATGGAGTGAGTCCTCATTTCTTCGAGTCGTCTTTGTTGACCGAATTCAGCAGGAACTTGCCGATCAGGTCTTCCAGCACGAGTGCCGACTGGGTGTCCTTGATGGTGTCGCCATCCTTGAGCAGCTCCTCATCACCACCGACGCTGATGCCGATGTATTTCTCGCCCAGCAGGCCGGCGGTCAGGATGGAGGCCGTGGAGTCGTCCGGCAGGTTGTTGACCTGGCGATTGACCTCCATGGTCACACGACCACGATAGCTGTCATGGTCCAGGTCCACCGCAGTGACCTTGCCGATGGTGACGCCGGCCATGGTGACCTTGCCGCGCACGGTGACGCCGGCAATGTTGTCGAAGTAGGCGTACAGCTTGTAGGTATCGCCCGAATTGCCGATGGTCAGTCCGCTGACACGCAGGGCCAGCAGCAGCAGGGCCAGCAGGCCGGCCAGAATGAACAGGCCTACACCGATTTCCAGGGTGCGGGTTTGCATCAGAAGTCTCCAAACATCAAGGCGGTCAGGATGAAGTCCAGCCCCAGCACTGCCAGGGAGGCATACACAACGGTACGGGTGGTGGCGCGGCTGATCCCTTCGGAGGTGGGTTCGCAGTCATAGCCCTGGAACACGGCGATCCAGGTCACGACGAAGGCGAACACCACGCTCTTGATCACGCCATTGAGAATGTCCTTGGTGAACTGCACGCTGTTCTGCATGTTCGACCAGTACGAACCGTCATACACACCCAGCCAGTCGACGGCGACCAGGGCTCCGCCCCAGATACCGACAACACTGAAGATAGCTGCCAGCAGCGGCATCGAGATGAAGCCGGCCCACAGGCGCGGGGCAATGATGTACTTGAGCGGGTCGACGCCGATCATTTCCAGGCTGGACAGCTGTTCGGTGGATTTCATGTTGCCGATCTCGGCGGTCAGCGCCGAGCCGGCACGCCCTGCGAACAACAGACCTGTCACTACCGGCCCCAGTTCACGCAACAGCGTCAGGGCGACCATCTGGCCGACTGCCTGCTCGGAGCCGTAGCTCGCCAGGATGTTGTAGCCCTGCAGGGCCAGCACCATGCCGATGAACAGGCCGGAAACGACGATGATCGCCAGGGACAGCACGCCAACCGAGTACAACTGCTTGATCAGCAACTGGAAGGCGCCACTGTGCACGCGGCGGCCGAAGATGGCATGCACCAGGAACAGGCTCGAACGGCCCAGAGACTCGAGGACATCGAGGCCCGCGCGCCCGAGCAGGCGAACGCGCTCGAGCGGTGAAGTCTTGCGCATCAACGGTCTCCCAGCAGGTCGGCGCGGTAATCGCGAGCAGGATAATGGAACGGCACCGGACCATCCGGGATGCCCTTCATGAACTGGCGAACCCGCGGATCGTCGAGACCCTGCAGGTCCGCCGGCGTTCCGTGGCCAAGCACGCGGCCGTCACCGACGATATAGATGTAGTCGGCAATGCTCGCGGTTTCCGCCAGATCGTGGGACACCACGATGCTGGTGATACCCAGCGCATCGTTGAGCAGGCGGATCAGGCGCACCAGAACGCCCATGGCGATCGGGTCCTGGCCCACGAAGGGCTCGTCGTACATCAGGATCTGCGGGTCCAGCGCAATGGCACGGGCCAGCGCCACACGGCGCTTCATGCCCCCGGACAGCTCGTCCGGCATCAGGTCCACGGCGCCACGCAGGCCGACGGCCTGCAGCTTCATCAGGACGATATCGCGGATCATGTCCTCGGGCAGCTCGGTGTGCACCCGCAACGGGAAGGCCACGTTCTCGAACACATCGAGATCGGTGAACAGTGCGCCGCTCTGGAACAGCACGCCGAACTGCTTGCGCATGTCGAACAGGTCGCTGCGGCCCAGCGTGGGAAGGTTCTGGCCATTGACCCACACCTCACCGCTCGCCGGACGCAACTGGGCGGCGATCAGTCGCAGCAGGGTGGTCTTGCCACAGCCCGACGGCCCCATGATCCCGGTGACCTTGCCGCGTGGAATGCGGATGTCCACGTTATCGAAAATCTTACGCGTGCCACGCTTGAAGCTCAGGCCCTTCAGCTCGACCGCGTATTGGTCATTGGTGCTCATAGAACTCCTTTCATCACGGCGCTGTCCGTTGCCCCGTCTGTCACACGGCAGAAACACGGCGCGGCAGCCCGAACGGCCGCGAACTATAACACCCCGCGAAGCCACGCCCCAAGGGCTGCTAAGCCGCCGTTAAGGAGCAGTTCAGCAAAATGCGTTCAACATTGAGATGCCGGTGATGAAGCCTTTGCCGCTTTCCCGTTATAATCTCGCACTTCATTTTGCCCCGCGCCTTTCGAACATGAGCCAGAATCACGATTTCATCCAGTCGGCACAACGCACTATCCGCCTCGAGCGTGACTCGGTGGATGCCCTGTTGCCGCGCATTGGCGCCGATTTCTCCCTGGCCTGTGAGCTGCTGCTCAGCTGCAAGGGCCGCGTGGTCGTGGTCGGCATGGGCAAGTCCGGGCACATTGCCCGCAAGATCGCAGCCACCCTGGCCAGCACCGGCACACCGGCGTTCTTCGTGCACCCGGCCGAAGCCAGCCATGGCGACATGGGCATGATCACCAAGGACGACGTCGTCCTGGCCCTGTCCAACTCCGGTTCCACCGCGGAAATCATCACCCTGCTGCCGCTGATCAAGCGCCTGGGCATCACCCTGATCAGCATGACCGGCAACGCCGAGTCGCCGCTGGCCAAGGCCGCCGAGGTCAACCTGGACGCCAGCGTGGAGCATGAAGCCTGCTCGTTGAACCTGGCACCGACCTCCTCCACCACGGTGTCCCTGGTGATTGGCGACGCGCTCGCCATCGCCCTGCTGGAAGCCCGCGGCTTCACCGCAGAAGACTTCGCTTTCTCGCATCCGGGCGGCGCACTGGGCCGTCGATTGTTGCTGAAAGTGGAAAACATCATGCACGTGGGTGAAGCATTGCCGCAGGTTTCCCCCGGCACGTCGCTCAGCGGCGCGCTGCTGGAAATGACCCGCAAGGGCCTGGGCATGACCATCGTGCTCGGCGAAGACGGTCGCCTGGCCGGGATCTTCACCGACGGCGACCTGCGCCGCACCCTGGACAAGGGCCTGGACGTACGCCAGGTGACCATCGACCAGGTGATGACCGTGCACGGCAAGACCGCGCGCCCGGACATGCTTGCCGCCGAAGCCCTGAAAATCATGGACGACCACAAGATCAACGTACTGGTCGTGGTCGACGACAAGGATCATCCGGTCGGCGTCCTGCACGTCCACGACCTGACCCGCGCGGGAGTCATCTGAATGACCGCTGACCTGCTGCAGCGTGCGAAAGCGGTTCGCCTGGCGGTGTTCGACGTCGATGGCGTGCTCACCGACGGCAAGCTCTACTTCCTGCCCGACGGCGGCGAGTTCAAGACCTTCAATACCCTGGACGGCCAAGGCATCAAGATGCTGATGGCCTCCGGCATACGCACCGCGATCATCACCGGCCGTTCGAGCCCGGTGGTCGAGCGTCGGGCGAAGAACCTGGGCATCAACCACCTGTTCCAGGGCCGTGAGGACAAGCTGGTCGCCCTCGACGAACTGCTCGCTGAACTGGGTCTAGGCTATGAAGACGTCGCGTACCTGGGCGACGATCTTCCCGACTTGCCGGCCATCCGCCGTGCCGGTCTCGGCATGGCGGTTGCGAGTGGCGACGCCTTCGTGCGTCAGCATGCAGACGGCGTGACCCAGGCCCGTGGCGGCGAAGGCGCTGCCCGCGAGTTCTGCGAACTGATCCTGCGCGCCCAGGGCAACCTCGAAGCTGCCCAGAACGCGTACCTCTAGAGCCGAACATGCCCAAGACATTCCAACAGAAGCTGTTGCTCGCCCTGATCGCCATCCTGCTGATCGCCCTTGGCTATTACTGGAACGTGCGCCTGGACTTCAACGAGCGGCAACTCAAGTCGCAGACCAGCGATGCAGTCGACTTCTATGTGGTGAATGCCAAGAGCGTTCAATACCGCCTCGACGGTTCCCTCGCCTACGAGATGACCGCCGACAAACTCGAACACCTGAAAGCAACCGACGTGACCCTGGTCACCACGCCCGACCTCTACCTCCACCGGGAGAACGAGCCTCAGCCGTGGCATGTCCAGAGCGTTCGCGCCGAAGTGGCCCCCGAAGGCAAGCAGGTCGAGCTGATCGACGACGTGCGCGTTGCGCGCACCGACGCCCAGCAGCGTACGCTCCTGCTCAACACCTCGCGCATGACGGTGTTCCCAGACAAGGACTATGCGCAGACTGACCAACCCGTGAAGATCACCGAGCCCAACGGTGTGACCACGGCAGTTGGCATGAAAGCGTATCTGAAAGACAGCCGGATGCTCCTGCTGTCCAACGTAAGAGGTCAGCATGAGGCTCGTTAACACCCTCCCCCTTCTTTTCAGCCTCGCCGCCGCCATCGGCAGCTCTGCCGCCTGGGCCCTTCCCACCGACCGGGAACAGCCGATCCGCGTCCAGGCCGACAGCGCCGAACTGGATGACAAGCAGGGCGTGGCCGTGTATCGCGGCGACGTGGTGGTAACCCAGGGCAGCATGAAGCTGACTGGCAACACCGTCACGCTCAAGCAGAACAAGGATGGCGAAATCGAGGTCGTCACCTCGGTCGGCAAGCCCGCCTACTTCGAACAGAAGCCGGCACCGGACAAGCAGATCACCCAGGCATACGGCCTGACCATCCAGTACTTCGTCTCGCAGAACCGTGTCGTACTGATCGACCAGGCCAAGGTGATCCAGGAAGGCAACACCTTCGAAGGCGAGAAGATCGTCTATGACACCCAGCGCCAGATCGTCAACGCAGGCCGAGCCACCGGCTCCCAGGTGACCACGCCGCGCCCGCGTATCGACATGGTCATCCAGCCCAAGAAAAAGCAGGATCAAGCGCAGTAATGGCTACGCTAACCGCCCAGCACCTCGCCAAGAGCTACAAGAGCCGGCAAGTCGTCCGCGATGTCAGTATCAGCATCGAAAGCGGGCAGATCGTCGGCCTGCTCGGCCCCAACGGAGCGGGCAAGACTACCTGCTTCTACATGATCGTCGGCCTGGTCCGCGCCGATCAGGGCGTCGTGCGCATCGACGAGCAGGATGTCACCCACCTGCCCATGCACGGCCGCGCCCGCGCCGGTATCGGCTACCTGCCGCAGGAAGCCTCGATCTTCCGCAAGCTGTCGGTGGCGGACAACATTGGCGCCATCCTCGAGACCCGCACCGATCTGGATCGCACCGGCCGCCAGGAAGCCCTGGAGGGCCTGCTCGAGGAGTTCCACATCCACCACATCCGCGACAACCTCGGCATGAGCCTGTCCGGTGGTGAGCGCCGCCGCGTGGAAATCGCCCGCGCACTGGCCAGCTCGCCGAAATTCATCCTGCTAGACGAACCCTTCGCCGGCGTCGACCCGATCTCCGTGGGCGACATCAAGCAGATCATCCACCACCTCAAGGCCAAGGGCATCGGTGTACTCATCACCGACCACAACGTCCGCGAGACCCTGGACATCTGCGAAACGGCGTACATTGTCAACGACGGCCAACTGATCGCCGAAGGCAACGCAGAAAGCATCCTCGCCAACGACCTGGTGAAGGAAGTCTACCTGGGCCACGAGTTCCGCCTCTAAGGCCCCGAGCCGCGCCCTGCCTGGGCGCGGCAGCTCCATCCCCCCCCACGCGTGGTGCGGTCTGCCGGCCGCTCCGCGACGTATTCGGCTGCCCGGCCTACCCTGGCGCAACCGGGTTGTAACGAAAGGTCGACAGGCCCTAGGCAAAGCGTCCAAACTCAGGCATATAATTTGCTTCCTCGCGGCGCCCTGGCGTCCGTAGTCGTGGATATGGCGCGCTTCGCGCCAGCGAACAAGGTGCCTAGTTCCAGCCATGAAACCATCGCTAGTCCTCAAGATGGGCCAGCAGCTGACGATGACTCCGCAGCTGCAACAGGCCATCCGACTGCTCCAGCTCTCCACGCTGGACCTCCAACAGGAAATCCAGGAAGCCCTGGAGTCCAACCCGATGCTGGAGCGCCAGGAGGAAGGCGAGGACTTCGACAACAGCGACCCCATGGCCGACGGTGCAGAATCGGGCGCCAACGGCAGCACCAGCGCGTCCCAGGACAATTTCCAGGAAAGCACCACGCCCAACGCCGACAGCCTTGACGAGGACCAGTGGGCCGAACGCATTCCCAACGAGCTGCCGGTCGATACCGCCTGGGAAGACATCTACCAGACCAGCGCCAGCAGCCTGCCCAGCAACGATGACGACGAGTGGGACTTCACTTCCCGCACCTCCGCCGGCGAAAGCCTGCAGAGCCATCTGCTGTGGCAGCTCAACCTCCTGCCGATGTCCGATACCGACCGCCTGATCGCCCTGAGCATCATCGACGGCATCACGGATGACGGTTACCTCGACGAGTCCCTCGACGACATCCTCGCCTCCATCGACCCGGAACTGGGCGTGGAGATGGATGAAGTGGAAGTCGTCCTGCGCCGCGTGCAGCAGTTGGAGCCCGCCGGCGTCGGCGCGCGCAACCTGCGTGAATGCCTGCTCCTGCAGCTGCGCCAGATGCCGACCAAGACCTACCTGCTGGCCGAAGCCATCCGTCTGGTCAGCGACCACCTGGATCTGCTCGGCAGCCGCGATTACACCCAGCTGATGCGCCGCATGAAGCTCAAGGAAGACGAGCTGCGCGAAACCATCGAGTTGATCCAGTCGCTGCACCCGCGCCCCGGCTCGCAGATCGAATCCGGCGAAGCCGAGTACGTGGTGCCGGATGTGATCGTTCGAAAACACAATGACCGCTGGCTGGTGGAGCTGAACCAGGAGGCGGTGCCGCGCCTGCGCGTGAACTCGCAATACGCAGGCCTGGTGCGCCGCGCCGACTCCAGCGCCGACAACACCTTCATGCGCAACCAGTTGCAGGAAGCGCGCTGGTTCATCAAGAGCCTGCAGAGCCGCAACGAGACGCTGATGAAGGTGGCGACCCAGATCGTCGAGCACCAGCGCGGCTTCCTCGAGTACGGCGAGGAGGCGATGAAGCCCCTGGTCCTGCATGACATCGCCGAAGCGGTGGGCATGCACGAATCGACCATCTCGCGCGTCACCACGCAGAAATTCATGCACACGCCGCGTGGCATCTTCGAGCTGAAGTACTTCTTCTCCAGTCACGTCAGCACCTCCGAAGGCGGCGAATGCTCGTCCACCGCGATCCGCGCCATCATCAAGAAACTGGTCGCGGCGGAAAGTCCGAAAAAGCCATTGAGTGACAGCAAGATCGCTGGTTTACTGGAGGCACAGGGCATTCAAGTGGCACGTCGTACCGTCGCCAAGTACCGGGAGTCCCTAGGAATCTCTCCCTCGAGCGAGCGCAAGCGACTGGTGTGACGTTGATCCACGCCAAGGTGTTCCGGCGGCAGGCCCCATAACCTGCCACTTACACACGGGCAACAAGGAGAAAGCGGTATGCAAGTCAACATCAGTGGACATCAACTGGATGTGACCGACGCCCTGCGCGACTATGTCGGCGAGAAACTTGGCCGACTGGAGCGCCACTTCGACAAGATCACCAATGTTCAGGTCATCATGGAGGTCGAGAAGCTGAAGCAGAAAATTGAAGCCACCCTCCACATCGCCGGTGGCGAAGTGGTGGCCTGCGCCGAACATGAAGACATGTACGCGGCCATCGACCTGCTCACCGACAAGCTCGACCGCCAACTGATCAAGCACAAGGAAAAATACCTCGAACGCCAGCAAGGTGTTGGCGTCCGTTAACCCCTCTCTATGATCCGACTTGAGCAAATCCTGACCCCCGGCCGTTCCCTCGTGAACGTGCCGGGCGGCAGCAAGAAACGTGTCCTCGAACAAATCGCCAACCTGGTGGCTCGCGAGCTGCCGGGTTTCGATTCCCAAGACATCTTCGACAGCCTGGTGGCCCGGGAGCGCCTGGGCTCTACCGGCTTCGGCAATGGCATCGCCATTCCGCACTGCCGCCTCCCCGGCTGCCAGTCGCCCATCAGTGCCATCCTGCACCTGGATCACCCGGTAGACTTCGACGCCCTTGATGGCGCGCCGGTGGACCTGGTGTTCGTGCTGCTGGTGCCCGAAGCGGCCACCGAGGAGCATCTGGAACTGCTGCGGCAGATCGCCTCCATGCTCGACCGTTCCGACGTTCGCGACCGCCTGCGTCACGCCGCCAACGGCGAGGACCTGTACCGGATCGTCGTGGACTTCCAGAACAACGGGCACTGATCATGCGCCTGATCATCGTCAGCGGAAGATCCGGTTCGGGCAAGAGCACTGCGCTCAACGTGCTCGAAGACAACGGCTTCTACTGCATCGACAACCTGCCGGCCAGCCTCCTTCCGGACCTGGCCCAGCGCGCGCTGTTGCACACCGAGCTGCTGCACCCGCAGGTCGCCGTCTCCATCGACGCACGCAACCTGCCCAGCCAGTTGCAGCGCTTCCCCGAACTGCTGCAGGAAGCCCGCGACAAGCACATCCAGTGTGACGTGCTGTACCTCGATGCCGATGACGAAACCCTGCTCAAGCGCTTTTCCGAGACTCGCCGGCGCCACCCGCTGACCACCGACACCCGCTCCCTGGCCGAGGCCATCAGCGACGAGTCGAACCTGCTGGCACCGATCGCCGACCTGGCCGATCTCAAGCTCAACACCACGAACCTGAATCTCTACCAGCTACGCGACGTGCTCAAGCTGCGCCTGCTGAACAAGCCCGAACTGGGCACCGCCTTCCTGGTCGAATCCTTCGGCTTCAAGCGTGGCATGCCGGTGGACGCCGACCTGGTGTTCGACGTGCGCTGCCTGCCCAACCCGTACTGGAAGCCCGAACTGCGCGAGCACACGGGACTGGAGGCGGACGTCCAGGAGTACCTGGCGGCACAACCGGACGTCGAGGAGATGTACCAGGATATCCTCGGCTACCTGAACAAATGGCTGCCGCGCTTCGCCGCGAGCAACCGGGCCTATGTGACCATCGCCATCGGCTGCACCGGTGGCCAGCACCGTTCGACCTACATTGCCGAACGCATTGGTCAGGCCCTCAAGGAAACCCTCACCAACGTACAGATTCGCCACCGCGACCTGAGCTAAGCAGCGACAGACAACAAAAGGACAGCCCCTCGCGATGCCCGCCCTCGAAGTCACCATCATCAACAAGCTTGGCCTGCACGCCCGTGCGGCGGCCAAATTCGTCGGCGTTGCAGGGCGATTCCCCTGCCAGGTTCGCGTGGGCCGCAACCCGGAGAGCACGGTGGACGGAAAGAGCATCATGGCCGTCATGATGCTGGCCGCTGGCAAGGGCACCAATCTGCACCTCGCAGCCGAAGGCGAACAGGAAGACGAAGCGCTCAAGGCGCTGGTCGACCTGATCAACAACTACTTCGACGAAGGCGAATGAGTCGCCGGGCCATCAGCCCAGCGACGTATCCAGCACCATCATCAGACAGAAACCGATGATCAGCCCCTGCGTGGCCTGCGCCGCGTGGCCGCGCCGCTGTGATTCGGGAATGATCTCGCGCACCACGACGTAAAGCATCGCCCCCGCCGCAGCGGCCAGCCCCCAGGGCAGGAACATCCGCGAGATACCGATCAGCCAGGCACAGAGCACCGCAAACAGCGGTTCCACCAGCCCGGACGCCGCACCGGCCAACGCCGCCTTGCCGCGCGAGACGCCCGCCCCGGCCAGCACCAGCGCAATCGCAAGCCCTTCTGGCACATCCTGCAGCGCGATCCCCAGCGCCAGGCCGCTCGCCCCCTGCACCTCTCCCCCGGCGGCGACTCCCACAGCCATGCCTTCGGGGATGTTGTGCAGGACGATGGCGGCGACGAACAGGAGGATACGTGCCGGAACCTTGACGTCGGCTACACCCTGGATGTTCGCCTGGGCATCCTCCAGCACCCGCCCGAAGACGGCGAGGCCAAAAGCCCCCAGCGCCAGGCCGAGGCTGACCAGCAGTGAGGCCAGCCATGTCGGCCGTCCGGAAGCTTCTGCCGCCTCCAGTGCCGGCAACAGCAGGGAGAAGGCCGTGGCCGCCAGCATCACCCCAGCGCCGAAGCCCAGCATAGTGTCGGCGATGCGCGCCGGCATGCTGCGCACCAGCAGCACGGGCAGCGCCCCCAGAGCAGTCCCGAGCGCGCAGAGCATGCCGCCATGCAGAGCCAGGTACATAGGCGGGGAAAGCTGCAGCCGCGCCAGCTCCATCAGGTGCAGGACCACGAGCACACCCCCGCCGAGGACGATGCTCAGTCCCAGCAACCAACGCACATTGCGCCCTCCGCTTTCACGCAGACTCTGCACGATCAGACGCATGGTGCCGCCTTCAGTTTCATCCGTTGCCCCGCTCCTGCCGGGCCAGACGGTAGCGCCGCAGTACCTCCGGCCAGGCGACGACGTTGTAGAAGGCCGCGATGTATTCCGGTCGGCGGTTCTGGTAGCGCAGGTAATAGGCGTGCTCCCAGACGTCCAGGCCAAGGATCGGCAGGTTGCCCTGCATCAGCGGGCTGTCCTGGTTGCCACTGCTCTCGACCACCAGCCGCCCCTGCGGATCGACGCACAGCCACGCCCAGCCACTACCGAAGCGGGTCAATGCCGCCTTGGTGAAGGCCTGGCAGAAAGCGTCGTAACCACCCAGCTCGGCGTCGATCGCCTGACGCAGCTCCTCCTGCGGCTGGCCGCCGCCGTCCGGCGCCATCACGGTCCAGAACAGCGAGTGGTTCGCATGGCCGCCGCCATTGTTGATCACCGGTCCACGTAGGGCAGCGGGGATACTGTCTAGCGTCTGCAGCAACTGCTCCACCGGCGTCTCGGCGAACTCGGTGCCTTCCAGCGCGGCGTTGAGGTTGTTGATGTAGGTCTGGTGGTGCTTGCTGTGGTGGATTTCCATGGTCTGCGCATCGATATGCGGTTCCAGGGCATCGTAGGCGTAAGGCAAGGCAGGCAGGACGTGGGGCATCTTCAAACCTTCTGTCAGTGGGGGCGCATCGACTCAGTGATAACGCATCGATTGAACGGCGGTGAACAATCCCGGGCGCAGCTCCACCGCGCCCTGGCGGCGCAGCAGGCGCTGGGTGCGCGGGTAGGTACCGTGTTCGCCGATGAAGTTGAGCAATTCGACATAAGTGCGGCGGCTGTGCTGAACCGCCGCGGCGCGCAGATCCGAGCATTTGCGCAGGTCTTCACCCAGCGCGAGCAGCCGCTCGTGGCAGGCGCAGAGGTATTCGGCGGTCTCTTCCGGCTGGCCCAGCTGCAGGTGCAGGTCGCCGAGATTGTGGTGGGAGATGACGAAGGCCATCACCGCCTCCTCGGCATCGTGCCAGCGGTCCAGCAGCACCTGCGCCAGCGCCAGGGCGTGCAGGTAGTGCTCACGGGCATCGATCAACTCTTGACGAATGAAGCAGCGATTGCCCAGTTCGATGGTGCGTTGCCAGTGGCGCATGGCCGTTTCCTCCAGCGGGTGGGGCGGACTCAGAGTCCGCCGGCGGTGAGCTTCTCGGGATTGAGCAGTTGCTCAAGACGGGCGCGGTCCAGGTCCGTGTTTTCAAGCGCAACGTCGATGATCGGCCGGCCGTCGCGGTAGGCCTGCTTGGCAATCTCCGCAGCCTTCTGGTAGCCGATGATCGGGTTCAGCGCGGTGACCAGGATCGGGTTGCGCGACAGCGCCTCGCGCAGGCTCGCCTCGTTGACCTTGAAGCTGGCGACGGCTTTGTCCGCCAGCAGGCGGCTGACGTTGGCCAGCAGGTGGATGCTGTGCAGCAGGTTGTCGGCGATGACCGGCAGCATCACGTTCAGCTCGAAGTTGCCGGACTGCCCGGCGACCGCGATGGTGGTGTCGTTGCCCATTACCTGGGCGGCAACCATGGCGGCAGCTTCCGGGATCACCGGATTGACCTTGCCGGGCATGATCGACGAGCCAGGCTGTAGCGCTTCCAGTTCTATTTCGGCGAGGCCGGCGAGCGGTCCGGAGTTCATCCAGCGCAGGTCGTTGGCGATCTTCATCAACGCCACGGCCAACGCCTTGAGCTGGCCGGAAGTGGCCACAGCGATGTCCTGGGCGCCGATCAGTGCGAAGAAATCGTCACCGGGCCGGAACACCAGGCCCGTCAGACCATTGAGCTCCTCGCAGAAGCGCGCGGAGAACTGCGGATGGGCGTTCACCCCGGTACCGACGGCGGTGCCCCCCTGGGCGAGTTGTTGCAGCGCCGGCAATTGCGCCTGGATGCCTTGCGAGGCCTGGCGTACCTGCTGCGCCCAGCCGCCGAGCACCTGACTCAGGCGCACCGGCATGGCATCCATCAGGTGGGTACGACCAGTCTTCACATGCTGATGCACCGCCTGGGCTTTCTTCTCCAGGGTGGCGTGCAGATGGTCCAGTGCCGGCAACAGGTGCTGGTGGATCTCCAGCGCCGCGCTGATATGGATGGTCGAGGGGATGATGTCGTTGCTGCTCTGCCCGCAGTTGACCTGGTCGTTCGCGTTAACCGGCTTGCCCAGGCGTCGGCTGGCCAGCGTCGCGACCACCTCGTTGGCGTTCATGTTCGAGCTGGTGCCCGACCCGGTCTGGAACACATCCACCGGAAAATGCTGCTGCACGTCACCGGCCAGCAGCTCTTCGCAGGCGGCGACGATGGCCGCGCCGGTTTCCGCGTCCAGCTGTTCCAGGCTGACGTTGGCACGCGCGGCGGCCGCCTTCGCCAGCAGCAACGCGCGAATGAACGGTCGCGGCATGCGCTGACCACTCACCGGGAAGTTGTTCACCGCCCGCTGCGTCTGAGCGCCGTAGAGCGCCGACGCCGGCACCTCCAGTTCGCCCATGCTGTCGCGTTCGATACGGCTGTCAGTCATTCTCGATTCCTTCTTGCAGTCTCAGGGAGGGCGCCATCTCCTGCTGCGCCATGCGCCGGCCGAGCAGGCTCAGGCGCTGGCGCTGGGCGGACGACGTCGCCAGGCGTTGCAGTTCACGAAGAGGGAGATAGGCGTGGTCCAGGCAGAGCACGCGCCAATGCCAGGGCAGCGCGATGTCACGACTGCTATCAAGCAGCAGCTGGAAGCACTTCTCGAACAGGCGCCAAGCCGGTACCGGCTCCCAGGCGGCCAGGTAGCGAGCCTCGCCGAGATAGTGCTCGACCAGGCGCGGTTCATCCGGCTCCAGGGCGCAGCGGATACGGGTGCCCAGGCGGTACCAGCGGTCAGTGATCGAGCTGTCGACGTCGGCAAACATGGCAATCCCTCAATCGATAATGAGATTGATTATTGTTTGCGAGAATTAAAAAAACAAGCCGTCCAAACGCAATGCGCTGGACGGCTTGTCTGGAGAGGCGGGTCGAGGAGACGCTGGAAGCCGCGGCCAGCCGGGCCGCGGCAGGTGGATCAGTTGCCGGCGACCATCATTTTTTCGATGAGCACGGAGCCGGTGTGCAGGTTGCCGCGGTACTCCACATCGTTGCCAATGGCGACGATGTTGCGGAACAGGTCTCGCAGGTTGGCGGCAATGGTGACTTCCTGGACCGGGAACTGGATTTCGCCGTTCTCCACCCAGTAGCCGCCTGCGCCGCGGGAGTAGTCGCCGGTCACCAGGTTGACGCCCTGCCCCATCAGCTCGGTAACCAGCAGGCCGCGGCCCATGCGACGGATCAGGGCCGCCTGGTCCTCGTCGCCATGGCTGACGAACAGGTTGTGCACGCCACCCGAGTTGGCCGTACTGGGCATGCCCAGCTTGCGTCCGGAATAGGTACCAAGGACGTAGGAAACCAGTTCGCCACCTTCAACGAAGGGCTTGGCGTAGGTGGCCAGGCCATCGTTGTCGAACGAGGCGCTACCCAGCGCACCGCGCAACAGGGGGCGCTCGTCCAGGGTTAGCCATTCCGGGAACAGCCGCTGGCCCAGCGCCCCTTCGAGGAAGGATGACTTGCGGTACAGGCTGCCGCCGGAAATGGCGCCGAGGAAGTGGCCGAACAGACCGACTGCGACTTCTGGTGCGAACAGCACCGGTACTTCGGCAGTCGGCACAGGACGCGCGCCCAGACGGCTCGCGGCGCGCTCGGCGGCGCGACGGCCGATCGACTCGGGAGTGGCCAGCAGCTCGCCGCGACGGTTCACGTCGTACCAATAGTCGCGCTGCATCTGCCCTTCGAGCTCGGCGATCATCACACAACTCAGGCTGTGGCGGGTGCTGGCGTAGCCACCGACAAAGCCGTGGCTGTTGCCGTACACACGGCAACCCTGGTGGGTGTTCAGCGTAGTGCCGTCGGCCTTGGTGACGCGCTTGTCGGTGGCGAACGCAGCGGCCTCGCAGGCCAGCGCGCGCTCGATGGCCTGGTCAGGGGTAATCGACCAGCCGTGGTACAGGTCCAGGTCCGGCAGGTCACGCGCCATCAGTGCCGGGTCCGCCAGGCCGGCGCAATCGTCTTCGGAGGCGTGCTTGGCAATCGCCAGCGCCGCCGCCACGGTTTCCCGGATAGCGTCCTCGCCGGTGGCCGAGGTGCTCGCCGAACCCTTTCGCTGACCGACGTAGAGGGTGATGCCGAAGCCCTGGTCGCGGTTGAATTCGACGGTCTCGACTTCACCCTGGCGCACCGAGGTCGACAGCCCCTGCTCCACCGACACCGCTACCTCACAGGCGCTGGCGCCCTGCCGGGAAGCCTCGGCGATGATCCGCTCGACCTGCTCGTGCAGTTCGGGAAGGACCTCCGGGCTCACTGCCGGGTTGTGTTCGCTCATTGCATGCCTCTCCTGTTCATGTTCCGGCCCTGCCATCAGGCGGCGGCAACCGGCGTGGGCCGGACAAGCGGCCCCTGACTCGTTATCATGGCGGCGTTTTCAACGAGACCCCCGCCATGGCTGAAATTCACGATGACGACTCGTCCTTCGATGAGAAGAGCAAGTCGCAAGTAAAACGCGAAATGCACGCGCTGCAGGAACTCGGCGAGCGCCTCACCACGCTCAAGGCCGACATGCTCGATCGCATGCCGCTGACCGATCCGCTGCGCCGCGCGCTGGAAGAAGCTCCCAAGCACAAGGCCAACGCCGCCAAGAAGCGCCATCGGCAGTTCATCGGCAAGCTGATGCGCGACCAGGACGTCGAGGCCATCCTCGCCCTTCTGGAGCAGGTCGATACGTCGACCCGCCAGTACAACGAACGCTTCCACGCCCTGGAGCGCTGGCGCGACCACCTGATCACCGGTGGTGACGCCGCGCTGTCGGCCTTCTTCGGCGAATACCCGGAAAGCGACCGCCAGCATCTGCTCCAGCTGATCCGCCACGCCCAGCACGAGGCCGCTCACAACAAGCCTCCGGCAGCGGCGCGGAAGATCTTCAAGTACATCCGCGAACTGGACGAGCTCAAACGCGGCCTGCGCTGAGCAGCCGCGTCCCTCACATCCAGCCCTGCTCGCAACGGCCTCAGGCGCCCGTGCCGCCGACAGTGATGGCGTCGATCTTCAGAGTCGGCTGACCGACACCGACCGGCACGGACTGGCCGTCCTTGCCGCAGGTGCCCACACCGCTATCCAGCGCCAAGTCGTTGCCGACCATGGACACCCGGCTCATCACTTCCGGACCGTTGCCGATCAGGGTCGCGCCCTTCACCGGGCGGGTGATCTTGCCGTTCTCGATCAGGTAGGCCTCGCTGGTGGCGAAGACGAACTTGCCGCTGGTGATGTCCACCTGGCCGCCACCGAGGTTCGCGCAGTAGATGCCACGCTCGACACTGGCGATGATCTCTTCCGGATCGCTCTGCCCGGCCAGCATGTAGGTGTTGGTCATGCGCGGCATCGGCAGGTGCGCATAGGACTCGCGACGGCCGTTGCCGGTGCGCGCCACGCCCATCAGACGGGCGTTGAGCTTGTCCTGCATGTAGCCCTTCAGGATGCCGTTCTCGATCAGCACGTTGCAGTTGGTGGGTGTGCCTTCGTCGTCCACCGACAGCGAACCGCGACGGCCGGCGATGGTGCCGTCGTCGACGATGGTGCACAGGCTGGAAGCGACCTTCTCGCCGATGCGACCGCTGTAGTTCGAGCTGCCCTTGCGGTTGAAGTCGCCTTCCAGACCATGACCCACGGCTTCGTGCAGCAGCACGCCGGACCAGCCGGCCCCCATCACTACCGGCAGACTGCCGGCCGGCGCGGGCACCGCTTCAAGATTGACCAGCGCCTGGCGCAGCGCCTCGCGGGCGTAGCTCATGGCACGGTCTTCCTGGAGGAAGTACTTGTAATCGGTGCGACCGCCGCCGCCGTGACCACCGCGCTCGCGGCGGCCATTCTGCTCGACGATGACGCTGACGTTGAAGCGCACCAGCGGGCGGATGTCCGCGGCCAGCGAGCCGTCCGCCGCGGCGATCAGCACCTGATCCCAGACACCGGCGAGGCTGACGGTGACCTGCTGGATGCGCGGATCGAGCGCGCGGGTGGCGGCGTCGATCTTCTGCAGCAACTCCACCTTCTCGGCACGGCTCATCACGTCCAGCGGATTCTCGCCAGCGTACAGGCGGGTCGGTACCACAGCCTGGAAGGCCTGTACCTTGCCGTTCTGCCCGGCGCGGGAGATCGAACGGGCGGCGCGGGCTGCCTGGATCAGGGCTTCATGGTTGATCGCGTTGCTGTAGGCGAAGCCGGTCTTCTCACCGGACTGCGCGCGCACGCCGACGCCTTGATCCATGTGGAAGCTGCCTTCCTTGACGATGCCGTCCTCCAGCATCCAGGACTCGGAGACCTGGCTTTGGAAGTACAGGTCGGCGGCGTCGATGCCGGGGCCGCTCAGTTCATGCAGGATAGGCGACAGCTGGTCGATATCCAGACCACCGGGGGCCAGCAGGTGCTGACTGACGGATGACAACAGTTCGCTCATATTCACTCCGTACGCGCCGGTCGAGGTTCGACCGGCGGGAAAAATCTTCTGTGCCGGGCAATCGGCATGCGCTGCCGGACCGCCGCCTGTTCCTCGCTGTCGCGTTCGGCGAGCAGCACGGCCTCACCCTTGGCCTGTTCGGCGAGGATACGCCCCCAGGGGTCGACGATGGCCGACTGGCCCCAGGTTTCCCGTCCTTTGGGGTGGGTACCGCCCTGTCCCGCCGCCAGCAGGTAGCACTGGGTCTCGATGGCGCGGGCGCGGACGAGGACTTCCCAGTGCGCCGCACCGGTGACTGCAGTGAAGGCGGCGGGGGCGCTGATCAGCTCTGCGCCGGCTTCGCGCAATGCGGTGTAGAGCTCGGGGAAGCGCAGGTCGTAGCAGACCGTCAGCCCCAGGCGACCGACCGGCGTGTCCGCCACCACTACACGCTGGCCGAAGGCGTAATCATCCGACTCGCGATAACGGCCGCGGGCGTCGGCGACGTCCACATCGAACAGGTGCAGCTTGTCGTAGCGCGCTGCCACGTCACCGTGCTCATCCACCAGCAACGAACAAGCGTTGGACTTGGCTTCTGGCTGGTCCGCCGGCGGCAACGGCAAGGTGCCGGCGACTATCCACAAACTGAGGTCGCGAGCGGTGCTTTTCAACCAGGGCAGGACCGGGCCTTCGCCCATTGCTTCGGCACGGCCGATATCCGCAAGATCGCGACGGCCCATGGCAGCGAAGTTCTCCGGCAACACAGCGAGGCGTGCGCCACCCTCGGCAGCCTGTTCGAGCAGGCGACGGGCGGCGGCGAGATTGGCCAGAATATCGTCCTGGCTGACCATCTGGATGACGGCAAGAGACATGCTGAGCTCCGTCGGTGTCTGGGTTTCATGCTAACTGAAGCCCGGACTTTATGCTCGATTGACGGGCTCAATGAGGCTTTTCGAAGGGTTTCTCGAACGCGATGGTCGGGCTCTGCCACGGCCCCTTCACGCTGTACTGCACGCTGGCGAAACGCGCGACCTTGTCACCCAGCAGCTTGTCCACCACGAAGAGTGCGCCGCCAATGGCCGGAGCGCCGACGATCAGGGCCGCCAGCGGCAGGTTGTTGGTCACCGGCAGGGTCACCAGCAACTTGGCGTCGATCTGGTCGTGGGCCAGGTCCAGGGTGCCGTTCAGCTCGAGGTTGCTCGACGGGCCATCCAGGCGCAACGGCTCGCGGGTGAAGTACACGCCATCGTTGGCAGTGAGCACACCCTTCACGCGGTCATAGCTCAGGCCCTTGCCCAGCAGGTCGGAGAAGTCCAGGCGCAGGCGGCGGTTGATGGCATTGAAGTTGAGCAGGCCGAATACGCGCAGGGCATTGGCACCGCCCTCCACTTCGACGAACTGGCCCTTGCGCAGGCTGGCGTCGAGGGTGCCGCCGAAACGCCTCAGGTTCAGCGCCGCCGGGGAGCCCGGCCAGTTGCCGTTGATGTCCACGCGGAAGCGGTCGCTGGTCACGCTGGGCGCAAAGTCCCAGGCCTTGAGCACATCGCCCAGGTTCTTGCCGTCGAGCTGCCCCTGGAAGGTGCTGCGAGCGCTTGCCCCCGTACCATCCCAGCGCAGGTTGCCCTTCACCGACAGGCCACGCAGGTCGAGGTTCACATCGTTGAAGCCCAGGCCGGTAGGTGTCGGCCGCACGTTGAAACTCCAGGCGCCGACCGGCTTGCCCGCCTTCAATACCTGGCGAATGCTCACATCCATCGGCGGCAAGGTGCGCGGGTCGATATTCGCCAGCGGATCCGGTGCTTCCACCGCCTTCTCGGAGTCAATGGCCTCACCCTTGGGCAGGTTGATGCGGTCCAGAGCGATCTGGATCGGTTTCACCTTGCTGTCGGGCACCGTGACTTTGCCGGAGACCAGCGAACTGACCAGCCCGACCTGCCAGTTGCTGTCGACGCGCGCCACGTCCAACGTCAGGTTTTCCAGGGTCTGTCCGAAGCCCTTGAATCGACCGATCTGCAGGTCTGCACCGCGCAATAGTCCCGCAGCGCCTTCTACACCGGTGTTGGAATACTTCTTCGCGACAGCCATCCAGGCATCGGCGTCGACTTCGTCGATCTTGCCGCGCACCTGGACGCCATTCCAGTTGGGCAGCACGGCGGGATCACCACCCAGGCGCAGCACGCCACGGCCCGCCAGCGGCTGGTCTGCAGGCGCGGCATAGGCCAGACTGGCGCGATCGCCATAGGTCGCCCAGTAGCGGCGCTCGGCACCATCCAGGGTCATGCGCCATTCGCTCTCGCGGGTTTCCTGGGCAGCCTTGCCCAGCGGCGCCGGCAGATCGATGCTCACGCCCTGCAGGCTGGAAGCGACCTGCAGCTGACTGTCCTTGCCGTCGAGCAACAGGTTGAGCTGGAACGGCACTCGGCCGTCCACCGGCAGCTGCTTCTGCACCTTGCCCCAGTCGAGCAGGGCCTTCACCGGCACCTGGCCGCCCACCAGCACCCGCGTGCGTGGCACGCCGTTGCGGCCTTCGGCGCGGATGCTGCCGGTGATGCGGCTGCCCAGCACCTGGGCGGCAATGTTCTGCCCGCTCAGACCGCTGTCGGTGTCGTAGCGGAACTTGCCCTTGACCTGCTCAAGCCTCAGCTCGGGCTTGGCGATCTTCAACTGGGCCTTGTCGGTATCGAAGTCGACGATCACGCGGGCCTTGCTCATTTCGCCCTTGGCCAGCGGGATATCCAGGTTGAGGTGGCCGTTGAGGTCGCCTGCACCTTCCCAGCCGGCGAACGTGTGAGTCGCGCCGATCGGCGAGTCCTGGAGGATCTTCAGGCCATCGACGAGACTGCTGTCGATATCGCCGTTCACGTGCAGATGGGACACCTCACCCGGCTCCGTGTGGGGAATCTCCACCGACACGTCGCGCACCTGGCTGTTGAGGATCTGCCCGCTGGTGGCATTGATGCTGACGCCGGTGTCCTCGACCCGCACCTCACCCTCGGCCTTGCTCAGGCCGGGCCAGCCCGGCTGGTAGTCGAGCACGCCGTCGTGGACCTTGAAGTACAGGCTCAAGGCGTGGGCCTCGGGTGCCGAATGCTTCTGCAGCGAGCCCTGCCAGAGGAAGTAGCCCTGCTCGATACGGCCACTCTTGATCGAGCCCTTGAGCCACGCGGCGAGGTCCTTGCTCATCTGCGGGATGACGGTGGGCAGGTATTTGCCGGTGTAGCGCGCATCGCCATTGCTCATGCCGACGCGCAGGTCCATGTAGTCCTCCGCCTCCGGGTCGCGCATCAGGCGGATCAGCATGTCGCCGGCCAGCGTGCCCTCCTCGCCTTCTACCTTCATCAGGTGGCTGCCGAGGGTGAAGGCCTCGTCGTTGAGCTGGAAGAACAGCCGCGCGTGGGCTGTGCGGTAGTGCCAGGGCTCGGGAAACAGGGTGGCCAGGTGCAGCATGAAGTCCTGGGCATTGGCGTCGAGCGTCCCACCACCAAGGTTGCCGCTGAAGGTGCCATCGACGTTGGCCACGGCGGGCACGTCGTGGAAAGCACTGACACCCACCTTCTCGAGGTTGGTGGCGTAGGCAAGGCGCTCGGCGCCCTCGCGCTGCGGCCAGTAGTCGACGTTGACGTTGTGCAGCACGCCCTGGGGCTTGAGCCCATCCAGCCATTCGTCGACTGTGTCCGGCAGCGGCACCAGGGTGGTGATCAGCGGTGTCAGCGGGGTCAGGTCGAGACGATCGGCACGCAGTTGCCAGTGCTCCTCGCCCTGCATCCGGCGAGTCAGCTCCAGTTCCACTTCACCCCAGCGGGTTTCACCAAGGTTCGCCGCCAGATCGGCGACACGCAGATCGAAGTCGTCGCCCTTGCGCTGGAAAAACAGGCTGACGCCCAGATCGCTCAGGCTGACCGGCTTGCGCTCGCCCAGCGCAACGTTGATCTGCGGGGCATTCAGCCGCGCAACGGCAGAAACCGGCACGCCCTTGTCGAGGGTCGCCCAGAACTCGCCGCCGGCCTTGGCCTGGGACAGCTTCCAGGCGCCGGTGAGGCGTTCGGGCAGCCACTTGGCCCAGTCGGCCTGGGGCAGGCTCAGGTACAACTGGCCCGAGCTCTTCGTCCAGTCGTCGCGATCCAGGCGGGTTTCCAGGCGGGCCGCCACCGGCTCGCCGCTCGGCAGGCTGAGGCGCGCCTCCAGCCGCTGGCGGCTGCCGCTGCGCAGGGTCATGCCGACATAGGTCAGCGACAGCGGGTTGGCCTGCTGCGGCAGCACGGTCAATTGGCTGTCCATCAGCGACAGGCGCCGCGGGGTCAGCAGCAGGTCGATGAGCTTGCGCGGATCAGTATCGCCGCCGCGGCTGGGCAGGCCGTCGGCGTGCCATTTGCCCTCTTCGTCTTCGCGCAGGGTCAGGTGCAGACCTTCCAGCTCCAGGCTGTCGATGCGCGGCTGGCGTGCCATCACGCTGCCGAGAATGTCCGGAGTCAGGCGCACACGCTCCAGACGCAGCGAATCATTGCCCTCGCCCAACTGGATATCGCGAACCACGATGATCGGGCTGAAGGCATGCCAATGCCCTTCCAGGGCGCCGATGGCCACCGGCAGGCCCAGTTGTTCGCTGGCCTTCTGCGCCAGGTCGTCACGGTACTCCGCCACCAGCGGCACCAGTTGCCGACCGAGGCTGACGTACAGCGCGAGCAGCACCAGTCCCAGTGCCAGAAGGCCCAGGATGATGCGCAGGGACGTGGCGAAGAGCCGGCCGGCGCGCTCCATGTCAGCCGGCTGCCTGTAGGGTGAAGCGAAGGATCATCGAGCGGCCTCCCAGCCATGCAAGGTCGAACCCAGTCTGACAGTGTGCGTCAGGCAAAGCTCCAGGAAACCCCATTGCACGGCGGCCTCCTGCCAAAACTCCACATTCTGCGATCCGCCGCTCAAAGCAGGACCACGTCGTATTGCTCCTGGGAGTACATGGCCTCGACCTGGAACTTGATGGGACGGCCGATGAACAGCTCCAGGTCCGCGACGTTCCCCGACTCCTCGTCGAGCAGGCGATCCACCACTTTCTGGTTGGCCAGCACCAGGTAGGAATTGGCCTGGTAGGCGCGCGCCTCGCGGAGGATCTCGCGGAAGATCTCGTAGCAGATGGTCTCGGCGGTCTTCAGCATGCCGCGCCCCTGGCAACTCGGGCAGGGCTCGCAGAGCACCTGCACCAGGCTTTCGCGGGTACGCTTGCGGGTCATCTGCACCAGGCCAAGTTCGGTGATGCCGATGATGTTGGTCTTGGCATGGTCGCGTTCGAGTTGCTTTTCCAGGGTCCGCAGGACCTGGCGGCGGTGCTCCTCGTCTTCCATGTCGATGAAGTCGATGATGATGATCCCGCCCAGGTTGCGCAGGCGCATCTGGCGGGCGATGGCGGTAGCCGCCTCGAGGTTGGTCTTGAAGATGGTCTCTTCGAGGTTGCGGTGGCCGACGAAGGCACCGGTGTTCACGTCGATGGTGGTCATCGCCTCGGTCGGGTCGATGATCAGGTAGCCACCGGACTTGAGCAGCACCTTGCGCTCCAGCGCCTTCTGCACCTCGTCCTCGACCCCGTAGAGGTCGAAGATCGGCCGTTCGCCCGGGTAGTGCTCCAGGCGGTCGGCGATTTCCGGCATCAGTTCTTCGACGAACTGCGTGATCTTCTGGAAGTTCTCCCGGGAATCGACGCGGATCTTCTCGATGCGCGGATTCACCAGGTCGCGCAGGGTGCGCAGGGCCAGGGAAAGGTCTTCGTAGATCATCGTCGGCGCGCCAACGGTCTTGATCTGTGCGTCGATCTGATCCCAGAGACGGCGCAGGTAGCGAATGTCGGCGAGGATCTCGTCCTCGCCGGCGCCCTCGGCCGCGGTGCGCAGGATGAACCCGCCCCGCTCGACGATGCCCTCGGCCTCGACGCACTTGGCGACCACCTGTTTGAGGCGCTCGCGCTCGTGCTCGTCCTCGATCTTCAGGGAAATGCCGACATGGCTGGTACGCGGCATATAGACCAGGTAGCGCGAGGGAATCGACAGGTGCGTCGTGAGGCGCGCGCCCTTGGTGCCGATGGGATCCTTGGTGACCTGCACGACCAGGCTCTGCCCTTCATGGACCAGCGCGCCGATGCTCTCCACGGCGCTGCCCTCGCGGGTGGATATCTCCGCCGCATGGATGAAGGCCGCGCGCTCCAGGCCGACGTCGACGAAAGCCGCCTGCATACCTGGCAGCACGCGCACGACCTTGCCCTTGTAGATGTTGCCGACGATCCCGCGGCGCAGCGTGCGCTCGACGTGGACCTCCTGCAGGACGCCGTTCTCCACCACCGCCACGCGCGATTCCATCGGCGTGATATTGATCAGAATCTCTTCGCTCATGCGCCCTTCCTTATCGCGCCCGGAGTCGTGCCAGCGCTACTTTCCGATCAAGACTGCCAGCTAGGGATGGAGAAGTCAGCCAGCAATGCCGAGGTTTCGCACAGGGGCAAGCCGACCACGGCGCTGTAGCTGCCCTCGACGCGGCTGACGAACACCGCCGCGAGCCCCTGGATAGCATAGCCACCAGCCTTGTCCTGCGGCTCGCCGGTTTCCCAGTAGCGTTCGGCTTCGTCGGCCGAAACTGCGCGGAATGTCACACGACTGCTGACCACGCGCGCCTCGCAACGATCGCGGTCGGCCACGGCCACGGCGGTCAGCACCTCGTGCTCGCGACCGGACAGCGCCTGCAGCATGGCCAGGGCGTCGTCACGGTCAACGGGCTTGCCAAGGATACGGCCGTCCAGCACCACGGCAGTATCAGCGCCGAGCACGCAGACATCGGCGCGCTGAGCGAGGAAGTTCAGCCCGGCCAGCGCCTTGCCGCGCGCCAGGCGCTCGACGTAGGCGTGCGCCGACTCGCCGGACTCCGGCGTCTCATCGATGGAGGCAGGCACGATGTGGAACGGCAGGCCGATCTGGGTGAGCAGCTCGCGGCGGCGCGGCGAACTGGAGGCGAGGTACAGCTGGGCCATCAGGGACTCCGAAGCGGACCCGCGCAATACGGGCCCGGCGATTCCCCCTCTACGGGGGCGATCAGTTGATGTTCAGGCGCAGCCGCAGGGCCCGCAGCAGTGTATAGACCCAGGGCCAGAGCAAGGCACTGACCAGTGCCGGCAGGAGGAACACCAGGGTCGGCGGGCGGTTGCCGGTCAGGGCGCTGATCCATAGCTGGACCAGTTGGGCGAGACCGAAGACCACCAGCAACACCAGGCATTGCTGCCAGATGGGGAACATGCGCAGGCGCTGGTGCAACGACAGCACCAGACAGATGATCAGGCTCAGGATCAGGGCGTTCTGCCCCAGCAGGCTGCCGTAGAGCACGTCTTCAGCGACACCGAACACCCAGGCGGTCAGCATGCCGACCTTGTGCGGCAGGTAGAGCACCCAGTAGGTCAGGAACATCGCCAGCCACAGGGGGCGTCCGATCTCCATGAAGCTCGGCATGGGCGCCACCGACAGCAGCAGTGCCGCCAGCAGGGTGAGCCAGATGGCCCAACCGTTGTTCGAGCCCTGACCCGCCATCAGTGTCGGGCCCTTGCATCAGGGTGCGAGGCCGGCGCACCAGGCGCGGCAGGGGCGGTGCCATTGGCGCCAGCCGGATGGGCTGGGGCGGCGGGAGCAGCAGGAGTGGCAGGCGATGCGCCGTCATGCGACGGAACGGCCGGAGTGCCCGGCGCAGGCTGCGCCGGCGCGCCGGACTCGGCTGCCTTGCGATCAGCCTCGGCCTGGGCTTCGGCGGCATCGGTAGCGCGCTGCTCGGGGGTACGGCTGTCGCTGAACACCAGCAGCACGTAGCGGCTGCGGTTCATCTTGGCGGTTGGCACGGCACGAATGGTGGCGAAAGGCCCTCCGGTGTCGTGCAGGACTTCTTTCACCACTGCCACCGGATAACCGGCCGGGAAGCGCTGCCCAAGGCCGGAACTGACCAGCAGGTCGCCTTCCTTGATGTCGGCGGTATCGGCGACGTAGCGCAGTTCGAGGCGCTCCGGGTTGCCGGTGCCCACGGCGATGGCACGCAGGCCATTGCGGTTCACCTGCACCGGAATGCTGTGGGTGGTATCGGTCAGCAGCAGCACGCGCGCGGTGTAGGGCATGACCTCGACCACCTGCCCCATCAGGCCGCTGGCATCGAGTACCGGCTGTCCCTGGAACACGCCGTCCTTCTCGCCCTTGTCGATCAGGATGCGCTGGGTGAAGGGGTTCGGGTCGACGCCGATCAGCTCGCCCACCAGCACCTTGTCGTCGACCAGGGCGGAGGAGTTGAGCAGCTCGCGCAGGCGCACGTTCTGTTCGGTGAGGGTGGCCAGCTTCTGCAGGCGGCGCTGCATCAGCAGCTGCTCGGCCTTCAGACGCTCGTTCTCGGCCAGCAGCTCGCTGCGGCTGGTGAACTGGTCACGCACACCTTCCCAGGCACGAACGGGGAAGTCGGCGATGCCATAGAAGGGGCTCAGCACGAGGCCCATCTGGCTGCGTACCGGTTTCAGATAATCAAAGCGGGCATCGACCACCATCAAGGCGACCGACAGGACGGCGAGCACCAGCAGGCGCGCACCCAGCGAGGGCCCTTTGGAGAATATCGGTTTGATGACCGGCTCCTAGCTGTGCAAAGTCGGTTGAAGTTTCACCCGCTGGGGCAAAACGTCAACCGACCTCTACAGGACTTCCCACCTTATTCGGTGGAAAGCAGGTCCATCGAATGACGGTCCATCATTTCCAGCGCCTTGCCGCCGCCACGGGCGACGCAGGTCAGCGGGTCTTCGGCGACGATCACCGGCAGGCCGGTTTCCTGGGCCAGCAGCTTGTCCAAGTCGCGCAGCAGCGCGCCACCGCCGGTCAGCACCAGGCCGCGCTCGGCGATGTCGGAAGCCAGTTCCGGCGGAGACTGCTCCAGGGCGCTCTTGACCGCCTGGACGATGGTTGCCAGGGATTCCTGCAGCGCTTCGAGCACTTCGTTGGAATTCAGGGTGAAGCTGCGCGGTACGCCTTCGGCCAGGTTGCGGCCACGGACGTCGACTTCGCGGACTTCGCCGCCTGGGAAGGCGGTGCCGATTTCCTGCTTGATGCGCTCGGCGGTGGATTCGCCGATCAGGCTGCCGTAGTTGCGGCGCACGTAGGTGACGATGGCTTCGTCGAAGCGGTCGCCGCCGACGCGGACGGATTCGGCATAGACCACGCCGTTGAGGGAGATCAGGGCGATCTCGGTGGTGCCGCCGCCGATATCGACGACCATGGAACCACGGGCCTCTTCGACCGGCAGGCCGGCGCCGATGGCGGCAGCCATCGGCTCTTCGATCAGGTACACCTCACGGGCGCCGGCGCCCAGGGCCGATTCACGGATGGCGCGGCGTTCCACCTGGGTGGACTTGCACGGCACGCAGATCAGCACGCGCGGGCTGGGCTGCAGGAAGCTGTTCTCGTGAACCTTGTTGATGAAGTACTGCAGCATCTTCTCGCAGACGCTGAAGTCGGCGATCACGCCGTCCTTCATCGGACGAATGGCGGCAATGTTGCCCGGGGTACGGCCCAGCATGCGCTTGGCTTCGGTACCGACCGCTACCACGCTCTTCTGGCTGCCGTGGCTACGAATGGCGACCACGGACGGTTCGTTCAGGACGATGCCGCGCTCGCGCACATAAATAAGGGTATTGGCAGTGCCCAGGTCGATCGACAGATCACTGGAGAACATGCCACGCAGTTTTTTGAACATTGGAAAGAAACCCATAGGTGGCGCGTGGGTGAAAAGTGCGCGGGTAAAAAAGTGCGGCAAACTCTAACAATGACGGGGGTTTTGGGCAAGGCGGCAATTTATGCTAGATTCCTCGTTTTTCGGGCCTGCAGGCCCGTCCCAGCGGCCTTCGACCATGCGCCGCCGGTTCTGTTCCCTGCCCCACAAAATCCTTCCGGCCAGGTCCAGTTCGAACCGGGCCGCTCTAGCTGGAGACCCCGATGGCGCTTGAACGCTCCGACGTGGAAAAGATCGCCCACCTCGCCCGCCTGGGCCTGGCGGAAGCCGACATTTCGCGCACCACCGACACCCTGAACAACATCCTCGGCCTGATCGACGCCATGCAGGCGGTCGACACCGACGGCGTGGAGCCCCTGGCCCACCCGCTGGAGGCCACGCAGCGCCTGCGCGCCGACGCGGTCACCGAGGAGAACCGCCGCGAAGCCTACCAGGCCATCGCGCCGGCCGTGGAAGACGGCCTTTACCTCGTCCCGAAAGTCATCGAGTAAGCGCTAAGGACACGGACATATGCTGCATCAATTGACCCTCGCCGAAGTCGCCCGCGGACTCGCCGACAAGCAATTCTCCGCCCAGGAACTGGCCACTGCCCTGCTCGCGCGCATCCAGCAGCTCGACCCGCAGTTGAACAGCTTCATCACTATCACTGAGGAAATCGCCCTGGCCCAGGCCAAGGCGGCCGACGAGCGGCGCGCCAAAGGCGAGACCGGTGCCCTGCTCGGCGCACCGATCGCCCACAAGGACCTGTTCTGCACCCAGGGAGTGCGCACCAGCTGCGGCTCGAAGATCCTCGACGCCTTCGTCTCGCCCTACGACGCCACCGTCGTCGAGCGCCTGGCCGACGCCGGCACCGTGAGCCTGGGCAAGCTGAACATGGACGAGTTCGCCATGGGTTCGGCCAACGAATCCAGCCACTACGGCCCGGTGAAGAACCCCTGGGACACCTCGCGCGTACCGGGCGGCTCCTCCGGCGGTTCCGCCGCCGCCGTGGCCGCGCGCCTGATCCCGGCGGCCACCGGCACCGACACCGGCGGTTCGATCCGCCAGCCGGCCGCGCTGACCAACCTCACCGGCATCAAGCCGACCTACGGCCGCGTTTCCCGCTGGGGCATGATCGCCTACGCCTCCAGCCTCGATCAGGGCGGCCCGCTGGCCCGCACCGCCGAGGATTGCGCGCTGATGCTCGGCGCCATGGCCGGCTTCGATCCGAAGGATTCCACCTGCGTCGACCAGCCGGTGGACGATTACCTGGCCGCGCTGGCCAAGCCGCTGACCGGCCTGCGCATCGGCCTGCCGAAGGAATACTTCGGCGCCGGCCTGGACAGCCGCATCGCCGACGCGGTGATGAAGGTGGTCGAGCAGCTCAAGCAGCTCGGCGCGGTGGTCAAGGAAATCTCCCTGCCGAACATGCAGCACGCGATCCCTGCCTATTATGTGATCGCGCCCGCAGAAGCCAGCTCCAACCTGTCGCGCTTCGATGGCGTTCGCTACGGCTACCGTTGCGAGAACCCGCAGAATCTCGAAGACCTGTACAAGCGCTCCCGCGCCGAAGGCTTCGGCGCCGAAGTGAAGAACCGCATCATGGTCGGCACCTACGCGCTTTCCGCCGGTTACTACGACGCGTACTACCTCAAGGCTCAGAAGATTCGCCGTCTGATCAAGAACGACTTCATCAATGCCTTCGCCGACGTCGACGTAATCCTCGGACCGACCACGCCGAACCCGGCCTGGAAACTGGGCGAGAAGAACAACGACCCGGTCGCCCAGTACCTGGAAGACATCTACACCATCACCGCCAACCTCGCCGGCATCCCGGGCCTGTCCATGCCTGCCGGCTTTGTCGACGGTCTGCCGGTGGGTGTCCAGTTGCTCGCGCCGTACTTCCAGGAAGGCCGCCTGCTCAACGTCGCGCACCAGTACCAACTGGTCAGTGACTGGCACAAACAAGCACCGGCTGGATTCTGAGGACGACACACATGCAATGGGAAACCGTGATCGGGCTGGAAATCCACGCACAGCTCTCCACCCAATCGAAGATCTTCTCCGGTAGCGCCACCACCTTCGGCGCCGCCCCGAACACCCAGGCCAGCCTGGTCGACCTGGCGATGCCCGGCACCCTGCCGGTACTGAATCAGGAAGCCGTGCGCATGGCCTGCCAGTTCGGCCTGGCGATCAACGCCGAGATCGCCGAGCGCAACGTCTTCGCCCGGAAGAACTACTTCTACCCGGACCTGCCCAAGGGCTACCAGACCAGCCAGATGGACCACCCCATCGTTGGCAAGGGCCACCTGGACATCACCCTGGAAGACGGCACCGTCAAGCGTGTCGGCATCACCCGCGCGCACCTGGAAGAGGACGCCGGCAAGAGCCTGCACGAAGACTTCCACGGCATGAGCGGCATCGACCTGAACCGCGCCGGCACGCCGCTGCTGGAGATCGTCTCCGAGCCGGAGATGCGCAGCGCCAAGGAAGCCGTGGCTTATGCCAAGGCGATCCATGCGCTGGTGCGCTACCTGGGCATCTGCGACGGCAACATGGCCGAAGGCTCGCTGCGCTGCGACTGCAACGTCTCGGTGCGCCCCAAGGGGCAGGCCGAGTTCGGCACGCGCCGCGAGATCAAGAACGTCAACTCGTTCAAGTTCATCGAGCGCGCCATCAACACCGAGATTGCCTGGCAGATCGACGAGCTGGAGTCTGGCCGCAAGATCGTCCAGGAAACCGTCCTGTATGACGTAGCGGCCAACGAAACGCGCTCCATGCGCAGCAAGGAAGAAGCCAACGACTACCGTTACTTCCCCTGCCCGGACCTGCTGCCGGTGGTGATCGAGCGCGCCTTCCTCGAAGAACTGCGCGGCCAGCTGCCGGAACTACCGGACCAGAAGCGCGAGCGCTTCGAAAGCCAGTACGGGCTGTCCGCCTACGACGCCAGCGTGCTGTCCGCCAGCCGCGAGATGGCCGAGTACTTCGAACAGGTGCAGGCCATCTGCGCCGACGCCAAGCTGGCGGCCAACTGGGTAATGGGCGAGCTGTCCAGCTTGCTCAACAAGGACAACCTGGAGATCGAGCAGTCGCCGGTATCCGCCGAGCACCTGGGCGGCATGATCCTGCGCCTGAAGGACGGCACCATCAACGGCAAGGCGGCCAAGACCGTGTTCGCCGCCATGGCCGAAGGTGAAGGCTCGCCCGACGAGATCATCAAGGCCAAGGACCTGGTGCAGAACACCGATTCCGGCGCCGTCGAGAAGCTGCTGGACGACGTGCTGGCGGCCAACGCCGAGCAGGTCGAACAGTACCGCGCCAGCGACGAAGCCAAGCGCGGCAAGATGTTCGGCTTCTTCGTCGGCCAGGCCATGAAAGCCGCCAAGGGCAAGGCCAACCCGGCGCAAGTGAACGAACTGCTGAAGAAGAAGCTCGAAGGCTGAGCCCACACTTCAACGACGCCGGGCTTGCCCGGCGTTTTTTCGTCCGGAGGTTCGATGTTGCGACCCATGGCCCTCGTCGGCTGCCTGGCCCTGCTGGCCGGCTGTAGCACCACGTCGTACGTCAGCGACTCGGAAGTCTCCGGCCGCGGCTACCGCGCCGAAGGCACCGCGTCCTATTACGGCAAGGCACACCATGGCAAGCGCACCGCCAGCGGCGAGCGCTTCAACCAGAACGCCCTGACCGCCGCGCACCGCACGCTGGCATTCGGCACGCGGGTGAAGGTCACCAACCTCGACAACGGTCGCAGCGTCGTGGTGCGCATCAACGACCGCGGGCCGTTTGGCCGCGGACGGATCATCGACGTTTCGAAGGCCGCTGCCGAACAACTCAACATGCTGCGCTCCGGCACCGCCCGCGTGCGCCTGGAAGGACTCTGAAGGAATCATCATGAGCAACGACAACCGCAAAGGCGGCGAACAGGTCCGCCGTGAAGTGATGGGCGACGCGTTCGTCGACCGGGCACTGGGCAACGCCACCGAATTCACCCAGCCGCTGCAGGACTTCGTCAACGAGCACGCCTGGGGCGGCGTCTGGAACCGCGACGGCCTGCCGCGCAAGACCCGCAGCCTGATCACCCTGGCCGCGTTGACCGCGCTCAAGTGCCCGCAGGAACTGAAAGGCCACGTGCGCGGCGCGCTGAACAATGGCTGCACGGTGGAAGAGATTCGCGAAGCATTGCTGCATTGCGCGGTCTACGCCGGCGTCCCGGCGGCCATCGACGCTTTCCGTGCGGCGCAGGAAGTGATCGATGCGTGGCAGGCGGATCAGAAGGCCTGACGTTCAGCAGCACCAACGGCCGCTGTTCGCGGGCGTGGCCCGCTCCTGCAAATGGGCGTTGCACGTCGGCGTTTCCCGGTTACTGCGGCCCAACCTGTATGAGCGGGCCACGCCCGCGATCCGTCGGCAGGGCCGACGGTTCCCGCCAATACGGATAACTGTACCGCTTCACCAAAGTCAGCTCTCCCGGCTGACGC